>DASZYT010000007.1:0-63703 GCA_035545275.1 Saccharimonadales bacterium (SeqCode) | reverse complement strand
AGATATCGTGGTGCTCATGCACGATGGAGGCGGTGACCGTTCACGAACCCTGCCCTATCTGGCGTCGTTCATCCAGCAGGCGCGGGCGCATGGCTATAGCTTTGTAACGCTCAATCAGCTGTACCCTCAATCGTCGTCCTTGTTTGCGCCTACTCCGGTGACCTTGGCAGATAAAACTGCCTTGTATTCGGCTAGCGCCTACTTGGTGTGGCCACATGCGCTTGTTACCAAGCTGTTTGTCGTCACGATTATTTCCGTTGGTGTCAGCATGCTTATCAATACGGTATTGGCCGCTATCAGTGTGCGACGGATTAAGTATGGGCGGCGCAGAAATGGGTATGAACCGCTGGTGAGCGTGGTGGTGCCGGCCTACAACGAGGAGGCGGTGCTGGCTAAAACGGTTTCATCACTGTTGCGGTCGCGCTATCGGCGCATCGAAGTGCTTATTGTTGACGACGGCTCCAAAGATGCTACGTGGAAGGTCGCCCGGAAGCTGGCAAAGCGGCCAAAGGTCAGGGCGTTCCGTAAGCGCAATGGCGGTAAGGCTCGTGCCCTGAACTTTGGCATCAAAAAGGCCCGGGGCGATATTGTGGTGGGCATCGATGCCGACACCATCTTTCCTCCCCAAACCATTGGCAAGCTGGTGCGTCATTTCGCCGACCCTGCCGTAGGAGCGGTAGCCGGCGCAGTCAAAGTGGGCAACATCCAGAATGCGCTTAGCCGTTGGCAGTCGCTCGACTATACAGTGGGCATTTACATTGAACGTAATGCCCAAACGTTACTGGGAGCGGTCATGATTGTGCCTGGCGCCTGCGGTGCCTGGCGCAAAGAAGCCATTAAAAAAGCTCGGGGCTACTCGTCGAGCACGTTGGCTGAAGATTTTGATCTTACCTTGGCCATCCACAGTTTGGGGTACAAAGTCCTTCAGGACAATCAAGCCCTGGCCTACACCGAGGCGCCGCTTACCATCCATGCACTTTTCAAGCAGCGATTTCGCTGGATATTCGGAGACTTTCAGACCTTTTGGAAATACCGGCATTTGCTGTTTCGTCGGCGTTCTCGCTGGCTGGGCTGGTATGCCTTGCCTCTCGCTATCTTTAGTATCATTATGCCGCTGGTGTTCGGCCCACTTTTGCTAGCGGTAGAGCTGGAGAACTTGCTGGCTGGCAATTATGAAGTGCTGCTGGTGTTTCTGGCAGCTACCATGGGGCTGCAATTTCTATTTGCGTTCATCGGTCTGTTGATAGCGCGCGAGCGACTCCGGCACTTACTGGTGGTGCCGCTTACACGTGTGCTGTATGGGCCTATTCGTTCATTTATTTTGTACCGCTCGGTGCTCCGAGCTCTAAAAGGTGCCCAGGTTGGCTGGAGTAAACTGCAACGCACCAACACCGTAGCGTATCAGCCGCGGTCTGCCGAGTTTTCCTCCGTACGGGCCTCGGCCAAACCTTAGTCACCACTCGTATGCGCCGATAGAATGCTGTCAGTCTTATCGGGCAGCTCACTTATTTGGGTAAGTACGTAGGAATTTTGAACATCGTTAAAGGGTATGTCGATGAGCTTGTCGTCGTGCTGAGCAGTGGCCTGCTCTACCATTGCGATACCGCTATTTTTAGTGGCGTCATTGTTGAGGGAAAGCCCGTTGGCTAACGCATGTAATCCTTGCGCAGCCTGCTGGTACACCGATGTGGCGGTAGAGACGAGCGACACGTATGCCGCTGGAGCGGCTAGTTTGCGCACCGACGTAGCCAAATCATCCAACGTCTGGCTGTCGGCATACACCTGAGAATAATCCGGAATGAGCGAATCGAGGTTGCTGACCGCGTTTATTTTGCCTGTAATAGTCGTGAAGGTGTTGTCGAGTGTATAGTATTGCCGTAAAAAGTTGGCAAGTTTTTGATATTGGTCTAACGCGTCTGAGGTTTGCGATACGATATCGCGCGCATTTTGCTGGCTTATTTGCGCATTGTGGTACGAATTAAAAATAGGTAGATGGGCCATGGTGTGCAAATCATTTGCCTGGGTCTCAAAGCGAGCAAGTTGTGATCGGGTGGCGGTGATAGACCGCGTAATGCTGTCGAGATCGTGTAGGCGGCTTGTCAATGTTCCGTCTGGCGTATTGAAAATGTTGAGCTGAATGGTCCGTGACAAGCTCGTAAGGGTGGCATGTAGTATGACTGCGGAGTCTGTTAGCTGTTGGTTATAGCGGTTAGCTTCATCATTGGGCCGGACGGCAAAAATGTATGCAGCCGTAGCGAGCATGGCAAGTATCGCCAGGGTAGTCCCGTAGATATATATCCGTCGTCGCAGTCGCTTTGTCATGGTCGGCCTCTCTGTTCTGATAGAACTGTACCGTACGGTTTGCGCCGGCAGCTGTACGTATTTTTACATAAGCTATTGCCCGTCTGGATGGAGCTAGTCAGACTGTGGCGAGCGCTCGCCCACTTCCTTTTCGTCTGGCGGCTTGAGCGGTGCTTTCAAAATCTCGCCGGGTTTGTAGCCGGCAATGGTAAAGCCGCTGTCCTCATCTTTTTGCTCGGACTCACTAGACTGCTTTTCTTTCTCATCTTCCTGTGAGGAGCTCCCTTCTTTTTTGTCGTCTTCTTTATTGGGGTCGCTGGGCTTTTCCTTCTCTCCTTCTTGGCGCACGGGAACCTCTAGCTCCACATGCGCCTTGCCTGCTTGCTGTCGAGCTTTTACGTCTATCTCTGGAATGTCATCATCTGCCATGACCTCACTATAGTGGGACCAGGTAGAAGCTACTGTTAAAAATTCCTCTCTTTTGGGGATACCTAGGAGTGATTAATAACCTAAAGCCTCAAACGCGTTAAGACCTTGGGTTAATGCCGGGGTTATCTCTTTCGAGATGCGGACCCCGGCGGCCGCTTAGAACATGGAACAAGTGTAGTGAGGAAATCGTACTATTCCTCTTGCAGCCTGCGGGTTACGGGCGGAGCCCATGCTGACGCAGAAACTGCACAGGATCAGTCGGCAGCAAGTCCACTGTTACTACGAACAGCAAACGGTTGCCAATACCTGCCCCTGTGGAACCTACGTAGCCGATGACTTGGCCGCCTTTGACTTGCATGCCAGCCTGGATGCCACTGGCATATCTTTGCAGGTGGGCATACTCGGTAAAAGTATCGCCGTCGTGCTTGATGGCGATATAGTTTCCGAGCTGTAGCGTTGAGCCGACCGTGGAGATTGTGCCGTCGCCGACTGCATAAACCGGCGTGCCGGCAGCAGCTACAAAGTCGACCCCCTTATTGATGCTGTCAGTCGTGTAACTGCTACTGACGACTGGCAGTTGCCAACTTTGAGTGGGTGCCTGGTTGCTGGGGGTGGCTGACGATATTGTCGCCAGACGGGTTGCACCAATGTAACCAGCCCAGTACATCGGCTGGATGCCGACGAGAGCCCCGGTGTGCGGTGCAGCGATAATCTGGTTGTTGCCTAGATAAATCGCGACGTGGTGAATGGTGGAGGGGTCCGATGTATCGTTGGCCCAGAACACCAAATCCCCACGTTGTAGCTGGTCGGCGGGCACGTGCGGACCGAGATTGTATTCGTCGGCCGCCGTCATGTCGGGATAGTCAATCCCGGCTTGTGCAAGTGCCCACAGTACCAGCCCTGAGCAGTCGAAGCCCTTGAACGGTGATTGGCCACCCCAGACGTAGGGTTTCCCCACTTGCCCAAGAGCTGCCTGTACAAATGCCTCGAGCTGGCTGCTTGATGCGCCACCAGCAGGGCAGGCACTGTCGTACCCGACCTCTTGGGCGGTTGTCGCTGAGTCGAGCGGCTCGTACGATGTACCGAGTAGCTGCGAGGCCAGTGGCTGCCAAGAGTTGAAAGTACGCTCGTAGTCCGCGGCGTTGGGCCGTTGGACTTTCATGGCCTCGTCGATCAAGGACATGTCGTTTCGGTTCGGGAGTGCCGCCAGTCGATCAAAAAACTTGTTGGCGGCATAAGCCGGACTCATGATCTCCTCGGGCGTTCCCCACCCTTGGCTCGGGCGTTGCTGGAATAGTCCGAGGCTATCCCTATCGCCGTAGGGCAAGTTACGCAACGTAGTTTCTTGCAGTGCTACCATGAGGCCCACGAGCGCATCGCGCTGCGTGAGACTCCTTGCCCGCGCGACGCCGACTATGACGCTAGCGTCACTGATTTGTTCCGACGTCAACGGGTGTCCGTTGATAGTTGCGCCGGCAGCGTTGATCTGAGCGGGGGCGGGTGCAAGCGACACGGAGTCGTTTGCAGTACATGCTTGCGCTTGTGCGTCACGCTGGGCTTTTCCGCCCATGGCGAGTATTGGCATTACCAGAAAGCAGCCGCCGGTCAGTATCACCGGTGCAAGGGCGATGACTAGAACGAGCCATGCTTTCCTCATCCCGTATCGCCTCCTTCTGAAAAGGCAAGGATGCTCCACGATGTGTCCTGCTGCTTCCATGTCGAGGTCGTTATTACCTCAAATGATTGCGCAGAGTTGTTGCTGGTCGTGTCGGTGATAGTTACCGGTACGGTGACGGTCAATTCGGAGGAGTCACCGGTGAGTGGCTCGGCTACGAACTGGTCGGTCATGACCTTTGCCTGGACAGTTATTTTGCCCTGGCGTGCTCGGTCAGCGGCTGTGCCGCTGGCTAAGCCCAGATCGAGGTGCTCCAGAAAGCCAGCAGAGACAAGAGGAGCCATACGGGCTTGCCGGCTGGCTGCTGTATCGTCTGGCTTTATGAGGTAGTAGGCCTCCAGAAAGTCGGTGACTTGATTGATGAGCGATTTAGACGCCGCCGTGCTCACCGTCTCTGAGGCAATTGCGGTTGGGTAAGGTGCTGCGGCAGTGGTACGAGGTGCGGAAGAAATGGTGGCGGCCATCGAACCATGGTTGTGCACGCCGAGGCGATGCGTCACCAGGATAACGACGGCCGTCACCACGATGATTCCCGCAACCGAGTAACCTACTGCCCGTGCGGGTCTCATGACTCTTCTCCTATCGTTGTGCGGCCATTCTGGACAACCCAGCGCTGGAGCTCGTCAGTAGACAACACCGGCGTGCGCACTGTCATGCGCGTATTAGCGGAGTCAGTCTGGATGAGCGGGTATTCGCTGGGTGTGAGAATGTGTTGGAAAAACAGGATTGGGCGATCAGGCACCTTCAGGCCAAAACAGCCGACCGGTAACCTCGTCAACATATGTAAATCGAGGTCGGAAATGCCGAGCTGCGACATGTGGTGCAAGACTGCGTCATCCTGGGGCAAGCGCGTGATGAAGCGCGTGTCGATTCCGCGCCGGATACTCTCGGTGAGCCGCCGGATTTCGGAACCTTCCTCCCCACTGGTGGTGAGTTTGAGCTCATCTTGAGTACTGATGAACTCGGCAGTGTGGTAAGCACGAGCCTTGGTCACCGAGTCTGCCATGAAGCGCACGTACATCAAGTTGCGGAATGCTTCGTGCTCTTCATCGCGGAAACTGATGTGTGGGATGAGATCGAGATCGTTGTTCGCGAGCGCGACCGTCTGCCACTTCCACATCATGGCGGCGAGCATGGAGCGAGCTTTTTCGTTCAAGCCTGTCCAGTCAAATGTCACCATCGGCTGGCTAAGCATGTCACGTAGTGACTCCTGCCCTCCGAAGATATGGCCGAAGTCACCCCGAAGGATTCGACCGATGTAAGACGCCACAAGTGCGGCGTCGCGTTCGAACTCTTGTGCCGGGATGTTGTGGTGCCCTACGTTACCGAGAAGTGCTTTGACTATCGGCGACTCTGAGCTGAACTTTGTCTGCAGCTGGGCTGCTACTCGTTCGTTGTGGGCCCAGTAGTAGCTACCGATGTCTGTTGAATTGAGCCCACGAAGAATGTGCTCCAAAATCTCCGGACTGGCTGCTTCGGCGAATTCCGTAAGCATACGGTAGACACCAACTTGCAGCGCCAGCAGCGGGAAGCCTCGAAGCGGTTGTCCACTAGCCATCTCGCATACGTTGACGGCTGTCTCGAGCAAGTCGGCCTCGTCCATTTTCATGGCCGGGTCAAACAGATTGATCGAGGCAGACCGGTTGAGCGATACGATTTGGCTATGCAAGAAGTCAGTAAGCCGTTTGTATTCTGGCTCGCCATCTTCTGGCTTACGGTCGTGGACGCGGACTCGCATGAACTGCGGTTCGCTATTCATCGGGTTGATACCGGCTTGCATCATGCTAAGACGCACGCCGAGCGACTTCATGAGCGTTGACTTGCCGCCGCCCTTCTCTCCTTCCACGAGAAAAAGCGTCGCGTTGATGAAACCGTCGCGTTTCAGCATCCATGGATCAAAATAGACGATCCGACGGGTGCGAAGATCGATTCCAAGCGGGATACCGGTGTAGCAGAGGGGGGCGGGGCTGATCCAGGGCTGCATCATGGCAGCTGACTCAGGAGTCCCCATAAAGACTCGACCGATAGTTGCCATGTGCTTGCTCCTTGCAAACTCAGGCACGGCTTTGATTTAGCCATGCTGTACTTGTTCCATCTTGTGAAGGTACCTGATGATGCGTAGGCACCTCAGCAGCATGATTATCGCGATAATCACATTCCTGAGATGTGTACGCCCTGGGCATTGAAGCTTGCTAGAAGCTTCAATGACCCAGGGCTGCACCCCTTTCCGTAGCGATTGCTACAAGTCGTTTACAGCATATTGATGCCGGTCGTTGCGCTCCACAATGCTGGCAACTGCCGGTTTTCCCCCGTGATGCGCTTGGCAGACAAGCCCATCGTAAGGCACTTACGGCGAGCCTCGTCGGCGTCATCTTCGAGTGTCTGGAGGTCGGTGTTGCTGACCGCAATGAGCAGGTTGTATGCCTGCCCAAATCGACTCTCAAAGAGCCGGCGTTCCCGCTCCAGGCGTGCTTCCTCTCGTGCGAGGACACGCGAGCTCTTGTGGACAATGCCCCGTTGTTCGTCGAACGCCTCCTTGATCGGGATGATTCGGTTAAGGAGAACTTCCTCGTTCCGACTGCTTACTGTTTCGCCAACTAGCGTGACCGTTAGCCACTTAGCGTTGATGGCAAACAGCTCGCGGAAGAAATGAGGTAGTTGTTCGCTCGGGCAATTGCTGATCCGAAGAACGGTGTGATACGTGCCGTCGATGAGGCAATGGTCGCGGAACGCTTCGATACGTTCGGTTGGCCACTGCGCTTCGTTGGCGGTTGTGATCTCACCTTCTTGGGTCTGCAAGTGGTAATCGACAAGGTTTTTCCCGTCCCATGCGCTGCGCATGAAGTGCTGGAGGTCTTCCAGATCCATGGCATAGGGATCGACAATCCCACAGCTCGCTAGTCCATCGACGGCTGTTTGGGCCACCTTTGCAACCAGCAGGCGGTGTAGTTGGCTCTTTGGCAAGCTACCGCGTTTGGCTGCTGCAGTCAGATGGGTATCCCGTTTGATTGTCCAAACGGAAGCCATCGTGACGTCTCCGCCGTGTTGCGCGGTGATGTCAAAGAGTTCATCGGCGACGCGGCTGAGGTTGGTGATCCGTAGTTCTTCAGGACCATGTTCTGTTGCCAGCACCTGGTTCTGAGGGGCGCCAACCACTGCAGGATGGAGATTTTCGAGAAACATCTTCCCCATGCCTGCTAAATCGTGGGGCCGTCTCCGCCACACGAATGATACGCCTACCGAATAGCTACTCTCGAGCCCGATGCCAACCACGCGTTTAATGACATGTGCGAGGTTTTCGTGGGTTTCGAATTGCGCCCACAAGGCATCGGACGCGACGCTGCTGCCCTCGCCTGCTACTACTACCGCGTCGGTATGTTGGCCGACGTGGTGAATCGCAGCTACATCCAAGCCCTCAACGGTACTGAGCCGCAAAGGGATTAGGTATGACCGCAGACGCAGCGTGCGACGACCTGGCGCGCCAGTAGGCGCCTCCCAAAGGAGGTGCGTTCTGACGTTACTAATCCACAGGTCGTGTACTCGTTGAGCTACGACATAGTAGAGCCGACCGTTGTCGCTAAACCGGTACATGCATGCCCAGGCTGCGATGAGTGCGACCAGTCCGGCCATTCTACCGTAGAGGCCAGCGATGAACACAACGAGGACTGCCAGGACGATGCCCACCGGGATGTCCGTGGTGGTAAAGCCCAGGAAATTCCTCTGCAGATTCTTAGGGCTGTCCGTACGAAGCCCGTCATACTCTTGGCTCGTAGCCATGGAACACCACCTCCTTAGGCAGCTCGTTGGGCACGATTGCGCATGTACTTATTTGCTGCCAATGAGGCCACCATGACAGTTGCTCCGATGGCAGGGTGCGCATTTGCGACAGTTTGAGATGCGGCCACTCTCGCGGTCGTAGCCTCTGTCGCATTTGCGGCAACATGCCTCGCAACGCGATGCTTCACACGTGGCTGTGTGACCACAACCGGTATGGGTTGCATCGTCCGGGCATGGGCGGCGATGACGGACTGGGTATCAGCACGCCTATTCCGCCGGCTAAAGCTCTCCACTCGACCGCGGACGGTCGAAAAGAGTTGCCCTGTCCGCGCGTTGACCCACACGCTGTGGGTTGCGATTACCAACACTATCTGCAGGAACATGCCCAGCAGAAGTGCCGCTGTTAGGTAGAAGGTTGAGCCGATGGCCGTATGGCCAGCGACAAGGTTGTCGGTGGCTGCTTTGCCGAGCTCGAGGCAGAAAATCGCCACGGGCATACCGAACACTACTGCTACCAGCCCCAGGCTGACGAGCCAGTCAAAAAACTTCTGTGACCGCTCGCCCAGAGGCCTGAGGACAAACGCCGGCAGGATGAGAAAGCGGACTGCTTCCCCGATCAGGCCGTAGGCAAACACGACAATCAACGTCAGCGATACGCCGACGAAAGTCAGCCACAGGAGACCGATGATTCCAGCGATGACGTTGCTGAACCCCGGGTCTACGAGTAGAGCACTTGCGTCAACGTTGTGTGAACCGGAGTTGCTTGGGTGGTAGAACTGCGCCGCCACCGCCAGGTTGTGCCCCGCAACAATGAGCCAATCCCAGAAAACAAAAAAGGACTGGTCTGCGATCGCGAGGATTACGATGGTGATGGCAAGGTGCGGCAACGACCTGAGCCGCTGGTGCTTGAACATGATGATGACCAGCAGACAGATCGCCACGCCGAAGATCAGCAAATTGGCGATGCCAATGGCATTGCCGTCGAGGTAGTCCTGCAACGTCGCCGCATGAAGCTGCGGCGGGTTAGTCAGGTACTGCTCGATGACAGTTGCCACGTTCATGAACATACCGTGGATCTTACCGTTGATCCAGTTAAAGGCATCGTTGATGTACGTTGCTGGGTTAAGCGCGTTCAGTGGATTGGGTATCTTAATATCGGGCCACATAGCCTCTCCTCACGGAAGAGAGTTGTCGTCCGGGTTCGGGTTTCCTTGCCCGGACGACAACTACTACGACCTTGTTAGCAGGAGGATGTCGAAAAGACACCGATGACAGAGCCGATGACGCCCACCCCAATGACGCCAAGAATGACAATTCCGACGATGCGCAGCATGGTGCTAGCATGCTTGCTCGCAGCCAGAATGATGATGCCGACAAAGGCAACAATGCCGATGATGGATGCGACATATGGAGCAACGCCTTCCAGCTCGCCGACGAGGTGGTTGACTGGAGTAGCGATTGTATTCTTCAAGTCGCACTTGGCGGGCGGATTTGTTGTGTGTAGCTGGCTGTGAAGCGCGTAGACCGCGTGACCAGCCGTCGAAAAGACGTTCATCTTTCCTTCCTTCCGTTAGCTGGCGGCTTTCGCCTCAGCGCTGAATGGTCCTGGACAAGCCGGCTGTGGCATAGTTGCCGGGCTTGCGTTTTCGGTTTCCGTCGAACGACGAAGTGCTTCCGCTTTCAGATTGATCCCCCGAAGTTCGGCCGCATTCTCGTAGATTGCGACACAGAGCCTGAGGTATGCCAAATAGGCAGCTGCGCTGATCTTGTGCACGTCCGCAACGATGTTCGTCGCCATGTGCTTGTCCCGAGGGATCGTAAATACTTTTCCCTCGAAGCCGGTCGGTTGCGTGGCGTTACCCCGCCGATGGTGGTATGCGTACTTCTTGTAGTCGTCTGGCTTTTCTTTTGCCGTCAGACCGCTTACAACCACCAGCGAATTACTGGCCTTTTCTCTCGTGGAGATTTGTTGCTCCGACCGCGACGCACCATCTTGCAGGTTCACGTTCTGCTCTGCCCTAAGGTCGGTCATGTACAAACCGATCGTCGGACCAAGCTTTTCCAGCGTGACGGGTTTATCGGCAGTTGCCGTGAAGACGATGACGTCCGAACGGCGTACTGCTTCAAGCACGACACTGCCGACCTTGACATCGTCGTTGCCGGTGTCGAAGAGCAGTACATCCACGCTGGAATGCAGCGTTGATGCTACGTGCTGAAAGTGCTCTTTGCCGAATTCCGTGTTGGCATCCACGCCTATTTCTGAATCCTCAGAAATGACACGTAGCCCCGCAGGGGTCGGCGTCACGTAGCTGGAGACCGCACGGTACGAGCCGAGCTGTTGGTACAAACGGCTAAACTCACTGACAGTCAACGTGTCGCTCGGTGCAATTCCGGCGTTGAGAGCTGCTGTGCTTGTCGCCGTTGCCTGCGTTGCCGGCAAGAGGTACACGACGCGACGCGTCAGGTTCGAAATGATCGAGCCTACGTAGATCGCAGTGGTCGTCTTGCTAGCGCCGCCCTTGATGTTCACGAAACTGACGGTGATTTGCAACCGTTCGGCCAGAAAGCGCAACCGGTTCTCGAGCGTCCAAATGTCATAGGTGGACTGCTCTCTTTTGGAGAGAGCCGGAACGAGATCCGGGCGGCCAACGAGCTTACTCAGGCTGTACAGGCCTTTGCGCCATCCCTTTTGCGGAGTTGGCTTGCTTGCAGGTGCCTGCCTAGGTGCACGGGTCGGCTTCTTGGCACGGCGCGTGCGCTGTGCTGTCCCTGCCGTCGTGGCGTCAACCGCTTCGTCATACACGTGAATGTGCTCGGTAGGGTGGCCGGATGGCCCCCCTGGTGTGGTGGACATACTGCCACCTCCTCTTTCTTGTCGATTGTGCTGTAAACGTTAAGGTGCGCTTTCCTGAAGCTACGAGCTCCTTCCTTTTGGGTGAAGCGAGCAAAGCAGGCCGGATTTTTGTCCGGTTTCCATGCTGGTATCCTCGGCAAAAGTGAGGTAAAGATATCAGTATCGAAATCGAACAACGATCACCGTTCGTTTCATAGGTACTGGGATTTTTGTTTTACCATAGCACCAATAGGAGAACATTACAAGATTCTGGTGTTATTACTTGCAGCGATAAAATAGCTGTTGTATAACTAGCCTTATGTCTCCGGGAGACACCCGTAGAGACCGTACGTCTTAGGATTGGAGGGATGATGTCCGACAACGGTACATCACCTAGGGTCGCACCTGGGCAATCGTCAGTGTTTATGCGGTACGCATCAGTGCGGCGCTGGGTCTCGGGTGGACATGCGGCGCTGCTCTGCGCGACAAGTTTTGCGTTCTGTCTGATAGTCATGGCAGCGATCGATTCCCTCTCGTGGAGCGTCGATCTGCTTGTCGCGCTATTGTTTGCGGGCTTTGTCGCGTTCTATCTTCGAGCGGTTAAGCACACCGTCAACGAGCGCTGGCCTCAGGCATGGCAGTGGAATGTGCCATTGCCTGAGCGCCAATGGAACGTCACGAATGATGACGTGGACAGGGTTCGCTTCGTACTGGTGGAGGACGCATACGATGTGCAACTCGGACCAGTTCGAGAAGACCGCATCCTCCTGATGGTTCGTCGCCATTGGATGTATGTGGTGCTGCGGGTTGCGATACCGGTGCTACTGGGGGTTGCTTTCCTCTTGTTGAGCATCGTGATCGGGACAGTTCGCCTACATGTCCCTTGGGGAAACCTTCCTGACGCCCAAAAGGCTCCCACGGCTCGCCAGTTTACGTTCGTGTGGACATGGTGGGCTTCACTGCTCCTGTCCGCCGTGTGCTTCTTGTCTGCCGCTGTCTTGGCGCTGCGCTGGAAGTACACCTACCTTCTGGTCACGAACTGGAACGTAGTCGTGGCATGGGTGCCGCCGGTGCTTTTTCCGTGGTTACAGCCACTTACGCCCCGGCTCAAGTTGTTGGCCATCGACACCGCCGACAACGACAACCCCATGTTAGGCCGCTGGCTGCAATATGGCACGATTATCGTGGACAGCCCTGCAACGAAGGATCAAAAGAACTTTGGCGAGATGCGCTGGTGGCCCTATCACCGAAAGATCATCGAGTTGATACAGGCAGCCATCATGAATGCGACGGTGCGCAATAGATCGCCCTTCCTACCATGAAGCGTCTGGACCATATGACGTGCGACCCGGCGACGGTTATCTTTTATAACCGTCGCCGGGCAACTTTTCAACGTGTATACCTGATGGTTCTAACTACTTGTCCGGCTGAAGAGCGGTGTTGCCGAGCTGCCTAGCTTGAGAAATCGCTTGGAAATCCCTTTGTAATTCTTCTTCGTCTATTTTTTTAAAGATATGACCACCTTCTATCATATGTATCTTCTGGCCGCCTCTTGTGTGGCGATAGTGCCAGAGATGTTTGTTGGAGCTATAGTCTCCTTTAAGGACAGAAAAATTTGTGCCGGGGTCGAGTTCATATGACACTGGCTGGCTAGCGATGACATCGTCGTACCCTAATGCCTGGTGTATCCTTTGGCTTGAGTGCGGCAGAAATGGGCTAAAAATAACAGATAGGTTATCAATGGCGTTCGCAACGACGTACATGATTCTGCTGGCTTCTTTCAGGTCTGTCTTTGCTACTTTCCACGGCTCATTATCGTAAATATATTTATTAACTGCAGAAGCTGCCTCGATGGCGCTTTTAAGTGCTTGACTAAACTTATTCCGCTCAATGTTCTCTCCGACGGTTGCGAAAGCGCTGTGTATGCTGTTCAGTAGTTCTCTGTCGGCGTCGTGGAGCTCGTGGAGGGAAATTTCTGGTACTTTACCGTCATGATTTTTATTCAGTAGTGAGAACGTCCGGCTCACTAAGTTGCCCCACTTTGCAATGAGTTCATCATTGGTGCGTTTTGTAAGTTCGTGAAATGAGAAGGTTGTATCTTTCGTTTCTGGACCGGCCGCAATAAAGTAATAGCGCAAAGCATCGGGCCCCACGATTCTCAAAAGATCACTTACGTATATAACATTGCCTCGGCTACTGCTGAGCTTATCGTCACCAAACGTTAAGTATTCAGTGCTGGCAATGACATCGGGTAGACGAAGATAGTCTTCTCTATCCTCCTTTAATTTGTTAAGTGCCAATAACATGCCTGGCCAGATAATGGTGTGAAAAGGCACGTTGTCTTTACCCATTGCGTAATAGTTGGGTGCGTTAGGGTTAGACCACCATTGTTTCCAGGCGTTAGGGTCATCTTGCGTGTTTTTTGCCCATTCTATGGAGGCCGACAGGTAGCCAATAACTGCCTCAAACCAGACGTAGAGTACTTTATGATTTTCACCTTCCAGCTCATAGCCTTCAGGTAGAGGTATACCCCAGCTCATATCTCGAGTGATGGCACGTGGTCGTAATTGCTCGGCCATCGCGATTGAGGAGGCTTTGGCATTAGAGCGTAGTTTGTCGTTTGATTTTAACCACTCTATAACATCTGGGGCCACTTTATCGAGTAGAAGGAAATAATGCTCTGTCTGGCGAAAGCTTACAGCGTTACCAGTGAGCTTGGACACGGGATTAATAAGATCGGCTGGATCAAGGAGTGAATTACAACTCTCGCACTGATCGCCCCGGGCGCAAGAATGACAATACGGGCATTCACCTTCAACGTAACGGTCAGGGAGCGATTGTTCAGTATCTTCATCAAAAGCACCAAGCATTTCGCCTTTTGCAATGTAGTCGGCATCGACAAGTTGTGAAAATATACCTTGGGCGGTTCTCTCGTGTGTTTTGCTCGTAGTACGGGTAAACCAATCGAAACTCATGCCTAAGCCGGTGAAGTCGTTTCGTATAATTTCATTTGTACCGGTGACGTAATCTCTCACGGGGAGGCCTGCTTTTTCGGCTGCAATTACGTTGGGTGTGCCGTGTTCGTCGGTGCCGCTCACCATGAGGACGTTATCACCTTTACTTCGGTGATATCTGGCGATCACATCTGCGGGTAGAAGTGAGGCGCCATGGCCTAGGTGCCTGGGTCCGTTACCGTACGGCCATGCTACAAGTACCGCTACATTTTGGGATTCATGTGGCTGTAACTCGACGTCAGGCGCGCTGTCTGTAGGGGTTTCCATGTTTCGATATTTTAACATTTATTTTGGTAAAAGTGAAATAAGCGGTAAATTATGCTTCTGCAGTTTTTCCTTAAGCAAATACCGCCATATCAATATGCACGTACCCACAACCTGCAAAGCGTAAACACTTTTTATGTACATCAAGCTCAATCATTCACAAAAAATTATTTAGATTCGTTTAGTGTTTTTTCTGTCGGATGCTTGTGCCGAGACCAGCAACATAGGTGAGCATATCTTGGAGGTGCTTACTGGTGGTAAGGGGGTTGCCGCTCATGAATCGCAGGGGATAGATTATTTCTCCTCGAGCAAATACTCCCGGGTCTGGTACGCTGAACTGGTGTAGGTGGTAAATACCTTCTGCGATGAGTTGGCTATGGATTTGCTTATTAAGTTCATTCAATTCATCGAGAGTTAAATCAGTTTGGCCGCCCGTGTACATAAATACGACCGCATTAATCCCTACTTCATTTATTGGCACAAAGTCATCCCTTTCTTCAACCATAGCGTGTAGCGTATTGGCCAGGGCATGGCGTTTATCTATAATTTCGCCAAATCCCTTTTTCCCAAGATTTTTCATTGCAAACCATATTTTAAGCGACGACCATGGCTTACTACCGACGAAAGGGGTAATCTGACCGAATGCGTACTGTTCTTGCATTATCAAATCAGAAAGACTACTTACAGTACGCATCTTTTTCGGGTCTTTAACCAGCAGGGCACTAATCGTATAAGGAGTATTCATGACTTTGTGTGGATCTGTCGTTATGCTGTCAAATTGCTCGATGCCCTTAAGCTTGTATTTAAGTTTTTCGCTAAATCCGAGCGAAAAACCATGGCAGGCGTCTGCGTGGAGCCATATCCTAGGGTCGATTGACTTTACAATCTTTGCGACGGCTTCTAAGTGATCTACCGTCATCGTACGGCTGTCTCCGGCATAGGCTACTACTGCCATGATTTTACCGCGGTACTGCCTTAGTTTAGATGCCAGATCATCAAGGTCGTAGCGAAAGTCTTTGGTCTCGACTTCTATGAGTCTATTTCCGCAGCCAATCCACATCTGTGCACTTTTTACGCTGTAGTGGCCAATGCCTTTTGGCACTACCACGTAGTGGTCGTCATTAAGTACCACGCCCTCTTTCATTGTGTTTGCGCGATGGTTTTCTCTCGCTAGTAGAATCCCGATGGTATTACTAGATGTGCCCCCCGGCGTGATGACACCGCCTACATCGAATATGTCGTTAACTTTTGCCCCATTTTTATAGCCGACTATCTCTCTGAGCCATCTGATTACTGATATTTCTGCAAATGTACCAGAGGGGCTGCAGAACGACTGATTGATGAGGTTTTGCTGCATAAAATCGGACAATATACTTCCTGTTATTGCTGCTATAGAATTTCCTGCATCAGGAAATCCCATGAACCGGGGGCTTGCGAAGTTATAGCAGTAAGGGAGAAAGCGCTTCTCGAATTCTTTTGTAACATCTTTAAGGTCGCTCCCCTCCTGGGGCAGCTCATCAACTAAGAACTCTGCAGTTAAATCCTGCATGTCTCCATTACGGACATTTTGCTGCATCTTAAAGGATAAACCTATATCAACGGCATCATGAAATTCTTGGCTGGCTTCCTCAAGGTTTTCCTCACCTAGTATTGCGGACAGATAATCATTCATGTACCAACTCCTTATGTTCTTCAAATGCATTAAATATACGCGCTGTTAGTTCAAAAGCATCAAATGCTTCACCTACTTCGTAAGTTCCGGGTTTGTCCTTGAGTTCGGTTATGTATCCATTAACTGCTAGTCTCTGTAGTGCACGTTTTATGGTAGTTTGCAGGTACTGGTGCACAGAGGCATGTTCTAATTTGTACCCAAGGAACATTTCTCCGCTTGCTTCCGTTTTTGAAACACAAATTGCTGCTATAACATCATTAGCGTCACAACATTCCTTCTCGCTCAAACTAACCCCGACGGCAGTTATAGACATGCCAGCTAATGCTAAATAGCATTTTGCTACATAATCTTCTTTGCAGATGAGGATATTTGGAGTGGTCAGGGCGTTGAGGCCAAGCCGTAGTTTTATCGGTCTACTTGAGAGGAAATCTGAAGTTTTTTGAATTTCTGGGACGAATACACTACCGCGAGTGTCTCTTTCGAAGGCTTGTAATGTGACAGCATCCCGCAGATCGCTAAAACTATAGACTAGCTTATTTGCATAAGGGACCTCTTGATCCACGTAGTGCCCATAACGTACGTGCGTATCATGTATGAATGCGCCCAACGCCTCTACGTCAATCCCCTCGACGTGCGTGTCGGGTACTGCGCATAAAAGATCAACGTCAGCTTGACTATCCGGGGTACCATAGACGCTACTACCGTAAATGCATACGAAAGCCTCTGGTGTACCTGCTATGAATCCGTTCTCGCTATCGGCTAGATGATTCGTAACTGCTTGGATAACATGCTCTTTACTCATACTGTATGGCGGGCTCCCCGTGAACCTTTTAGCTCAGAAGTACTATTTCCTTCCCCTGGTTAAGAAGAAAAGTATCATCAAAAATAATATATAACAAGCAGTAGTGTTATGGCTCGGGGTATATCACCGCCTTTTCAACGTCTCGGGAGGCCGCCTATTCTAGGCGGGAAAATGATAAATTTTAAATATTTTTAAAGGGCGCTTCACTAATGACAACCCAATGTTGAAGATTGTCGATTCCCAAAAATAAGCCGAGACCCTGCGCCCTAGCCTTTAGGGCGAGCGACTCATGCTGTAAATATTTCCTGGCTTTTTCGTACTCTTTAGTGCCGAGATCCTTGGCAACGGTACTATGAAAAATCATTCTTCTCTGTTCGCGTTCTCTTGCCTCGCCCGGTTCGGTGAATTCCTCAATGAGCTGATCGCTAAGGTTGAGAAGCTCGTGAGTATTTTTGACGGCAGCGTATAGAGTAGTATCTCCAAAGTTACCAAATCCCTGTAGTTCTATCTCAAAGTTGTCTGTACGTTCTGCCAAGGCTGCCATTATGCCACTCACCTTGTCGATATCTGCCGTACTGTTTACCGGAAATGGTACCTTAACGGTAATATGAGGCGGCTGCCGCAGCGCGCTCCAATTGCCTGACTCTTTGGCAAGTCGTAGCTCAAATTGACGGAGTCTATTAGTCGCCGCTTCTTCAAGCAATACTCCAATACCAATCATAAATGACATTATCGGCCTCCCGGAGCCTTTGTGTGACTAGACTGGCTTATAGTAACAAATTATCTCTCTCGATGAAAAATCTGTTTTAGATACATGATTAGCTCGCAGAGCAACCGTCCTTGGGTACACCATGCTACACTTCTGGGGGGATTACGTACCACATACGTACCGCACACTGACATCCATGTCTTGGGCGACCAGCACTGGTCTTAGCTAAAATCCATGATGTGCAAGTTTGTGATGTTTTGTGCATGCACATTGATTGTGCTTTGAATCACGCAGTGGCACGAAAATACAATCAGACCATAGCTAAACAGCGAGGTCTGATGTGTCTGATGCTTTCCGTGCCGAACTTGCTCGTCAAGCAGTTATGCCTCCGGCCAACGATGCCCGCATAGCCGCGTTCAGTCAGGCATGTCTGCAAGCGATAGAACGCCCAGAAATGGTGACGCTTGAAGCAGAACTGGATAAGCGTACCGACCTCATGCCTTCCTATGCAGCCAATTTGTTGTTGCGTAGCATGCAAAAGCAGTTGCTCCGGACCGATCCGACCTATCCGTTTGCCCACACCCTAGAGTCTGCGTGGCATGAAAGCTTTGAACGCCTGTGGGGAGATACAGGTACCCCTGACGAACTTCTAGCCGATATACGTGGACGCAATGTACAAAGCAACGTCGTGGAACGCTATAAGGCTTTTAAACTGGTGGCCAGTCTGCTTCACGAACGTTTGGGCGAAGAAATTACACTTATGGATGTTGGTGCCAGCCGCAATCATGGTCTTAAAAAATTGAAATTAGATCTACCGTTTAAGCCTGTGGAGTGCGGTGTGCGTGATCACCCCCGCTTCCCAGCCGCCCTGCTCGATACGCTGGCAAATGGCGCGCTCAAACAGCCTATGAAGCTGGGGCACTGTGTGGGTACTGATGTCATTCCGCTCAAGGATGGTGACGATGCCTTTTGGGCCAAAAGCTGTTCCTTTTATCCGTCGGAGCTTTTAGACGAGGCAGCTATTGCGGAGTACGATTACCTGGATCTGACTGATGTACACGGGGTGAGTTTTGTAGAGGGTGACTTTACCGGAGCCGGCTTATGCTCCCCTGCCGCTGGATATGAAAAGTTTGATGTGATCACCGCTTCGACTTTCCTCTATCAATTATCGGCTTCGAAACGCGCGCATGCACGTCAATTATTCCACGGATATATTGCCGAAAAGGGCGTAATTATATATCAAGATTTTGTACGGCAATCTTCGAATAAGCGAGAGCTTGACTTCGAGAAGAATTGGTTTGCAGCATTATTTCCCTACCGTACCCTTGTAGAGTTTGCCGATGATTCGTCGGGTCGGGTTTATGAGGTTTTGCGTTGGAGCAATGGACGCTGTAACCTTTGGGTACCAGGTAAGGATATTGACAAAGTAATAACATCCTGAGATGCTTTACAAAGTGTGCAGTTATGTGCAAAATGTGTCTATGGATACACCAGAAGATACGTCAGCGGCGGTCGCGTTCGGGCGCAAGGTGCGACAAGCCCGTAAAGCCAAAGGATGGACTATAGCGGAACTGGCCGACAAGCTAGGGAGACCAAGGGAATGGCTGAACCGATTGGAACTGGGTTATAGCGAATACGGCGAATATAAGCCTGCCTCACCCGCAGATATCCATATGCTTGCCGATTGCCTCGGAGATTACCTGGATATAACAGTTGAAGAGTTATTAGATATGGGTGCAGAAGCGCAAAGGGATTTTGATGCCGTAAAGTTACATGGGCATACGGGTCGCCGCACGCCTTTCGGCAAGCTTACGCAAACGGAAGTGATAATCGGCGAACGACAAATTGTCCAGGCCATAGTCGATCTGATAGAGGAACAGCACTCAGATGCTATCATCCGTAATACGGGTATAAAGAGCCCCGGGACATATCTGAGCGTTACGGAAGATTGGAAAAATTATCGTGTCGCGCTTGGAAAGTTTTTGAGCGAAAACCCGAATGCTCTGTTTAAGCGGGTAGAATATGCCGCCTGCTCCGAGCAGCTTCAAGAAGCCAAGGCGGCCGACGAGAAACTCGCCGGGGCACGGGAGTATAAGGCTGTACACAATGCAAAATTGCGCTTTCGCAAGGACAACCCACTGCAGTTGCATGTCATCATCGGGCAGCGGGAAGCTATCTTGGCTTTACCCCAAACCTCCGGTCTGGCTGGCTCGAACATCGCGTTATTGATACGTGATAAGGTATTTGTAGAAGCTCTACGTATCTGGTACGATGAAGTGCTCTGGGATGCCCCTGGCGAAAGTAAAACAGTTGATTTCACCCGCTTTGAAGAAACTTTCGAAAGCATTAAGCAGATGTACGGATACGACAAGCCATGATAAGTGTTATGCGTCCAATTAAATTGGGCGAGTAAAACAGAACGACATTACACTAAGCAGAAGAAATATGATACCGTCATCGTAGAGCTTTCGCTTCTAGTCAGGAGGGTATGATGAACGTTCAAATCAAACGAGTGTATGAGGCGCCGGTTGCCGCTGACGGCAAGCGCATTTTGGTCGACCGGCTGTGGCCGCGTGGCCTTACCAAAGAGAAAGCCAAAATCGATATCTGGCTCAAAGACATTGCGCCGAGCGCTGAACTGCGCACATGGTTCGGCCATGACCCGGCCAAGTGGGACGAGTTTCAAAAACGGTATGCCGCCGAGCTTGATGCCAACAAAGAAACCGTCGCGCTGCTGCGCCAAGAGCTGGCGAGCGGCGCGGCTACGCTTGTATTTGGCGCCAAAGATGAAACGCACAACGACGCGATCGTCCTTAAAAATTATTTAGGCTGATTTTCGGAGACTTTCGGACCGGCGGCTTCCCGAGAATATATACTAGTGCAACAAACCTTTGGCTCCGGAGGCCGGGCTATCGCACGGCTGCACTTGTCCTCGAAACAATGTTTCTGCGGGCAAGCTTGCTGACCGAACCGGCAACCCTGCTCACTTTGTTCGCTGGTTGCCGGCTTGGAACGGTATCAGAAAAGCAAAAATGGCCCTCAAAACGAGGACCATTTTTGCTTGGCTCCGGAGGCCGGGCTCGAACCGGCAACCCTCTCGTTAACAGCGAGATGCTCTACCATTGAGCTACTCCGGAACAGCGCTCCGCTAACGAGACACCCGTAAAGGGGTTTCTCGTCGCGTCTGCCGGAGTGAATCCGGCTTTTGCCTTTGTGGGCAGAACCGACGCTGCTCTTCCTAAATTGTGAAGAACAGAGATTCTCTTACCGAGAAGCGGAACTTCGTGCATTATAGCGAAACTTCTCTCGAGAGGCAACAGCCGAGCCGAACGGTAAGAATTTTTATTGCCGAAGTGTGACATAGCGCTACAGTCATGTACAGGGTAAGCACTTTTGAGAGACTTCCCCCTATTAGCAACATAAGTGAGATAAGGAGGCGCGCCATGACACGACCGCAAGCTTCTCGCAAACAGAAAAAGACTCTACTGAAATGGAAAAGCAACCCGTTTACTGCTTTGTTTGCCGCCCTGGCCGGAGCAGCGATGATGGTGCCGGTAACTGCCGGGGTGGTCAGCAGCTCGGTGCACACGGAACTGTCGGGCCAGTTGGCCAGCCTGAATAGCCGGTTGGTGCAAATGCAAAATGCCAGCATAGATACCAGCACGCTCACGCCGGCGGACATCGCGACCGTATGTGGCACACCTCAAGCTCCATCAGGCCACGTGTTGGGCGCCTCTGTACAGACGGCATCAGTACCGACCGGTGGTGGCCGTGGTAGTGGCATTCCGTCATCACCGTCTTCAACCACTTTCATAAAGAAGATAGTAACCGGCAGCCTGGTGGCTACGGCCACCAACAGCAACACTGGTCCTGACTCCACTAACACCATTGATATCAGCAACAAGACTACCGTCACGACCACCAACGACAACGACATAACGCTAATCAGCCACAACGACCAGCACGCCAGCAGCGGTGACGCACAGAGTTCGCAGAACACCACTGGCGGCAGCGCCACGACCGGTGATGCTACCAACACCAACGACTCAAACGTGAACCTGTCTATAAAGAACTAGCGACCGGACTTTAGTGCACGATTAATCTGTCGCGACTCGTCCCGCTTCTTGAGCGTCTGTCTTTTATCGTATTGCCTTTTGCCTTTACCTATCGCAATACGAAGCTTGATAAAGCGACCGTGAGTCAGAAGCTCGAGCGGCACGATGGTGCGACCCTGCTGCTTGGCCTCAATGAGCGCCGCAATTTCGCGGCGCTTGGCCAGCAGCTTGCGGGCACGGGTTTGGTCTGCTTCTGAAATGGGTATGCCAGAAGTGCCGGATACGATGGCGTTGATGAGCAGCAACTCGTTGTCTTTGACGGTCACATAGGCGCCGCGCAACTGGCCGTGTCCCATTCGCAAGGCTTTGGTCTCGGCACCGGAAAGCGCAATGCCCACCACCAAAGAATCACCCAGCTCGTAATCAAAACGAGCTCGGCGGTTCACGATAGCTTTCGGCGAACTGTGCTTCTGCTTTTTCATAATGCTATTAAGTATGCCTTACTCTATAGCTGTTGCCAATCCGTATCAGTGCTGTACATTACTTTGAAATATGGCTTTGGCGACGTTCCAGACACTTTTGTCGCCTTCGACCTGCCAGCGATAGTACCAATACTCCGCGCCCCACAGATCGATTGTCTTCATGCCGGTATTTTTGGCAAACTGGATGACTCCCTTGAAGCGCTGAGCGTTGAACGACTTGTTCTGCTCGGCCAAGCTGATGTGCCGGATGTCTTTACCGTCGGGCACCCACGGTTCGGCCTGTAGCTCGTGGATGATGGAATCTTTGCCGGTGATGATCTTTTGCTCACCGGCCAAAAAGGCGTAGTACCACGATGGGAATGGGTACTCGATGTAGGTACCGCCGAACAGCGGCTTCCACACGCGACGATAAATTGACACGCCAAACTCATCCGGCCGCGGCTGGCCCAGTTGGAAGCCGCCGTAATTGTTGCTGCGTGAAATGATGACGGGGTGTGCGGGGTCGAGTTTTTTGACCATGTTGAACTCACTTACCAACCGGCTGCGGTCATAGTTGTGGCAGTTGCCGAAGCTGTTCAGATATTCGTTTTCAAGCTGGTAACTTTGCAGCGCTGGATTGTCTTTGTAGCGGTTGATGACTGCAGCCATGTAGTTTTTGAGCGCCGGGTACCACTGACTTTCGGGCTGCGCGGTATTGGCCCACGACGGCGCGTGGCATTCGGGCCAGCGCGGCTGGCGCAAACCGATGGCTAATGTGACCTGAGCATGGGCCGCATCGGCCTTTTGAAATTCCCAGTCGAGCTGACTGAAGTTGTACGTTCCCTGCTGCGGCTCAATATCGCTCCAATAACTCACCAGCCGAAAGCGCTCCACGCCAAGGTCGTGGATGAGAGCATCCATAGTCTGCTGCGGATCGACGCCCAGATACGAGGCGTAATCAGGGATAAAGGTAACGCCCAGCGTGAGTGGCTTATTGCGTTGGCTGAACACATACCATTCGCCAATGCCGTACATCATGCCCATAAAAATGAAAACGATAAGTATGAGTACCGTAATAACCCGGTGCCACCATGGCTGCACCAGGTATTTCCACAGCCGGGGCCACTGGATTTTGAGCCACTGTCGCGCCTGGCGGGTATACAGCGAGATGCGTTCAGTCATACAATATTAAGAGTAGCATGAAGCAGCTGACACTATCGATCGTAATTCCGGCATATAACGAAGAGATGCATCTCGAACGGTGCTTGCAGGCCATTGCGGCACAGACTACCATGCCCGATGAAGTTATCGTGGTAGACAATAACTCCACCGACCAGACGGTAAAAATTGCCAGGCAGTTCCCCTTTGTAAAAGTAGTACAGGAGTCTCGGCAAGGCGTTTTGTATGCTCGAAATGCAGGTTTTGAGGCGGCACGCAGTGATATTATCGGGCGGATTGACGCCGACACCCTGTTGCCTCCTGATTGGGTGGCGCACCTCGTGCGGTTTTATAGCGCAGAGGCGCATCGCCGATATGCATGGGTGGGGCCGTGCCGGTTTTACAACTTACCGCTGCCATGGCTAACGAGTTTTTTAATGCGCCCGATTGGGTTTGGCATTAACCGGATAGTAGTGGGAACCAACACCTTGTTTGGGTCAAACATGGCGCTGCTGCGCACCCAATGGCAGGAAGTTGTTGCCAACCTATGCCTGCGCCCGGATATCCACGAGGACCTTGACCTTGCCATACATTTACATCAGGCGGGCTATAAAACATATTTTGACAGGCATATGGTGGTGCCTGCGGCCATGCGCTCGCTGCATTTGCGTGGGCGCGCGCTGTGGCGCTATTTACAGATGTGGCCGCGTACGTTGAGGGTGCACGGGTTTGCAGGCTGGGTACTCGCCGAAGTGACGGGTGTAGGGCTAATCTATGCCCTGTTCCCGATATATGTAGCTGTTGATTGGTTGGGGCGTAGAGCGCGGCAAGTGCAACCGCCACAGTAGCGGTCGTCTGCCGGCCACATAGTGCTGGGCAGTCACGCTCATGTAGGTGCTGGCAAAGAAGTTACTGACGCCAAAGAACCACAGTAATTCTGTGAGGGGAACATTTCCCAGAAACGTTATGCCGAGCGGTGTGCCTTGCAAAAGCCACCATGATTGCAGCAGGTGTGGCGCGATTACGTCAAGCCCCAGCACGTAGCCGGCCGTTACCACCACGATGCTCACAACTCCGGTTATCAAGCTGGGTACCATCACGTCGCGCCGTTTTACCCATGTCGCCACCGTCACGAGCATACAGGCTGCCCCTGTGGCGATGACCGAGTTGATGCCGAGCCACAGATTGCCCCCTACCGTTAAGCCCGCTACCGCGACAATGTAGCCGCCAGCGTGCAAAAGCTGGGTCTGCTGCAGTGCTGGCTTCGCTTTTGGGAGCCGTTTGCCTGTCAAAAAGGGGTAGATAACCACGGCGAGCGCATACATGCTGGCGCCAAAGATAACATCCTCGATTGATACCCTGCCTCGTCCTAGCAAATTGTCCGGCTGCCAGTAGTCGCGGTAGTATAGCAGCTCGCTCAAAGGATTCAGCACAGCTCCTAGGGCTGCCAGATAAAGTGCCGGCCGTCGCAAATCTTTGCGCTTGAGCAGTATAAATGTCAGGGTAACGAGAAACAGCAGACTGTACGCCAAGTAGTAGTACGGATAATGAGCCATGCTTACTATAGTACCAAATTTCCCTGGTAGTACTCTGAAGCGGAGCGGTATTATGACTGCTGGGTAACGGGCTCGTCCATTTTGTAGCCGCCCTGGTCAGTAGGTGTGGGATGGCAGTGGCCCCACAGGCCCTTTTTGGCGGCCATGGCCGCCTGCTCATCCTTACGGAATTGGGCGGATTTGGTAAACGGAAAGTACGGATAGTAAAAGCCGTAGCCGTTCTGGACAAGATATTCGTTTACCAATGTGCCGTTGGGTAAGTAAATATAGCGCAACAAGCGGTCGTAGCGGTCGCGGTTGGTGCTGTCTGGGTCGGACGCCAAACGCACTTTACTGCCCGCGTCGCTGATGAGCTTTTTGGTTTCGGCGGCAGCCGTTGGACCGTAACACTGCACAGGGGTGTTCGGCTTGTGGGTTTCGGGCGTATCCACGCCGATAAAACGGATGGTTTCGACGTGGCCGTTCATGTTTACCGCAATGGTATCGCCATCTACGAAATGGTTGATGCTGTAGAGGCCGGGTTGGCTCGTTTCGACAGCTTGTTTGGCGCCGTTAAACCAACCATAGCGCTGCCCTGCCCAGAGCAACAGAGCGACCGCGAGCGTCAGCCATGGAATATGGCGCCTACGGATGCGCATGGTTACAGCCCAAGGTTTTGCTTTACGTATTCTGCCGTCACGTGGGTGCCGTCCAGGACAATGGGGTGTTCGTCGGCCCCGGGCGCTTCCAGGTGGCTTGCCACTCGCTCAAAATCGTCGTGGGTCATGCTGACAAACATGCGCTGGCCATTAGTTTGCGTAACGGCACGGTGAAACGCAGTTTCTTTGGGGGTTTGTAACCATAGCACGACAGGTGTAGCACCGGCTTCTGTGGCAATTTGTCGCAAACTGTCACGATCTTTGCGGTAGTTAAAATTGGTATCAAACACGACGCTCTTGCCTGCTTGCAGTAGCTGAGCGGTGCGATCGTTGAGGATACGGTACAGCTCATCGCTGTCTGCCTGGCGGTACACCTCACCAAAGCGCTCATGACGCTCTTTGTCGGCCCAGACGTGTTCGGCGCCAGTCAGCTCATGAATAATTTTTGCCGTGGTGGTTTTGCCCGAGCCGGGATAGCCTACCATCAGGTATAGTGTGGCTTTACTCATGAAGCCTATTGTAGCAAAAGAAACCTCTTCTCATGTGTACCAAAACAGCTGACCAGCACAGTTGTACCTTTCTAGTAATTATGATATAGTATATATATGTCACAAACTGAGTTGTATGAAACAAGGCAAGCAAAGAGCATGCTTATCACTGCACCTCTTATGTTAGAGGCCGCGCGGCGTGCAGCTAATGAGATTAGTGATTCATACAGAGTTAGAGTAGGTGCAGCGCTGCTTGCCCGTGATCCTATCACCGATGATCGTGCGTTATACGTAACGGCCAACCATAAGCCGTTCCCGGGGCTAGAGATAGTTAAACATTGTGCTGAAGCAAAAGGGTTGGCATTAGCCCGAGATTCTGAACGCTTTACTGAAGTAGAAGGCTGGCCAGTTGCAGGGCCCGGTGATCCTCGTACTATAGAGAGTGTCGTGGGCTTTGTGAGCAAAACTTTGCCGATGTGCTCGGTATGTGTGCAAACCATTGATTTTTATCAGCAAGAGGGGAAATTAAAAGTTCCAGATGAAACTCCAATAATAACGGCGGCGCTTGGCGAACATTCCTATCAAGTCCATTCTATCGGAGAGCTCAAGCAAGCATATGTGGGGGCTATGGCATTGGGTTCATCGGATCTTGGCACTGATTTAAATCATTTTAATTTCAGCCCCGAGGTATTTAACGAGGCAGGTAACCAACTAGTGAGTGTGCCCGATCGAAGCACGTTGCCGCCCGTAGATCTTATGCGGCAAGTCTTGTACGCCGCAACCCTTTAGTGTTACTACACCGCTGGTGAGGGCGGTACCGGCGTGCTGCCGTATACGGTATGCGCATCTTCGCTGATATCTAGCAAGGCGTCTATGCGGGTTGCGACCCCCAAGCCACTTGGGGCACCTTTGATTGCCCAGTTGAGAGAGGCGTTTATAAAGTCAAACCCGTGCAGAGCGCTCAATATTTGCAGGTGTTTTGTCTCTTCTCCTTCATTGGCTAGCAATACTGGCAAACCACCTAACTCTGTAAGCCGGTCGTTGATATATTTTTGTGGGCCGTTTTTTAAACTTCTCTCTATTTGTTTGCGGCTAAGTAACGCTGGGTTACTTGAACGGGGGAAACTAAATTGCAGCAGCTGGGTGTAATTTAGTGCGGTCTCAGCAATATAATAAAGCAGTGCATCGACATGCTCACAGTTATCACCCGCCCTTTGCCTCATCTCAGGAGTTATTTTGGTCATTGACCCAAATTATAAAAGATTATTCCTAGAAGTCGATGCCTTTGTTGGCAAGGAATTTTTCGTCGAAGTGATGTTTTAGCTTGGTCATGTCGGTGGCGATGTCGACATATTTGAGTAATGCTTTTGGAAAATTGCGGCCTGTCAGGCACAGGCTGGTTTTTTCTGCGCGCTTGGTAATCAGATCCTTCAGCTGTTTCTCGGTGACCAAACCGTCGTGGACGGCGTTATTTATCTCGTCGCAGATGACTAGGTCATACTTCCCGCTGGTGGCAGCTTTGAAAGCTTCGTCGTAGGTTTCCTGTGCGGCCTGTTTGTGCTGCTCGTCGGTCACGCTCGTGGGGCTCAGGTCGCCGGCGTCATAAAAACCCTTGCCACCCTTGTAAAAGTGCAGCTGGTCTTTGAACAGTGGCTGGATGTCGCGGATAAACACATGCTCGCCCACGCCCCAGTACTTGATGAACTGTATAAACGCCACATTCCAGCGGTTGCCGAGGGCGCGCACCAGCAGGCCTAGGCTGGCGCTGGTCTTGCCCTTGCCATCGCCGGTGTACACCACCACGACGGACTGTTTGGTTTTGTAATCTTCAAATGCCATAGTTGCTCACTTACTTATACGGACGCCTTAGAGCAGCACGTGCGGCGGCTTGTTGCTGCAAGCGGCGATGCTCGCTGGCCGTTAAAATACCCGTTACACAATAATCATATACCGCGATGATGTCTTTCATAAGCATTGCTGCGGCTGGATACCGTCGCTTCAGTGATTGCAAGTGTGTGCTTAATGCCCGTGCCAGGCTTATCTCTGGGAAGACAGGCCAAAGCTTGCTCTTTTGCTGGAGCGCTTCCGCGTGACCCGTTTGGAGACGTCTGCGGCGGTCTGGGTTGTGTTCGGCTTCATTTCGGTAGTGCTCAAACCGGGTTGAATAGGCCTCGTCTGGAATTACGATGTACGGTGCTCGTTTTGGCGGGGTGTCTGTGGCCATTGATGTGGCTTCGGGCTCAGTCGAATCTTCAGGCCTGTTGGCTTCGGCCACTTCACGCAACACGCTTTTTACGGCACACACGAAGTCGCGGGATGAATACTCATGAAGGTTGGAGCTGAGGTGGGCGAGCTTGTCGCCGTCTAGAGACATTTTTTCAGTAACCCGGCCTAATAGATAGACAGCCAAAGGTACTTCCTCGGGGTTGGCGGTGGGATCCTGCGTGGCACCGCGAGCTCGTACTGCCTCGGGCGAATCGTGCAGGAAAAGGTTCGGGTCCTGAGGCAAATCGCTTCTGTCCTGGGGGGCGTCTTCACCAGACATGGTGATACCTCACATTACGTACTTACAGTGTACGTAATCTGGGGCTCAGAGGCAACTGTGCTAGACCAGTTTGGCGGCTTTGAGGGCGGCATCGATGCGCGGGCGATCAAAGCCGACTACGACCGTGCCGCCTATGTCAAGCACCGGGATACCCATCTGGCCCGATTTGGTGACGGATTCGGTGGCGGCAGACGGATCACGCTCTACGTCTTTGTCGGTGTATGTTACACCGAGCTTATCGAGGTAATCTTTGGCGGCGTGACAAAACGCACACCAGGTGGCCGTGTAAATTGTTACATTCGTGTTCATACAGCCAGTATAGAACCCATTACTATATTTTGTAAAGTGTGAGATATTGCACCCTTGAAGGATAATCTGTTATACTAGAGAAAAGATGAGTAAGACCTCAGCGCATCAATCGACGTCGCCAGTTGTTAAGGGTGGGAGCAAACCCTCTCAGTTAAAATCACCTTCCTCACCGCGCCAGACCTTTTTTGTGATGGCCCTGAACATGAGCTGGCAGCTGGCCATTGTGGTGCTGGCACCGGTTATCGGTGGCGCCGAACTGGACAAGCACGCGGGTACGGGCTCTACCTTTACCCTGCTGGGTCTGCTGGTGGCGGTGGCGGCTTCTTCTGTGGTAGTGTGGCGTTCCCTGAAGGTTGCCAATCAGCTGCCTGTGCCGAAGCTGACCGCCAAGCAGAAGCGTGACATCAAGAAAAGCTATGAGGAGGATGACGAATGATAGCGAGCCTTCTCTCTCATGTTGCTATCGGTGAAGTGGGCCCCGTGGTGCATGTGGCGCCCGGCACGGACTTTACGCTGTTTGGGGCGAACATCACCAACTCGATATTGTACGGCTGGTTTATTGCTCTGGTTATTGCGGTGGTGCTCGTGCTGGTGGGACGCCGCGTAACGGTGCGGCCCAAGCGCGGCCTGACACAGTACGTGGAAGCCATGGTCGGGTTTGCCAGCGACATGGTGGAGGGTGCGTTTACCGACCGCAAGACCGCCCGCAAGTACGTGCCGTTTTTCGTGACGCTGTTTTTCTTCATATTGCTGCACAACTGGTCGGGGCTTGTGCCTGGCGTGGGCGACGCGCTTCAGGTGCATGGACACCCGTTGCTGCGTTCCATGACGGCGGACCTGAACACCACCATTGCGCTCGGTTTGGTGACGATGGGAGTTGTGTATGCGGCGTCTATCCGCGAGGCCGGCGGCTTTGCCAAGTACGTGCGGCATTTCTTTATTGGTAGCCCACTAAACCCGCTGTATTTTGCGATAGGTATCATCGAGATGGTGACGGATTTGACCCGAGCATTTAGCCTGGCGCTCCGGTTGTTCTTGAACATGACCATCGGCGAAATTGTCATTGCCGTGTTTGCCTATCTGGGCGGTTTGCTGGCACCGGACAACGTATTGTCCCCTATCGTGGCGGCGCCATTTACTCTGTTGGAGGTAGGCGTGGGTGCCCTGCAGGCATATATTTTTGTGGTGTTGGCGGTCAATTATTTGGCCATTTCGGTTAACGGGGCTCAGTCGCATGACGAACACGACTTGACCGAAGTTGAACAACCTGAAACAATATCAGCAAAGGCGGAAGGAGCCAAGGGATAGATATGGGCGTTGTTGTTCGTGGTTGGACAGAGTTATTTTCGGGTTTAGAAAATGCCTTCAATTCGACCAAGATAGCAACGGGCGAAATAATAACTAGGTAACAAGGAGAGATCAGATGTTTTCACAACTCGCAGCAGTAGTAACACAACCGCAAGCCACCCAGACACTGGCGCATGGCATCATGATTGGTGCCGGCTTTATTGGCCCCACTATCGGTATGGGTCTGGTAGGCGCATTTTACCTGCAGGCCGTTGGCCGTAACCCAGAAGCTTCGAAGTTCTTGGGACAGGCACTGGTGTTCGTAGGCCTGATTGAGGTGTACGGATTACTTGCCTTTGCAGCCACCTTCTTTGTCAAATAAGCACGGAGATTTGAAACATGCACATTTTGAGCGAATCACTCCAGTCCGCACTCACCGTACCACTAAGTACGGCTCGTTTGCGGTACTCGCTTTCCGAACAAGCTGCATCATCGTGCAAAATCCTTTTAACAGTGGAAACAGTAAATTAATTACGATATGCATATTTTATTAGCACAATTTGGGGATAGTACTTCGGGCCTGGGAGCGCTGGGGCTTGACCTTAAGGCGTTGATTATCCAGCTCGTATCTTTTGTACTGGCCTTTTGGGTGCTGCAGCACTGGGCGTTTAAGCCCATTGTGAAGATGATGGAGCGACGCCGCGAAACCATCGAAAAAGGTGTGAACCTGGGTGAAGCGATGCAAAAAGAAAAGGCGGAGTTTGAGAAAAAAGTCGCCAAAGCCTTGGCCGATGCCCGCCAGGAAGCCGACACGGTAGTGTCTGACGCGCATTCGCAGGCTCGCGAGGCCATCCACGACGCCGAAGAAAAGGCACGCGCGAAAGCCGAAATTATCATAAACGAGGCCCAGCAGCGCATCGAACAAGACACCAAGCGTGCTCGCCAGCAGTTGGAGAAAGAATTGGCACAGCTGATTACCGAAGCTACCGAAGCGGTGGTAGAGGAAAAACTTGATGCCAGTAAAGATGCCGCTCTTATCGATAAGGCCCTCAAGGAGCGAGCCGGCGCATGAAAACTCCACGCACCCGCATCGCGAGCGCCGTCTCAAAGCGACTCGGCACCACCGGCGAAAAAACGCTGAGCCAGGAAGTAGCAGCGTATTTGCTGAGTGAAAATCGTGTGGGTGAGCTGGATTCCCTGCTGCGCGACGTCATGCAGCAACGTGCCGATGCAGGTATCGTGGAAGTGATTGCCGTGAGCGCTTACCCGCTCAGCGACAAGGTGCGCACCAACATCAAGGCGCGCATCAAGGCTGCGTACCCGAATGCCAAAAGCATCATTGTTAGTGAAGAAATTGATCCGTCGCTGGTGGGCGGGGTGCGGCTGGAGCTGGCCAACCAGCAGCTGGACTTGAGTGTACGGGCCAAATTGAACAAGTTTAAACAAGTAACGGCTGACAGGAGTTAACGAGTGGCTGAAGTATCAATTAAAGAACTATCCGACGACATCCGCGCCGCCATTGCGGAGCTGAAGACCCGTCCGGAGATTGAAACCGTCGGTATCGTTACCCGCGTGGGTGACGGCATTGCCTGGATTTATGGACTGCGCAACTGTGGCTACAGCGAAATGATTGACATCGAGGCCTTAAATGGCGAAACGGTGACCGCGTTTGCCCTGAACTTGGGCGAGGATGAAATTGGTGCGGTGCTACTTGGTGAAGACGTGGAAATTGTGGCTGGCGCCAAGGCCCGCCTGACCGGCAAGGTGCTAGAAGTGCCGGTGGGCCCGGAGCTCGTTGGCCGCGTGGTGGACCCGCTGGGTAACCCACTGGACGGTGGCGACCCCATCAAGACTAAGCAAACCGCCCGTGTTGAGCGCCCGGCGCCCGGTGTGCTGGACCGCAAGAGTGTGCACGAGCCGCTGATGACGGGCTTGACTGCCATCGACGCCATGATCCCGATCGGCCGCGGCCAGCGTGAGCTTATCATTGGCGACCGCCAAACCGGTAAGACCGCTATTGCCGTCGATACCATGGTGAACCAAGCCCGGCAAAAGACCGGTGTTATTAATGTCTATGTGGCTATCGGCCAGAAGTTGTCTAAGATTGCCGCTTTGCAGGAGCGCCTGAAGCGTGAGGGCGTGATGGACCAGACCATCATCGTGGCAACCGGTCCTTCTGACCCGGCGGCCCTGCTGTACCTGGCGCCCTACTCGGCTACTGCCATGGGCGAATATTTCCGCGACAACAAACAGCACGCGCTGATCATTTACGACGACCTTTCTAAGCACGCCGTAGCGTATCGCCAAATGTCGCTGCTACTGCGCCGCCCGCCGGGCCGCGAAGCCTACCCCGGCGACGTGTTTTACTTGCACTCACGCCTGTTGGAGCGCTCAGCAAAACTGAGCGACGAGCTCGGTGCCGGCTCGCTCACTGCGCTGCCCATCATTGAAACGCAGGCTGGTGACATTAGCGCCTACATTCCGACCAACGTCATCTCTATTACCGACGGCCAGATTTTCCTCGAAACCAACCTGTTTTACCAGGGTGTGCGCCCGGCTATCTCGGTGGGTCTGTCGGTGTCTCGTGTGGGTGGTGCTGCCCAGACCAAAGCCATCAAGGCTGTTGGTGGCGGTTTGAAACTAAGCCTGGCCCAGTTCCGCGAGCTGGCTTCATTCAGTCAGTTCTCGACCGATCTTGACGACGAGACACGCCACACCATCGAGCGTGGTCAACGCTTGACCGAGCTGCTCAAACAGCCGCAGTTTAGCCCCAAGGCTATCTGGGAAATGTACAGCTCGCTCTTGGCGGCCACCGGTGGCTGCTTCGACAAGGTACCCCTTGAGAAAATTAAGGCAGCCGAAGAAGCGCTGCTGAACGAGCTCAAGACCAAGCACGCCAAACTTACCGAGACTCTCAACACCGGCGACAAGCCGACGGACGAGCAGAACGGCCAAATCGTAAAAGTTGCCAACGAAATTGCCAAGACCTATACGGCTGCCGAAAAGACAGCTGCGCCGACAGGCGGAAAGAAATAGGAGCATAAGGCGTGGCCAACACTATCACCCTTAAGCGGCGGATTGCCTCCATCAAAAACACGAGGCAGATTACGAAAGCCATGGAGCTGGTAAGTTCCAGCAAGCTTCGCCGTGCGCAGCGGCAGGCGCAAGCGTCGCGCGATTACCGCGAGGCAGCCTATGCCCTGCTGGCACGCTTAAGTGGTGTGCAAGAGGTAGAACGCCAGCCGTTGTTCCGCAAGCGTACCGTTAAAACTCGCCTGTATGTGGTGGTGACTAGTAGCAATGGCCTGGCCGGCGCCTACAACGCCAACGTGCTCAAGTTGCTGACCCAGGCTATCCGCCAAGACCAGGCCGACAAGGTGAAAAGCAGTGTCATTACCATTGGCAGCAAGGGTGTGCAGTTTGTGCGTCGACTGCAAAATGTTGAGCTGGTAGCGCATTACCCCGCGTTTGGCGACGAGCCGACCGAGAATGACATCTTGCCGCTTCTAAACTCGGTAGTCAGCAATTATGTGGATGAAACGGTTGACGAAGTACGTCTGCTCTACACGGTGTTCAAGTCGAGCATCGTGCAAGAGGCCACTAATCTGCAGCTCTTGCCCGCCCACCTGGACGGCGCCGAGGCCAAGCAACCGGATGGCATGCTCAACTTTGAGCCGGATGTAGAGACGGTAATCCAGCAGACGGGAGCCCGCTTAGTCCAGGCGCAAATCTGGCAAGCAATACTGGAAAGTTTGGCGAGTGAACACGCCATGCGCGCGGTGGCCATGAAGAATGCCACCGATAACGCCACCGAGCTTATTGGTGATTACACATTGGAATATAACACTGCCCGACAAGCGGCCATCACCCAGGAACTGGCTGAAATTTCCGGCGGCGCGGAGGCATTGAATGGATAGTAGCAAACCTAATTTGCAAATTATTTTGGGCGAAGGTGCTCCTAGTAGCCCAGACAGATCTAGAGAGGAAATTGCATCGGTCATTGCATTAGTCGCATTGCAAACAGCAGGGATTGATCTTGCGAGCCCAAATGTGTCGGTTGCTGACGCAAAGAAAGCCGCTGAAATTGCAGCCCAATATGCGATGGGATTTAAGGAATGGATTTCTGATTTAACAAGTACAGGAGAAGAATAATGGCACAAGCAACGAAGGAAAAAACTAAGACCCGTAACGGCACCGTCACCCAGATTGTGGGTGTGGTGGTAGACGTAGAGTTTTCTACCGACAACCTGCCAGCAATTTATAACGCTCTGGAAGTTGAGCTAAACGGCAACAAACTGGTGCTTGAGGTGGCTCAGCACTTAAGCGAGTCGAGCGTACGTGCCATTGCGCTGGGCTCTACTGACGGCCTTGAGCGCGGCACCAGTGTAGCTGACACCGGCGCTGCTATTAGTGTGCCGATTGGCGACGATACATTAGGTCGTATGTTCAACGTGACCGGCCAGCCGATTGACGGCCAAGGCGGCTCGTTCGCTCAGAAATCTCCTATCCACAAAACTCCCCCGCCACTCATCGATCAGTCTGGCCAAGTTGAGGTGCTCGAAACCGGCATTAAGGTTATTGACCTGATTTGTCCGATGACCAAGGGTGGTAAGGCTGGCTTGTTTGGTGGCGCTGGCGTGGGCAAAACGGTGCTTATTCAGGAACTTATCAACAACATCGCCAAGTTCCACAGTGGCTACAGTGTATTTGCCGGCGTGGGTGAGCGTACCCGTGAGGGTAACGACCTGTACGGCGAAATGACTGAGTCGGGTGTTATCAAGAACACGTCCCTGGTGTTTGGCCAGATGAACGAACCGCCCGGGGCCCGTCTGCGTGTGGGCCTGACAGGACTAACCATTGCTGAAGGCTTCCGTGATAAGGGATCGGACGTGCTGCTGTTTATCGACAACATTTTCCGCTTTACCCAGGCCGGTGCCGAGGTGTCGGCCTTGCTCGGTCGCTTGCCGTCTGCCGTGGGCTACCAGCCTACCTTGCAGCAAGAAATGGGTGCTTTGCAGGAACGCATTACGTCAACTCGTCAGGGTTCCATTACCTCCGTACAGGCCGTGTACGTGCCCGCCGACGACCTTACCGACCCCGCTCCGGCCACGACCTTCTCACACCTTGACTCGACCATCACCCTGTCTCGTGCGCTGACTGAGATCGGTATTTATCCCGCTGTTGACCCATTGGATTCATCATCCACCATTCTTGACCCAGAAATTGTGGGCGAAGAGCACTACAATACTGCGCGCGAAGTTCAGCGTGTGCTGCAGCGCTACAAAGACCTACAGGACATCATTGCCATGCTCGGTATGGAAGAGCTTTCTGAGGAAGACAAACTGACCGTGAACCGTGCCCGCAAAATCCAGCGCTTCTTCAGCCAACCGTTCTTTGTGGCTGAGCAGTTTACCGGCAACGCCGGCCAGTACGTCAAGCGCGAAGACACGGTGCGTGGCTTCAAGGAAATCCTGGAGGGCAAGCACGACGACAAACCCGAACAAGCCTTCTACATGAAGGGCGACATCACGCAAGTCAAAGCCGAAAAGAAAGCGTAGCCTAGGTGGTACACCTGCAAATTGTTACGCTCACCGGCACCAAGTTTAACGACGACGTTTACGAGGTAGTGCTGCCAACTGCCGATGGTGAAATCGGTGTGTTGCAAGACCACATGCCGCTCGTGAGCGTGGCGACAGATGGCGTCATCATGGTGCGCCGTGAGCCGCGCGACCCGGACCATGCCCGTGAATTTTTTGCCATCAGTGGTGGCGTGATTCAGGTCGAAAATAATACGCTGAAAATCATTGTGGACGAAGCAGACCACGCCGACAGCATCAACGAGGCTGAGGCTGAAGAAGCTCATCAGCGGGCTCTCAAGATGCGCGCCGAAGCCAAAGACCAAGTTAGCCTAGAGCACGCCCAGACGCTCGTGGACCGCAGTGCGGTCCGCTTGCAGGTAGCGAGCCTGAAGCGCCGCCACCAGCGCCATTAGATTTACACTGGAGAATTTATCAGAAATATTTAGGTAAAAGCCCTCTGGACTTTCCCCTAGTTTCTTTCTTGTGTCAACAAGAAAGAAACCAAAGAAATGACGGGCATTCGCCAACCCGACTGACAGCAGATACCAGGCACGTCCGCGCCAAAACAACGCCACGCGGTCTTGGTTATATAATCTTCAAGGAATAAACCAAGACATAGTTTTGGCTTAACTCGGCCGCACCTGATTGCCATCAATCGGTTGGCTCGAGCCCGGATGCCCGGACAAAGCCGATGGTCTGGCCGCGGCCGAAACCTATTGGGATGGGGTGGAGTTTTGGCGTTTGTGTTTGATGATGCGGTAGATGATGTAGCCGACAATGGCTGTACCCGCTGCGATGGTGAAATACAAGCCGTATTTAACAAACGTGTCGATGTGGCTGCCGCCAAAATACCCCACCATTGACCACAGCCCTACCCATAAGCCGGCACCGATGGTATTGAACATAATGAAGCGTAGCCATTTCATTTCGCTGATGCCGGCAATGATGCCGTTGAGCTGCCTGAGCCCCTCAATAAAACGCGCCACCACCACGACTCGGCCTCCGTTACGATTAAAGAACGCTTCGGCCTCATCGAGTCGTTTTTTGGTAAGGAAAACGTATTTGCCAAACCGTTCCACGAGTGGGCGTCCGCCAAAATCACCAATGGCAAAGCCGATGTTATCGCCAATAATTGCTCCGGCCAGCGCCACTAAAATAACAAGAAAAATGTTTAGCTCACCAATGCCGGCAAAAACTGCCGCCGCAATAAGGATGGTTTCGCCCGGAGCCGGCACACCAAAGTCCTCGAGCATTATGAGCCCGCCTACGGCCACATAGCCGTAATGGTCGATGGTGGGAGCTAGTGCCGTGATGAAGCTGGGCGTGTCAGGCGGTAGGGCGTGTGTCATCTAAGCAGCTTTTTTGCTGGTTTTGGCGTCCGAATCTAGTTGGCTCGTACAGAAGGCGCAACGTGTAGCCTTGACGGGGACTTCGCTGTAACAATAGGGGCATTTTTTGCTGCCTGGCTCGGTAGGTGCTTTGTTGCGCTTGGACAGTTCGACAAGTTTGTTGATGGGATTAACCACAAAGAAATACACTACGGCGGCGATGATAAGAAACGAAATAAACGTGTTAATAAAATCGCCATACAAAAATGTACTGTCGTGCAAATGGAACGCTGCCTTGGAAAATTCGGTTTGCTTGTAAAAGGCGCCGATGAGCGGCGTGATGAAATCTTTGACGATGGCCTGCACGACGCTGTTGAAGGCGGCACCCACGACGACGGCGACGGCCAGGTCGATGACGTTGCCTCGCAAGATAAATTGTTTGAAACCTTTGAACATATTGCTGCGATTTCCTTGACTAACCCCTACTCTACCACAGGAAATACCCTAACGCTACGCTTTCAGAGAGTGTCTAACTCCTGGGATGAACTAGCTGGGTGGCGAAAGAGATGCCGGTCTTCGCTGAAGCAGTGTAAGCGAAGCCCTTTACAAAACCACACCTTAGCGCTACGCTGGTCGTATTAATAAGTGGAGGTTTCCAAATATGTTTGGAAGAAATAAGGTAGCAGCATTGCTTGCCGAGTTTTTCGGAACCGCGATTCTCACACTCGTGGTGTTAAGCGTGCATTACTCAAATGTGGGGGTGGCGTACTTTGTATCACTAGCAGCCGGTTTGACCGTGGCGGTCATGCTGTTTGCGGTGGGTAAGGTGTCTGGCGCTCACCTAAACCCAGGTCTGACCATTGGTCTGTGGACTGCTCGCAAAATCACGACTGTGCGTGCAGTGGTATACATTGTGGCGCAGCTGCTTGGTGCATGGGCAGCCTATGGCTTGTACAGCTATTTTGTTAATCAAAGCTTGCCCGTAACCGGTGCTCATTTTGAAGGCCGCATTTTGGTAGCCGAGATTGTCGGTACGTTCATCTTTGCATTCGGTTGGGCTGCTGCCCTGTACCGCGGCATGGATGGTGGCTTGTTTGCTACCACTGCCGGCATCGCCTTTGCAATCGGTATGATCGTAGCCGCAGCCGTAGGCGTAGGACTTATCAACCCGGCTTTGGCCTTGGGTATCCGTGCCTGGCTACCTTGGGGTAGTGGCGTAACCGGTTGGGGCACCTACGTGCTCGGCCCGGTGCTGGGTGCACTGGCTGGTGTAAATGTATATGCCTGGTTCTTTGCTCCGGAAGTTGCCGGCGCTCGCCGCGCTGCCGCAACTGCTACGGTTTCAAGCAGTTCTACTGCCAAGAAGCCTGCCGCTAAAAAGCGCGCTACTGCCAAAAAGAAGCGCTAAATAGCTCGATAAGCCAAAAATTAAATCACCGCTCAACCGAGCGGTGATTTTTATATGGTGCCGTCTATCAGGTCTTGCTCGAACTGTTTGATGTCTGCTAGCTTCGTTCCATAGCGGGAAGTGTCGGGAAAATCGAGTGCCATGACATGTTTCCATACCGCGACGATAAGTTTTTTCAGGCGTTCCACCTCGCTATCGTCAAAATGCAGCGTGAGCTCCAGGAGTTCGTCGGTGTCTTTGGTGGGTTGCACAAAATCAAGCCGAGCGGTTTTGGTATGATATCGCCCCCCATAGGCAGCAGATGTCTCAACGAGCAATTTATAAAACATGAGCTGACGGCGATATTGGTACAAACGAGTATTGCTGGTGAGGTTGTCGAAAGACCAGTGGCTGGTAGGTGTGCCGGTTTTGTAATCGGTAATAATAACCTCCCGTTCTTTTATTTCTAACACGTCAAGCTTGCCCGTTAGCCTGGCTTCGTCTACGGCGCAGCCTTGACTCTTAAAGTCACGCTCGGCGAGCTGTGCAGCAGTAAACGTCGGCAGGCGTTTTTCCAGGTATCGTGGTAGTGCCACTCTGCCCCGCTCGAGCCAGTAGGTTTCATTTTTGGGCGACAAGCGCATACGTTCCAGCGAGCGCTTAAATACATCTAGAAGTTCACCGATAGTCTGTGGCTGGCCGTTCGTGATACTAACATGAGCTGTTTGCAGCATGTGGTGAACGGCGTTGCCAAACGCCAGACTGGGCTTGAGAGCGGTCGGAAAACGAAGTAACTGACGCTCAAAAAAGGCTTGCGGGCCGGCGTATTCAAGATCAAGAAATGTGTCGAGCGCCGTGGCGCTCAGTTGAAAATTGGCGAGTATGGCGCCCAGCGCTGAGCCGTGTTGTTTGATGGCGCGGCGATGCCGAGCGTGCCAGTCAAGCTCTAAAGCTTGCTCAAGTGCCTGCTGGGCGAGCGGCGGATGGGCGGTGATGGGCGCCAGCATCTGCGCTGTTTCGGTCGCAAGGTAGCTGAGTGCTAACCGTTCGCTACCCTTGTCGTCGTGCGTAGAGCGTGACAAATAAAGTCGGTTTTTGGCACGAGTGAGGCCCACGAAAAATAAGCGCAGCTGGTCGTCGCTGGTGCGACCGCCGCGCTTTAGCTGCGCTAAGTTTAGGGGGTATGATACTCCGCGGTTGCCGTTTACTTTTGCCCAATTGTCTTCGTTGCAATCAATGATAAATACCGTCTCAAACTCCAGACCTTTGGCGCCGTGGGCGCTTAAAAGCTGCACGGAATTGGCCTGATCAGCTACGGTGCGGGTGCTCATGACTTTGGTACCGGTTTGGCGGCAGCGCTCGGCAAACTCGAGCAGATCGGCCAAAAACAATCGCCTGCCCGGCTCGTAGTTACGCAAGGCACGTCGTAACGTGGTGAGCTGCTCCAGCAGGTCCAAATAATTTGTTTGGTCTTCGGCCAGCTTTTGGCTACTGAAATAATACTCATGATAGGGGCTGCGAAATTCCCCGCTTTTGACAGGTTCACTGCCGATGAGTATGTCCAGCATGGCTTCGAGCGATTCATGGGCGACACACTGAGAAGTGGTGATGAGCCACTCTGCCAACTGCCTCAGATGCTTGTCGTCGGAGGTTTGCATCTGCGTCAGCCAGAATGGTGAGCCGTCGCGGTTTTGGTAACTTTTGATAGAGATATCCCACAGAGTTTCGGGCTTAAGCTCCCACATCGGATGCGTCAGTAGCTCTGGTAGCAGGCTTTCGGCGGTCCGTACGTCGCCTTCCTGCAGTAGTACCATGATGCGGGCCAGCATCAACAAGACCAAAATGTGAGGTGCTTCCAAAACGTTTTCGCGGCGTTCATACGTAACTGCCACACCTTCGCTTTGCAGGAACGGCACCAGTGCCTGCAGCTGTTTGTGTTTGGAGCTAATAACGGCAATCTCGCTCGCAGAGACGCCATTGGCGAGGCGCTCTTTAACGGCGTTCACAAGCCAGCTGTTTTCATCAATGGTTGTGGTGAATTCATGCTGCTCAATACACGGTTTGTTATCGTATTTAAGCGCGGCTTTCAGACTTTTGTTGAGATCGGGAAAACGGTTTTCCAGGCGCTGCTCACCTTGCAATATGACCGAGCGCGCCAAGTCCAAAATTTGTTGATTGGAGCGATAATTGTCGCGCAATACGATCTGCTGACGGCTGGGATACATGGCCGAAAAATCGAGCACGTTACTGATGTCAGCGCCCTGAAAGGCGTAAATGGCTTGGTCGTCATCCCCTACTACCAAAATGTTGGGCCGGCCCTCATTAACCGGATTGTCTGCAAGGGCGTGCAGGATGCGGGCTTGCGCTAAGTTGGTATCCTGGTACTCATCAACCAAAATGTAGTGATACTGTTCTTGCAGGCTGGCCTTAAGTGCGTCGTTGGTTTCAAGCTCATGCACCACTTGCACGATCATGTCGTCGTAGTCAAACAGCCGATGCTTACTGAGTAATTCGTGATACTTTTCGTAGACGTCGGCTGCATCCAGCAGGCGCTCAGTTTGTTCGCGTGCCTTTAGCACAAAACGATCGCGGTTTTTGGCGTTGCGCCACGCGGTCTTGAAAGCAGTGAGTGGCGGGGTGACTTTGGGACTGGCTGCGGCACCTTCGATTGCAGCTGCAAGTTGGATCATACATGTTTCGTGCAGGTCTTTTAGACCGGCCGGTAGTTTCTGCTTGTCGGCCTGGTAGGTCTTTAGTTTGTCGTGCAGCTGCTGGCATTTTGTCAGCGTTTCTTTGGTAATGCTACCAGAGAACGCTTCACTGAATAACGGTTCGGCAAAAGTAATGAACTGCACGTTACGTTTGGCGATCGCACGGACTTCTTTGGATGTCAATCCGGCACGTTTCATGTCGCTAACTAGTTCCTGCGCAGCAGCGAGCATCGTATATTCATTATCAAAGCGCATGGTGAAATAGTTCCGACCGCCAAGACTGGCGAGGGCTTCGTCAAACAGACGATGCCGCCCCAGCTCATCGACCGGCTGCATGTCGGCACCGTTGAAAAAATATTCAGGAAAACGATTGATGACCTCAGTACCAAAGCCATGAAACGTAAACACTCCCACCTTGGATGCCGCGGGGCCGATAATGCCGCGCAACCGCTCTTGCATGTTTTTGGTGCCAGCCTCGCTAAAGGTCAAACACAAAATGTTTTCCGGCAGCTCGTCGGTTTTGCGCAAAATGTTGGCGACCCGCATAGATAGCAGCTGAGTCTTGCCAGTGCCCGGCCCTGCCACTACCAGCACGGGTCCATCGATGCTGTCGACGGCCTGCTTTTGCTCCCCATTCAACTGCTCGTAGGCAGTCTCAAACACATCCATATTCACTTATTATCTCATTAAGTAGGCTAATTGGTAAGAGAGGCTAGCGGACGACGCTTTTGGCACAGACGGGACACGTCTCTTCTTCACCGAGTTCAATAAACCACTGGTCGAAGGCCTTGCGCCAAGGTTCAAAATCGTGGAATCCCACAAGATCGGCGGCTTCGCGTAACATCCAACCAAGCCAGCCGTAGATGCGGAATTGGCCCCACAGTGTAGCCGCCCAGTGTCGGCCGGCCGGAATAACGGTAATAGGCTTGCGAGCATTGTAACTCCTAAGGTTTTTGCCACTTTGACGGCGCTTGAGGTTTTTGGCAACAAATATGCCGTCATGAATAGCAGTTTGAGCCAGGCCCGAATACGGTGTGTTGGCATTGTCGCCGATGACAAAAATGTCCGGTTCGGCCTGCATGTAGACGTCTACGGCGACTTTGCCGCGGCGGTTGACGCCAAAGTTATTCTGTACAAAGAACGGATTGTTAGTAACGCCAGCGGTCCAGATGACGGTGTGGCTGCGGATGGGTTTGCCGCTTACCATTAGTTCATCGGCGGTTTCGCCCTGTACTGTTTGTCCGATGTAGAGTTGGACGCCGAGACGCTTCAGCTGGCGCTGAACCATGCGTGACGTATCGCGCGGGAGGTTTGGCAACAGGCGCGGCGCGGCCTCAATAAGGTCAACATGTATGCTGCGGTACTTGACGCCGTGTTGTTTCATAATGGCACGCAAATACTCTGGCAGTACGCCGGCAAGTTCGATGCCGGTCGGCCCTGCCCCGACGATGACGTAGTTAAGGTCGGGTTTATGGTCGGCCATAAGCTGCTCGTGCAGGTGCTGCTTGAGCCGTAGCGCCTCGTTGGTAGTCTTGATACTGAACGAATATTGGTCGAGGCCTTTGATGTTGAAATAGTTGGTTACCACGCCCAGCCCCAGGATGAGGGTATCGTACGGTAATGTTAGACCGTCGGCGGTGGTGAGAGTTTTGGACTCGCGGCTTAGTGATACGGCCTCCCCTGCTAGGATCTCCACATTTTTGCCCGCGAATAACTGATCCAGCGGAATGCTAGAGCCAGCCCGGCGCCCGCCAGTAGCGGTGTGGTACAACGTGGGATAGTAACGGAAGTGCGGATGGTCAGAAACAAGTGTGACCGTAAAACGGTCGTCATCAGCTAGCTCCAGCGCTGCTTTGACTCCGCCGAAACCACCCCCAACTATTAAAACCTTCTCTTTTGACATCTATCACACATTGTAACAAAGCGTAACCATTGTGCAAACGCTACGAGGACGGTAAGCTAGAGGTATGGATCCCGTTAAAATTTAGGTGTTAAGAAAGCGTTGCCTAAGTTTGCAGGGAATATATTAATAAAGAAGGATTTTTAACGGGATGGACGATTTTATACAGATACTCAAAAAAGCCGGATTTTCAGGCGACATCGATACCAGTGAAGTGACGCGCGACTTTTATAGCCACGACGCTTCGATGTTCGAGATAAAGCCCAAAGTGGTAGTGCGACCCAAAGACACCAAAGATGTTGAACGATTGGTGAAGCTAGTAGCTGAACGTAAAAAAGAAATGCCCGACTTGTCGGTTACGGCTCGTAGTGCCGGTACCGATATGGGGGGCGGTGCTATCAATGACTCCATCATCGTCGATTTTATGAAGTACTTTACCCGCATAGAGGAAGTCAGCGAGACATCGGCCCGCACTCAACCCGGCGTATACTACCGTGATTTTGAGAAACAGACGCTGAAAAAAGGTGCGCTTTTGCCCAGTTATCCAGCCAGTCGCGATCTCTGTGCCATGGGGGGTATAGTCAACAATAATTCCGGAGGCGAGAAATCCCTGGAGTTCGGCAAAACCGAAGATTACGTGACCGAGCTCAAGGTAGTGTTTGCCGATGGGGTGGAGCGTATTGTCAAGCCACTTAAGAAAGCCGAGCTCGACAAAAAAATGGCTCAGAAAGATTTTGAAGGCAATGTCTACAAAGAGATTTTTGAGCTGGTCGACAAGCATTATGATGCTATCAAAAAGGCCAAGCCGCATGTTACCAAAAACTCCACCGGCTATAACCTGTGGGATGTATGGGACCGCGAGACGGGCATCTTTGATCTGACAAAACTGTTGGTGGGCGCCCAAGGTACGCTAGGCTTTGTCACCGAAGCAACGCTCCGGCTTGTGCCCTCCCGCCCGCACTCGGGGCTGCTCGTACTGTTCTTGAAAGACATTGATGCGCTTGGTGAAATTATCCCCCAGGTGCTCGAACACAAACCCGCCACATTTGAGAGCTTTGATGACGCTACGCTATGGCTATCCATACGGTTCATGCCAAGTTTCTACAAGATGCTCGGGCTTAAAAAATTCGTACATTTACTCGTGAGTTTAATGCCGGATGGTCTACAGCTGTTGCGTGGCATACCGAAGCTTATCTTGATGGTAGAATTTAACGGCGAAACTGAGGAGGAGGTGCGGGAGAAAATCAAAGCCTTGCACCGCGACCTGGCCCAACATCGAGCGCGCTACCTTATCAATGGGTTCGAAGAAGATGCCACAGAGGGCAAGAGTGAAAAGTTCTGGGTGATGCGCCGACAGAGCTTCAATTTGCTGAGAAGCAAAGTGAAGGACAAGCACACTGCCCCCTTCATTGATGATTTGGTGGTAAATCCACCGTACTTGACCGAATTTTTGCCTAAGATCCGAAAAATTATCAAAAAATACAACCTGCTTGCCACGATTGCTGGCCATATGGGTGACGGCAATTTCCATATTATCCCGCTCATGAAACTCGAGGATCCTAAAGACAGGGCGAAGCTGTTGCCTGCCATGAAGGAAGTCGACCATTTAGTGCTGCAGTATCACGGCGTATTATCGGGGGAACATAACGACGGGCTCGTGCGTGGCCCCTGGCTTGAGGAGGCCTATGGCAAAGAAGTAGTCGGCTACTTCAAAGAGGCTAAGCGTATTTTGGATCCGCAGAATATCTTTAACCCGCACAAAAAAGCCAATGCCGATTGGGATTACTCCTTCGGTCACATCCGCGACCATTTCTAGAGCTACTAGATACTAGCTCGGGCAAGCTTGTGCCGAGCGTACCCGATACCTGAGACTATCAGCCCTCCGTATACCAAACCTGCTACGCAAGAACTGGTGAGTGGGGCGTGGCTGCTCAGTACTAAGTAGGTACCACTGAGGATAGTCGCGATGCTAAGTGCATACGAAGCGCGCAATTTTACTCCTGACGGATACGCTACTGTATATGTGACGTACAACAGACTGGCGAGTGCACAACTGACGTGCAAAATGATAAGCATGTTAGTAGCCTACCATAGCTGACACAGGAAGCACATAGGTTGTATAGTTAAAGGTAAGCGGAATGAAAAACTATACGAGATTTTTACGCACAATCGGAGCCATAGTTGTCGTCGTCGCCATTTTGGGTGTAGTCTATGTTGTTGCCAATGCCTATCTATCGGCGGATCACGCCCCGGCGGGGACGGTACAGTGCCATGCGCATGGCACGACGCATGTGGTTACCATCAAAGACGACCGGTTGTCTACTCCTCACGTCGACGCGGCACTATGTGATACGCTGACCATTGCCAATGACGATTCGGTATTGCGCCTGGTGGCATTTGGCCCGCACGACCACCACGAGCCCTACGACGGTGTGTCTGAAAAAGTGCTCAGCCAAGGCCAGAGCGTGACGGTTACACTGAACCAGGCCGGTACGTACCTCTTCCATGACCATCTGCACGACGAAATTGAGGGCAGTTTTACGGTCTCAAACCGGTAGCTTTGGGCTTCGCAGTCCGTATGGTGTATGCTGTAAGTAAACGGTTATGCTTCGGGGTGCTTCACTATGAATAAAAAATACAAGATTGCCGGTATCACATTGATAGTGCTGGCGTTATTTGCTGCCCTGGGCGTATACCTGCACGGGCACAGTATCCCGGTGCTGCATCCGGCCGGTGCGGTCGGCCAAAAGGAGCGCGGGTTGCTCATAGTCGGTTTGCTGTTGTCCGCTATCGTCGTATTGCCCACGTTTGCGCTGACGATTTTTATCGCCTTAAGGTACCGCGAGAACAACCCCAAGCGTTCCGGCAAAAAGATCAAATATGAACCCGATTTTGACCACAGCCCGTTGTTTGAGTCGATCTGGTGGGGCGTGCCCATTCTTATCATCGGCATTTTGTCGGTGGTGGCATGGAACAGCTCGCACTCGCTTGACCCGTATAAAAAGCTGGACGCCAATAAGAACCAGCTGGTGGTGCAAGTGGTGGCGCTCGACTGGAAGTGGTTGTTCGTGTACCCCGAACAGCATGTCGCGAGCGTGAACCTGGCAGAGATCCCGGTCAATACTCCCGTGGAGTTCCAGGTGACGAGCGATACTATTATGAACTCGTTTTGGGTGCCGAGCTTGGGCGGCCAGATTTATGCCATGCCCGGTATGATTACGCAACTGCACCTCATGACCGACAAAGCGGGCAGCTACTTTGGCTCACCGGCCAACATTGCCGGTAAGGGCTTTTCACGGATGGACTTTACGGTGCGGGCTGGTAGCCAGCGTGATTTTAACCGCTGGATAGCCACGGCGCGTACATCTTCACGCACACTAAATGCGGCAGCATATACGGTGCTGTCCAAGCCGAGCATGAGCGTGCCGGTGTCATACTATTCGTATGTACCGGATGGTTTTGTGACTGATGTGGCGATGCGCTACATGGCACCGGGGTTGCCTACTCCCGGCTCCGAAGCATACACGCCTTCTCGTGGGTCTTCTGTGACGCAGGAGTCTGCCTTATGACGCTTTTGCTGGCAAATATATTGGGCCGGTTGAACTGGGATGCATTACCGCACGTGTTCGTGACGCAGGTGGCGGCCGTAGGCATCGTGGTGGGCACCATCGTTGTACTGGGGCTCATCACCTACTTTAAGAAATGGAAATGGCTGTGGCGCGAGTGGATTACCACGACGAACCACAAACGTATCGGCACCATGTACGTAATCGTTTCAATCCTGATGCTGCTGCGCGGATTGTCTGATGCGGTGATGATACGCGCCCAGCAGGCTGTGAGCGTGGGTGCTCATAATGGCCCCTTCCCGCCCGACATGTTCCAGCAGGTATTCTCGGCGCATGGTACCATTATGATCTTCTTTGTGGCGATGGGGCTGATGTTTGGCATTATCAACTTGGTAATGCCGCAGCAGCTCGGGTCGCGTGACGTGGCCTTTCCCTTTTTGAACGCCCTGAGTTTCTGGCTGTTCACCGCCGGTATGATCCTTATTAATATGTCGCTGGTGGTGGGTGAATTTTCGGGGGCAGGCTGGCTGGCCTACCCGCCGCTTTCCGAGGCTAAATACAGTCCGGGCGTGGGGGTAGACTATTGGATATGGAGTCTGCAGATAGCGGGAGTGGGCTCACTGATGAGCGGGATTAACTTTATGGTGACCATACTCAAAAACCGGGCCAAAGGTATGACCATGATGAAAATGCCGCTATTCCCGTGGAGCGTATTTGGCAGCATGACGCTCGTGGCGTTCGCTTTCCCCATCCTGACGGTCACGTTGACGCTGCTGTATCTGGATAGAGCGTTCGGCATGCATTTCTTTACCGCGGGTGGCGGGGGCAACGCCATGATGTACGTGAACCTCATTTGGGCGTGGGGGCACCCCGAGGTATACATCCTGGTGCTGCCTGCCTTCGGCATTTACTCGGAAATCGTGTCGACCTTTTCGCGCAAGCGGCTGTTTGGCTACACCAGTATGGTGTGGGCCATCTGGGGCATTGTATTTCTGAGCTTCACGGTGTGGCTGCATCACTTCTTTACCATGGGTGCAGGCGCTGATGTCAACGCCGTGTTCGGTATCGCTACTATGCTTATTGCCATCCCGACGGGCGTAAAGATATTCAACTGGCTGTTTACGATGTACCGCGGGCGGATCCGCTTTACGAGCCCAATGGTATGGTTCATGGGCTTTGTGTTTCTGTTTACGATGGGGGGCGTGGCCGGTGTGCTCATGGCGGTGCCACCCATAGACTTCCAGGTGCACAACAGCCTGTTTTTGGTGGCGCACTTCCACACTATGATTATTGCTGGTGTGGTGTTCGGGTTTTTCGCTGGGCTGAACTATTGGTTCCCGAAGGTCTTCGGCTTCAGGCTGCATGACGGCCTAGGTAAAATTGCCGCCTGGTGCTGGATAGTCGGCTTTGTGTTGGCGTTCGGGCCACTGTACATTTTGGGGCTGATGGGCGCGACCAGGCGGCTGGACCACTACGATGCATCGTTGGGCTGGCAACAGTTGTTTATCGTGGCCGCCGTGGGCGTAGCTATCATCTGCGCCGGCGTCGCCTTCCAACTGCTGCAGCTGGGCTATAGCATCTGGAAGCGCCATGAAACCCGCGATTACACCGGCGACCCTTGGGATGGCCGCACCCTGGAGTGGGCTACGGCTTCGCCTACGCAGGAATATAATTTTGCCGTTTTACCCGAGGTGACGACACGCGACGCCTTTTGGGAGGCGAAGCATTCCCACGCGGAGCACGAGGAGGTGGAATATCATGATATCCGGGTGCCGAAGAATTCACCCCACCCCGTCATCATCGCCGGCTTTGCCTTCTTGACCGGTTTCGGCTTCATCTGGCATATCTGGTGGCTGGTTGTCGTATCGCTCTTCGGGCTGATCGTGACAGTTCTTGTGCATACACTCAGTGACGATGATGGTGAACGGGTCATCCCGGCGCACGAGGTAGCAGCCATCGAGGCGGCATGGCAACGACAAAGGAGGCGGGCATGAGTACGGCACTTGAGCAAGCAGAACTGCGCGAAGAGCACGTGCAGGCTGACAACCGCACACTCTTTGGTTTTTGGACATACATCATGACCGATTGCATCTTGTTTGCCAGCTTGTTTGCCACGTACGCGGTGCTACACACCAACATATTCGGCGGCCCGTCTGGCAAGGACATCTTTGATGCTCCGTACGCCTTGGCTGAAACGCTCATCCTGCTCACCAGCAGCTTTACGTGTGGGTTGGCTATGCTGGCTACCAAAAAGCGCGACAAATCGCAGGTGCTGTGGTGGCTGCTCGTCACCTTCGTACTGGGGGCGGCATTCTTGGTGCTAGAGCTCAATGAGTTCCACCATTTCGTCCAAGACGGCAACTCATGGCGGCGCAGCGGCTTTTTGTCGGCCTTCTTTACGCTGGTGGGTACGCATGGGCTGCACATCACCGTAGGTCTTATGTGGATCGTGGGCATGATAGTCAAAATCAGCCAGAAGGGCTTCAGCCGCGCCACGCTGCGGCGTCTGACAATGCTGAGCTATTTCTGGCACTTTCTTGATGCAGTGTGGATATTCATTTTTACGGTCGTATATATGCTGGGGGTGAACTAAGATGGCTCACAAACCGATTGTGGCGAACTCATCAGAGACTGCCGAACATGCCAAGTTGGCGTCGTACGTCAATGGCTTTGTGTTGTCTATCGTCCTGACGCTACTGGCCTACTTCGCGGCGGTGCGACATCTGTGGAGTAGCAAAGTCCTCATGGCGGTGCTGCTACTGCTGGCAGTTGCTCAGTTCGGCGTGCAACTACTGCTCTTTATGCATGTGGGCCAAGAAGCCAAGCCGAGGTGGAAGCGGCTGACCATCGTGTTGATGGTGTTTTTTGCCATTATCGTGGTGCTGGGTTCCATCTGGATCATGTATAACCTGAACTACCGCATGACACCCGACCAGATTAACTCATACATGCAAAACCAAGCAGGCGCAGGGCTGTAAATGAGCAAGGCAGCCGAGGCAACCGCTGGCGACCACGCCGGGCGGAGTGAGACGATAGAACGGTATTATTCGCTGACCAAGCCGGGCGTGATGTATGGTAACGTCATCACGGCCGTAGCGGGATTGTTGTTGGGAGTCGGCCACTTCCGGACCTATGATGTGGGACTGTGGGTGGCGCTCATCGTCGGCATGACGCTGGTTATCGCCTCGGCGTGCGTACTCAACAACGTACTTGACCAAGATATCGACCGCATCATGGAGCGGACCAAAGGCCGCGCAGTCGCTGCCGGAGCGATACCAGGCGCGCATGCCACTATTTTTTCGATAGTGTTGGGAGTGGTGGGCATCGCTGTCCTGGCTCTGTGGGTCAATTGGCTCGTGGTGGGCATAGGTGTGTTTGGCTTCGTGGTGTACGTGTGGCTGTACGGAGCGTTCAGTAAACGGAAATCGATCCACGGGACGCTTGTGGGCAGCATATCGGGGGCGATGCCCATACTGGGCGGGTACTGTGCAGTGAGCGGACGTATCGATGCGGCTGCAATCTTGGTATTTCTGGTGCTATTTTTCTGGCAGTTTCCCGAATTTTACTCCATCGCGATTTATAGAAAAAAAGAATACGCGGCCGCCAATGTGCCGGTGATGACAGTGGTAAAGGGAATCAAGAACACGACCATCCAAATTTTTGTGTATACGGGCCTATTTGTTATTGCAAGTGTGCTACTCACGCCTTTCGGCTATACCGGGTGGACCTATTTTTCTATCATGCTGGTGCTAGGCGCATACTGGATAAACATGGCGTGGAATGGGCTGAAAACTGACGATAGCGATACCTGGGCACGGCGGATGTTCCATTTTTCACTGGTGATGCTGCTAGTGCTGTCTGCCATGCTGGCAATCGGGCCGTGGCTGCCGTAATGCGTACAATTTTCCACTTTATTTTATCTGTTGCGGCTGTTATTATTATGCATCAGATAACGTCTAACATAACTCTCACTGAAAGGATACGGGCTCAATGAGCGTAGCGCTGCTGGTCATTATATTTTTGCTGCTCGGAATCTATGGCTGGCTCAGCGCGGTGAACTGCGGGGTTGCCCTGCTTCGGCTGCTTCCCTTATCCACTCTGACGCGCCACGGCTTAAAATTGTTTGCGCCGCTATGGGATGTCATGACGTGGTTGTTCTTGCTGGCCGGCCTAGCTGCCCTTGCTACTATCTTTCACCGCGGGCGGCTCTCTATCATCGAGACGGTAATGCCCAGCCTGCTCGTCGGCGTGGTTGCTATAGTCCTTCGTTTTAGTCTGCTGGCATATATGACACAGCGTGCTTCTGCACCCGGCTTAACGGTGTTGAACTGGATTTTTATGGGAGTGAGTACTCTGATACCGTTAAGTTTCGGAGCGGCGTCGGTACACCTGCTGACGGGCAAAAGCTTTTGGCAGACACCTTCCGGAGTACTTTTGACGGCAATGTTGGTGGTCGGGTTAAGCGCTCTGATGCTGTCGTTTGTGTACTATGTCATTGGGCAAACTCCGCGAGGGCGGCTACAGTTTTTGGCCAGATGGCTTAACATTTTTCTTTGTGTGCTCGGCAGCGTAGCTCTAGTGCGGGTGGCTGTACATAACTTGCCTCACTTATTGACCCTATCATTGGTATGGTTTGTGGGGCTTTTGAGTTTCATCATCGTCTTACAGGTGACGGCGTGGCTGACACGTCGTGAACGGTATATGTGGTGGTACTTATCGGGTGTGGCAGGGGTAAGCCCCCTATTACTCATGCTGGCAAATCGCCCCTACCTAGCATACCCGACAAGCACCCTGGCTTCTGCCTATAACGGTACAACATATGGTTTGGCGGCTGTCGTGGGGCTCGCGGCAGGCTTGCTAGCACTTGTGCTCCTCGCATCCTGGCTGGCGTGGCAACTTTTGTCCGGCCGCCGGACTGGGGTAGGCCGGCGCAAAACTGCCTAAGAACCAGGTTACACTTGGACTGACTTGGTGGCGAGCGTCTTGGATGGTGCCGGTATCAACACCGTAGCTGTGGTGCCCTTACCAGGCCGGCTAGTGAGCGTAATGGAGCCGTGGTGCAGATCGGCAATGTTCTTGGCAATGGATAGCCCGAGGCCAAACCCGCTCGTAGCGGAGTTGGTGCGGGCTTTGTCGGCTCGGTAAAAACGATCAAAAACGTGTTTCAGAGCTGCCGGCTCAATACCGATACCCTTGTCTGTAACAGTAATGCGAGACGTGCCCTGGTGTTTGCTGCCATCTAGCTCGATCGTACTGTGCTCGGGGCTATACTTGATGGCGTTGTCGAGCAATATGACGAGCAGCTGAACCAAGCTATCGCGATCTCCCCGCAGCGGCAGGTCATTCACGTTATTCTCTATCTTGATGTGTTTGGCCTTGGCGCTACTTTGTATATGCGCGGTTGCTTCTTTGACGAGGTCTGCGGCGCTGAGATATGTAAAGTGGCGGTCGAGCTGGCCGGCTTCGAGTTTTGTAAGACGCAAAAGGTTATTGATAAGCGTCTCGAGCTTCTGCGATTCTTCGATGTTGCTTTTGAGGGATGCACGTAGCGCGTCCTTGGACGCACGGCTATCCATTAATGCCACCTCGGACTCCATACGAAGCGCTGTGAGTGGAGTGCGTAGCTCGTGGGAGACATCGGCCGTAAATCGTTTTTGACGGGTATGCGCTTCTTCTATAGGCGAGAGTGTGAGGCGGGCCAACGCATAGCTGGCGATACCTGCACCTACGAGCACGATAAGATTGAAATATATCAGTTGCATAAGTATCTCGTGCCGGCCCGTGCTCAGTTCGGTGTTTTGCGAAAAGAACGGGTCGTCATCAAACCCCGGAAAAGCTGAATACCAGCGTTGGGTCTGATGATTTAACCCCCATGCCAATTCGTTAGATGCCAAATGGTATACGACAAAACTAAATGCCAAGCTTATAGCCATGACAATGGCTATATACCACATGGTGAGTTTGAAGGTGGCGGATCGAAACATATATGGTAATTAGCTCGCTAATTTATACCCAAAACCTCGTAGTGTATGAAGCAGTGGTTTGGCGTCAAACGGACGGTCTATCTTATTGCGCAAATAGCCCATGTATACTTCGACGGTATTCGGTAGGACCATGGCGTCTTCATCCCAGACGTGATTAATAATCATATCTTTGGTTACCACCTGCCCCGAGTGGCTCATCATATATTCTAGCAGCGCAAATTCCTTTTGAGATAGCTTGATGGGCTGCCCCGCCCGCCTTACTTCATAGGTGGTAGTATCGAGGCTGAGATCGCCTGTCTTGAGGATTGATCCCGTGTGCACTGGGGGCCGGCGTAACAGCGCTTTTATACGAGCGATAAGCTCTTCGAAGGAAAACGGTTTAACCAGATAATCGTCGGCGCCGCTGTTAAGACCCTCGACCTTGTCTCCTAGCGTCCCGCGGGCCGTGAGCATGAGGACAGGGGTGTGCACGTCAGCAGCACGCATTTTGATACATATTTCGACGCCGTCCATGCTGCCTGGCAACATGCGGTCGAGAATGACCACGTCATAATCATCATCCAGCGCATAGCTGAGACCCGTGTCGCTATCGGGCACGGTATCGACGGCATAACCTTTCAACTCCAGGCCACGCTTGATGGCGGAGGCGATTTTTTCTTCGTCTTCTACGACTAATATACGCATATTTACTATTATATGACGCTAGTTGAAAAGCAGCTGTGAAAACATCTGGTCGGCCTTAAGCCTGTTATCAGCGTACATCTGTATAGTTGCGCGGAAGTCGGCTTATTTAGGGTAGGCATAACGACTATATCCATATTATAATTAGAAGACGTGAAGCATAAAAATGGTCCTCGGCTCATTGATGATTTTGTGGCTCGCCCCGGTTCAGGGAGTGTTTCTGGCCACCCCGATGCCTCTCGTTTCCCCAATGTTGGCATGACTTTTAACTCGTACAATAGGACTGCAGCGCCGCCGGGTGCACCATTGAGGCCATTGTCTGTTGCGCCACCTCAGCCAGCAGCACGATCCGTGCTATCGGATAGTGGATCCCAGAGGCTTCGTGGTGCTTCCCCTGCCCTGGAAAAAGAAGTCGTAGCGGCGCCAATACAGCCACGTCAAGCAAGTGCGCCGGCCCGACAAAGTCGCTGGCAGCGTCTACGCAGCAAGCTTAGCTGGAAACGGGCCCTAGTGACGCTCGGCGTGCTGCTGCTACTGTTCATTGGTTGGTTTGGCTTTAAGTTCTTTTATAACTTATCCAAAACGTTCCATGGCAATGTGTTTGGCCTGTTCAACAGTACGACACTCAAAGGAGAGAGTACTGGCCGGGTTAATGTTCTCTTGGCAGGCAACTCGGCTGATGACCCCGGTCATGACGGCGGCAATCTGACCGATTCCATCATGATTCTGAGCCTGGACGTTAAAAACCATACGGCATTCATGGTAAGCGTGCCCCGTGATTTATACGTGACCCTACCCTCTGCAGCCGACCCAGACGCCAATGGATACGGGCGGATAAACCAGGCTATTTTAGACAGTAGTTTCAGCGAGCCCGGTTATCCGAAAGGGGGCATGGGACTACTTGAGCAAATCGTGCAGGAAAACTTTGGTATCACCCTTGATTACTATGCACTCATCAATTACGGTGCCCTCCGGGATGCCGTCAATGCGGTTGGGGGTATCAACGTAACGATTAAGAGCTGCGATAGCAGAGGGTTATATGACCCCAACCGTGACTATGTCACGGGCGGCCCCTTGGTCAATCTGACAAATGGCACCCATCGTTTGAATGGCGAACAGGCGCTGGATTTGGCTCGCGCCCGGGGTGATCCCAACCCCTATGGCGTACCGTATGGCTTCTGTAACTCCGATTTTACGCGCACCGAAAACCAGCGCATGATGATTTTGGCGCTTAAGGACAAAGTGATGTCGGCCAGTGTCCTCGCGAACCCTCTCAAGCTGGCTAGCCTTTTTGACACACTTGGCAAGAACGTTCGCACCGATATGTCATTGAGCGAGGCGCACCGTTTCTACGACATCACGAAGCAAATCAAAAGTTCCAGCATAAAATCAGTAGGACTTAACGATGCCAACGGCAAAGATTTGTTGGCTAACTACAAAGCGCCGAGTGGTGCTTCTACCCTCATACCGGCGGCAGGCATTAATGACTATTCGCAAATCCAACTGTTGATGAAGCAGTTGACGTCGAGTGACCCGATAGTACGCGAAGATGCCAGCGTGGTGCTGCTGAACGCCAGCGACACATATGGGTTGGCGGCGAGCAACAAAACCAAATTAACCCAAAAGAATGTGAACGTAACGACCGTGGGTGATGCACCCCAAACGCGGTCACAGACCATTATTGTTGATGCCTCAAACGGCAAAAAACCTTCGACACTTGCGCTGCTCAAAAGTATATATGGTAGCTCTGTAACCACCACCAATCCATACGCGACCCAGTACCCAGACGCGGACATAATTGTCGTGCTAGGACAAGATCAGAGTTTGCAGCAACAGTAGTCCTGCCTGCTTGCATGGTGCCACCTCAAAGTGTTAGGTGTAAGAAAAATTACAGCTGTCGTGGCCTTTGAACCTTCATACTAATGGTATGCAAAAGGAGAGGCTTATGAACCAGAATCGTGTTACCGAACTCATGCAGGCCTATGAAGCCGCACACCGACAAAAGATTGATGAATTTTACTCGCGGTTACGCGAAGAATAAACCGGGTAGGCCACACCATCGCCTTACGTACATATACCAACCTACACTACTACACGGAGATAAATAAGAGTAAACTTGCAATATGAAACAGTCTGATCCCCACGCCGGCCTCGATGCCTTCCTGACGCGCTATCCCGTCAAGACGTTTAAGAAGGGTGAAATCATTCTATTCCAGGGTGAGGCACCCCGCTCCACCTACGTGGTTAAAAGTGGCATTATAAAATCGTATAATATCAGCGTCAGCGGTGATGAAAAACCGGTGGGGTATATCGTTCACCATGAAATTTTTCCAGCTCCGTGGACATTTCAGAAAGCGCCGAGTGCGTTGTACTACTACGAAGCATTTATGGACGCAGAGCTGTATGTGGTGCCACGCGAAGAATATATTGCGTTTTTGAAATCATCTCCGGAGTTGCTCTTCTCGGAACTCGAGCATTACGTAGGTGTACAACTCGGTACCGCAATGCGCCTCAATGCGCTCCAGCACTCCAGAGCGAGCGATAAGCTCATCTATACGCTGCATTATCTGGCCCTGACACACGGCCGGCCAGTAGACACGGGCGTAGTCGAGGTGTCGCTTAACCTGACCCATCAAGACTTTGCCAATCTGACGGGCCTTACCCGCGAAACTACTGCTACCGAGCTAAACAAGCTCAAGACCGCAGGCATTATCTCGTACGGCAAACATACGTTGTATCAAGTTGACGTGGCCAAGCTTAACCATGTGCTGAACGACCAATTCATTGCCGAGCTAGAAATCACACTCTAAAAATATAGTGACTAGAAACGATATTGCTGCTGCGGGCGGCTGTTGGCTATTTTAGGTTTTGGCGGCAGGGAGCCTGCCAGCCAAGGCGTCGTCGACCACGCGGGCAAGATTCTGGGGGGCCGTCCACGATTTTATGATGCAACGATACGCGCCCAGGTCGTAGGCTTTGGTGACGTCGGCTGACGTCTCCATGTTGGTGAATATCAGCACCTTCACTTTCGGGTTGGTGTGGGGTAAGTCGTATTGTTCTAAAAATTCCAAGCCGCCCATAATGGGCATCAGCAGATCAAGCAGGATGAGTTGAGGTTGAAAGTTTTGAAGTTTTTCAAGAGCTTCCTCACCGTTGAAGGCTGCTTCGACAGTGTGTCCTTCCTTTGCCAGGATAATTTTGTACGCTTGATTTAGATCTTTGTCGTCTTCGACAACAAGTATATTCGCCATTTCAACCTCACTAATTGTCTTCCACTATTCTTACATACACCATTTATGGATAATGGTAAGATTTTTCACAATGCAGCCACGATATATTCATATCGAGTGGTTCGTACGGGTGGACGATGCAGGTCGATTTCGACGCGGCAACGTAACGTAAAAGGTGGTGCCAACCTCTTCTGTGCTTCTAAACCAAATAGTGCCGCCCAAGGCCTCAAGGAGTCCCTTGACCAAATAAAGCCCCAGCCCAGTACCGCTGGTTTCCTTGCGGACGACATTTTGTGCGCGGAAAAATTTGGTAAACACCTGGTCTTGGGCGAACTGCGGTATGCCGAGCCCGGTGTCCTTTATACGTATAAGCATGTCTTTTTCCTTCTGCTGCACGCTGACGGTCACCCTTCCATTGGGTGGTGTGTACTTGATGGCGTTGCCCACCAAGTTTGCCAGCACCTCTTTGACGATGACCGGATCGGTGGTGATGGTGGATGAGCCTGCCGGCGGCTTGAAGGAAAGAGTGATGTTGTTTTCAGTCGCTTGAAATTCATGCTCTTTGAGTATTTCTTCTATAAGGGGTGTGAGGCGGGTAGATTTAGGGTTAATGGCAATCGTGCCGGCCTCTATTCGGGTAACGTTGAGCAACGTACTAATGAGCTCGTTCATACGATTGGCAGCCCCGACGATGGTCTTTAACGATTGTTTTTGGCCGCTGTTGATGGTGCCCATGTAGCCTTCAAGAAGCATGTGCGCATAGGTTTTGATGGCCGAAAGTGGTGTACGAAGTTGGTGTGAGGCGAGAGAAATAAACTCGCTTTTCATACGGTCCACTTCTTCTTCCAGAGTGATATCACGAAATACCTCAATGGCGCCTATGGGCCGCCCCTGGGAGATGATGGGCGAAACGGTAAGGGCCACGGGTAATAGTTGTCCGTCCTTTTTACGGTACAGCGCCTTTTCTGAGATTGGGCGCCCGGTAAGAAAGGCCTTGGTAATGGGGCGATCCACGAGCTCTATAAGTGTTTGATCGGGCAAATAGGCGATAATTTTTTTGGGGAACCATTGCCCTAGCAGCTCAGACGCACGGAAGCCCAGCATGCCCAAGGCGGCCGGATTGATGTGCGTTATTTTGCCAAACTCGTCGGTAGCGATGGCGCCATCACCGATACTTGCAAAAAGTGACTCAGCGAATGCCTGATTGTCCGTAGACTGCAAATAGGCCGCTTTGTGAGACGGGCTCATGCAGGCCTCTCCTTCTCGTGTGCCAGGGCTTCGAGTTTTTGGGTGTACTCTTCTACTATGGAACTATCTTCGGTTAAGAGCGCCACGGCGGTACGAATCCAGTCAATAAGGACAGCCAGATCCTGCTTCGAGAGGTCCTCGGGATTTTTGTGCAGATGGTTCTGGACTTGCCGTATGATAAAGCGGTCGGCCGCAGGCCCAAAGTATTGGTGACTAATTCTGACCACACGCTGATACACGCTTTGACTGTGTGAGGCCATCCCTTAAACTTCCTCAATCTTTTTCAGTTTTCGTGCACCCAGTGCTACCAACGCAAAGCCTGCAGCGTACACTAAAAGTAGCCCGTAGATGATTAATAAAATGCTTCGCAGCGCATCTCCGCTCAAGCTTGGCGAGGCTGAGGAGGTGTATTGGATGAAAATGGACGACGCCACTACCATAGCCAACCCAGACGAAAGGTAGCGGAGCGCGTGCTTATAAAATACTCCTCTGGTGGTTGCGGCATAGAGGTTCATCTCGAGTGCAGCCCACAGCCCTACAAACCAGGCGTACAGATACGGTACAGCGAGCGTTAGCAGTACGGCCCATAGAGGAATATGATATGGGTCCGTGCTCGTGGGATGGGGCCGCTGCAGGTTTTGGGTGATGAGATAGCAGTAGGATACGGTGAGCAAAATGAAAAAGAGGACAAAAAAACGCGCGCCCAGCACGGAGCGAGTTTTACCAATGGGTGGGCTCAGCCGATGTGTCCCAGCGCTAATAAAATGAAATGCTCCTACCGCTATGGCAAGAGATATGTAATTGTCGACAATAACCGCAGGGGTATGAAACCAACCAACCTCTACTGCAATGCCTCCAAATATGGTTGATATGATGCTGGCGACAGGAAGTCCCCAGGCCAGCCAACCAAAGCCCATGGCGATATGCCCGAAACCTTTCGCCTCGGAAGTCCCTGCAATGGTTGCGCGGTATTCGCGCAGCCTTTCATAGCCGTAAAAAGCTGAAAACCAAATGGCGATAAGCGGCAGAATGATGCCCAGCATGAGCAACCGGTACTCCGTAACATGTATGTGATAGCGATGTAGTGTGGTGTGGCTGATGGGCATCACCATGTTGAGTATCAGGTATGCGAGAACCAAAATAATGTAGGACACGAAGGTACTACTTAGGTGCAACCGCCTTGCTTTGGCCACGCTTTTGCTCGTTGTCATTTGAATTTATAGTACCTCTCACAGTGGGCTTTGAGAATAGGCTAACCACCAAATGGTACACTACCTATATGGTGTCCACTGTGAAATCTTTTACACCGAAGCGGGTGCTGGGTATCGCCGCTCATCCGGATGATTTAGATTTTGGTGTGTCGGGCAGTATGGCGGCATGGTCGGCGGCTGGGACAGATTGTTATTACCTTGTGCTGACCAATGGCAACAAAGGCACAGCGGATACTTCCCTGAGCCCCGAGCAGTTAACCAAAATACGGCGCAAAGAACAGCGGGTCGCTGCTAAACTTCTCGGCGTCAAAGACGTATTTTTCCTGGACTACGAAGATGGCGGTCTCGAGGTAACTATGGGCCTCAAAAAAGATATTGTGCGCGTAATCCGCACCGTTAAGCCGGATACGGTGATAGCCATGGACCCGTCTATGCTGTATGCCGTGGAGCGCGGGTTTATAAACCATCCGGACCATAGGGCGAGTGGTCAGGCCGCCCTTGATGCGGTGTATCCCCTCGCCCGCGATCATCTCAGTTTCCCGGACCTATTTACGGAGGAAAAACTAGCCCCTCACAAAGTGACTACTCTGCTGCTTATCAATTTTGAAAAACACAATTTTTACGTGGACATTACCGCTACGCTCGATAAAAAGTTAGCAGCGCTTGCGGCCCATAAGAGCCAAATGCCCGACTTGGCCGGTACGCAAACCATGATGAAAAACATTGGCCGTGAGCTTGGCAGAGTCGCCGACTGTGAATATGCCGAAGCCTTTTTTCGCATTGATGTCACGGGTTGAAACATAAGCGGTATAATAACTACATGGGCCATACTTCTAGCCATGAGGCTGTTCGGCAGCACGTGCATTTTTCTTGGCGTGACCTGCTTTTAGCGGGCAGCTTGGCTATTTTGCTTTACGTAGTTGTACCGCAATTTGCTACATTTAGACATAGTCTGTCGTTGCTGCGATCGGCCAGTTGGTTGTTGTTAAGTTTAGCGGTGTTCCTCGAGATTGCAACGTTTTTTGTGGCGGCATTTGTGCTGTGGGTGTTAGCCGTTAAGCCGGTGCGCTACAGTCGATCGCTTATTGTGCAAGGGGCGAGTGGTTTTACGAACCGATTACTGCCGGCCGGTCTGGGTGGGATGGGTATCAAGGCTGCCTTTTTGCATCGTTCACGGCACACAACCGTGCAAGCTACAGGTGTGGCCATCATGAACAATGCTCTGGGTTTTGTAGGCCATTTCGTGTTGCTTGCAATAGTGCTGATTGTTTATCCTGCCAGCCAATTCCATATCGGTGCAACATCAAAAATGTGGGCGCTCCGGGCTGCAATTGCTGTGGTCGTGCTGGCCGTCATGGCCACAATAATATATGCCAGCAAACTTTTCGTGTCAGCGCGACGTAAATTAGCTGCCTTAGGGCATACTTTCAAAAGTTATAGCACACGCATCCCTGCGCTATTGGCCGGCTTGCTGGGTTCGGTGGGGATAACGGTATGTAACATGGCTATCTTTTTTGTATGTGCACACGCCCTTGGATCGCGACTGTCGATTGCGGACGTGGTCATCATAAGCACTGTGGGTATGGCAGCGGCGGCCGTCACGCCGACGCCGGGCGGGCTGGGCGGTGTAGAGGCCGGTTTGGTGGCTGGCATGGTTGGCTTTGGCAGTACGGACGATGTGGCGCTTGCAGCTGTTTTGCTGTATCGATTGCTGACCTATTGGTTGCCAATCGTACCTGGCTTGCTGCTATTCCATATTTCTCTACGACGCAAGTACGTATAGCGTAGTATATTTTTTCATTTCCACTGGTGCGCAGCGGCAGTACTATGGCTGAGTGCTAGACAACTACGCAAGGATCGTATACCGGTTTAAGTGGTGGATACTAGCTATCGCTCTCGCTGGCATGGCCGGGGGTGGCTTTTTTGCAAGCGGTGTGTATGGCAGTCTGACCCAAGGAGGGTTCGCTGTGCCTGGCTCTGCGTCAACGCAGGCGGCTTCTATTGTTGGCGAAAAATTTGGCGGTGGGCGCGATTCGTTGGTGTTGCTATTTTCGTCGGACCATCTTTCTGTAGATACGGCGGCTTTTCGTGAGGCGGAGCAAGGTGTGCTGAACACCGTGCAGAAACCCCGGGCTGTCACCAGCGTAGCCTCATATTACTCGACGAACGACCCACAATTTGTTTCGCGTGATCGTCACCAAAGCTACGCGGTGGTTGGACTACGTGGGTCAAGCGATCAGCAGGCTACCGAGCTACAACAGTTGCAACCTGTCTTACGGAGCACCGTGCTGCGTGTGCAAGCCGGAGGTGCGGCGGCCGTCAATGCTGCCTCGACTGCCTATGTAAAACAAGACCTCACCAAGGCTGAGTACATCACCTTTCCCATTACAGCCGTACTCCTCATTGTTATTTTTCGTAGCCTGGCCGCCGCCGCAATGCCGCTGGCAGTAGGCATTTACGGGATAATCGGGGCACTTGTGATTACGCGGCTGGTGTCGTATGCCACCGACATGTCTGTATATGTGCTCAACCTTATTACCCTGCTGGGACTGGGACTGGCCATTGACTATAGTTTGTTTATTGTCAGCCGTTTTCGCGAAGAGCTGAAAAATAACGAAGATGAACAGACGGCACTGATCCGTACATTGTGTACGGCTGGGCGGACGGTGTTGTTTAGTGGGCTGACTGTCATGATTGCCTTGGCTGGTCTTGTAGTATTTCCGGTGGGGTATTTAAGGAGTATGGGCGTAGGCGGCTCGGCGGCCGTGCTGGTGGCAATGGTGGGCGCGCTATTTTTCTTGCCGGCCATGCTAGGCATTATGGGAACTACCGTGAACGCGCTGCATGTAGCCTCTTTGCTACCTCGTCATGTGCGCCAGCGCCCGAGTGGGCCTGGTGTGTGGGCAACGATATGTCACCGCGTCATGCGGTGGCCACTAGCCACAGTGGGCGTTACCCTGGCGTGCGTACTGGTAGCGGGAATCCCCTTTTTGCATGTGCATTTCACAAATCCGGATTATCGTATCTTGCCGCGTAGCAGCGATGTTTATGCCGTGGGCCGGGCACTGACACACGACTTTGCAGCGGGCGATAAGGCACCTATTCAGGTAGTACTCCATACTGCCGGATCGATGGTGGAAGGCCAGTCGCTTACGAGCCTCTATGCCTACGTTACTCGCCTTGAGGCTTTACCTGGCGTGCAGGCTGTCCGAAGTCTTGTGAGCTTGCCAACGGTGAGTGGTGCAAACGCATATCGCCAGCTCTATACACCACCACTATCACCCCTGGCCCAGACGGCATTGGCGCAGTATAGGAGTGGCCCGTATACTCTTGTGGAGGTGATACCATCATCGGCCACCTACGACCGCTCAACCGAGGATTTGGTGACGCGCCTACGGGCGATAACGGTACATGGGTTTACACTGAATGTGGGTGGCCAGACGGCCGAGCTCGTAGACTTGCTGCACAGCATAGCGCACTATGGCATATACGCCGTCGTCATTATCATCGGTGCCATGCTGATACTGTTTTTCTTGATGCTTGGGAGCATCGTAATACCGCTGAAGACCATAATCCTAAATGTGCTGTCGCTCTCGGCGGCTTTTGGCGCACTGGTGTGGATATTCCAAATGGGGCATTTAAGTAGCTGGCTGCACATTACCCCTGAAGGCGGCATCGATGCGACCCAACCGGTCATCATCTTTTCGTTGGCTTTTGGGTTATCGATGGACTACGCTATTTTCCTTTTTTCGCGGGTCAAAGAGCACTTTAGTGAGCATGCCAATGTGGAGCAAGCCATTGCATGGGGCGTGCAACGTACTGGCGGCATCATTACGTCGGCGGCTCTATTACTCCTGGTAGTGATCGGTGCCTTTGCCTCTGGCAGGATTGTCGTCATGAAGGAAGTGGGTATTGGGCTGATGGTGGCAATTGTAGTGGATGTGTTCTTTGTGCGTCTGCTGCTGGTGCCTGCCAGTATGAAGTTACTTGATACATACAACTGGTGGGCGCCAGCACCCTTACGTAAACTGCACGACAAACTCGGCATTAAGGACACGGATTGATATACTTTTTATAGTGGCTAATAGCTCAGCAAACATTAAGCTTGCCATGAGAGCATAGGGCAATACTAAAAGGCGTACATGTAGCATGAATGTAAAGAAAGCAATTGTCGGGCTAGGAATATTGGGTGTGTTTGCTATTTATAGCCTGGGTATCCGGCACGAGAACCCGACCATTGCCAAGCCCAGCTCGCTTTCAACGGGCAATACTAGCCCAGGCTCTTCAACTAGTACACCCACCTCGACAAGCTCAGGCGGCGGGACACCACCGAGCCACATGTCGGGAAACTCTTCGTCTGCCTTTAAGGACGGTACCTACACAGGCAGCGTAGCTGATGCCTACTATGGTAACGTCCAGGTGCAGACCACCATTTCAGGAGGTAAAATCACGGCCGTCAAGTTTTTGCAGTACCCCGATACCCACAGCACTTCCGTCTACATCAACCAACAAGCCATGCCCTATCTTCAGCAAGAGGCTATCCAGGCGCAAAGTGCTAATGTACAGATTATTTCCGGCGCGACATTCACCTCCCAGGCGTTCCAGCAGTCATTACAAAGCGCTTTGTCGCAGGCATAATACATAGCGTGAAAGATACCAAACTCATTATGGGTATGCCAATAACCGTGGAGGTGGTCGATACGGCCTCTGAAGCTCCACTGATAGCTGCATTTGATTATTTTACACAAGTCGATAAACGGTATAGCACGTACAAACCAAGCAGTGAGATATCACGTATCAACCGCGGGTTACCCAAAGAAAAGTGGAGCGACGAAATGAAGCATGTGCTAGAGCTGTGCGAACAAACCAAGCGCCAAACCCACGGATATTTTGATATCAGCCACA
>DASZYT010000006.1:0-57646 GCA_035545275.1 Saccharimonadales bacterium (SeqCode) | reverse complement strand
GGCGTTTATGACACGTTTGCCTACACCAGGTGGTGATGATGGTAACTGGGGGACTATACTTAACGATTTCTTGAGTGTGTCCCACGGCAGTGATGGCGGCCTAGCAACCTCGGCGGTCAGCGCCGCCGGAGCCGAGATGGCAACAAACAAAAACCAGGCGAACGGCTATGCCGGTCTGGATGGGAGTGGGCTTATAGCAACCAGTCAGCTGCCCGGCCTGGGAGCATACCTGGGGCTCTACTCTGGCAGCATGAGCGTCGGGAGCGGCAGCAGCAATATCCAAGCTGTGACGTTTGACGGCATTACTGCGCAGCTTGGCAGCGACAGCCTAAGCTGGGATAGCGGCACGCCCGGGCAGGTCACCATACTGCAAACCGGTGTTTATTCAATTACAGCCGGTGTTTACTGGCAAGATACGGGAGCCACCGGCCCCCTCACGGTCCAGATACTTTCGAGCTGCGAATTCAACATCGCCGACATCCGTCCGGCAATAGGTGATGGCACCACGGGCTCTCAACAAATCGTTACCGCCGCTTTATACCTGCAGACTGGACAAAATTTTGGGATAAACGTATCGCAAACTACCGGTGGCACACTGAGCCCATATATTCAGCTGCTCGTGACCCGCTGTGCCTAAAAATCAGCTTACGCGGGTTTTGCTTTGGCCATGAGTATTTCGAACGTCCGACCACAAGGATCGGGGCGAGACATACCGGCGGCACGTGCAAGGCGACCTTTAGGGCAAGCTATGCTCGCCGCCGCGAAGTTGCGGGCTCGCCGAAGGTGAGTCGAATCCCTCAAGCCCCAGAAAACGTACGTTCGAACCGAGCTATGCCTCGACTCTTTCCGGCTGATACATGCCGACCATATCCGCGTGGTCGATGAACCTACCGTTAACCGCCGCGTCGAACTCCTTGCGTCCAGCGGAAGGGCCGAGCAGAAGCTCGGAGTTTAGGGCAAAAAGCAGGAAGTGAATGTGGTGTATTTCGCGCTCAAGCGTCGGGCCGTAATAGCCGACGGTGCCCATATCATTCGTGCCCTGGATTGCCCCGGCGGGCAGAGTATCGTCAGAAAATTCTCCGACATCAATAGGGAGATTCCAAACCAACCAATAGGTCAACTCGCGGTCGTAGTACACGACTTCAGTATCATAGACAGCCAAGGCCAAGTTAGTCGTGCCTTCTGGTAGGTCTTTTGCATAGAGAGTAGGTGGCTTGTTGCCAAACTTATAGCCACACGACTTGGGTAGGAAAAAGTAATCGTTAAAATCGGTGCTTTTAAGTTTCATTTCTGTGTAGCACGCTTAACTTATAAACATATAATAGCGCACTTCTCGCTAACGGCATCAGAATGAGCCCGGACAGTCTATGTTGCTTTGCTCATCTGCTGCGGTTGTCGCGCCGGACCGTGCGTCGTATACTTTTGTGAAGATGCAAAAACCGACACACATGATCGAGACGTTCAGCGCTCGTGTCTACGAGCCCCAAGGCCAGGACTGCCGTGAATCTGACACACTTGTGAAGGGATTCGCCGGCAAACCCGAGGACTTGCATAAAGCGGCAACGCGTCTTGCCACTCTCGGACATCGTGTACTCGTATATACTCATAACCCCCGCATAATTCTGGATGGCGACCCGGGCGCTTTGCCACGGCTAATAACAGACGTCATCGATCATTTTATGGAAAATACCGCGGATGACCTGCCGCGCCGTTACGGCGGTGTCAGCCTGGGGGGCGCTATCGCCAGCGGCATGCAAAAAGCCGACCCGGAGGCTAAACCTGGGTTATATGCCGCTACCGGCATCGACCTGGCCGAACTGGTCAAGCGCCGGTATTTGTTCCGGGCAATGGCCAGGATTGTCCATCGCGCCAGTCTGTCCGAAGCCTTCGCAAACTACAGTCTGGAAGACCTGCGGGCCGAGTGGAAGGAGATACAGATACCGCCGTCAACACCGTTTGCCATCGCACTGGGTACCCGTGATCTTATTATTCGGCCTGGCCGAATAGAGCCGACACTAGCCCGCTGGCAGAAAGACAACCCTGACATCGAGGTAAAGTGGCTGCCGGGACGAGGTCATAATGCCACATTGAAGTGGTACGACGATAGCATCGATACCATGTTGGCACTGGCAGAAAAAATACCCACACCCGAACCGCTTGCCGCTGTTGCTCCGCTTCCGCTCGGCAGCTTGGCTGCGGATTCGCAAACCATATAAGCTTTGCTACCGGGCGGGGCGTTACGCGGCCAGCTCGTGCATTCTTTTTTCGAGCGCCAAGAACTTTTCGAAGTGGTTGCCAATGAGCGACCACATGAAGTCTTCCACCCGAATGCCTTCGCCCGTGGTGGGCGCGTAGCATTCCATAGATTTGGGGTTTTTTGCCAGCAATTCCACTGTTTTTTCCATAATGTGCCGGCCAATTTTCATAGCCCTGGCGGCAAGCTCGGGGCTGGTGTCTGCATGCGCCTCGGCCCACGGTACCAACCCTTCCTCTACGAGCAAGTGGTTCATGCTTATCCAAACCGGCCCGCTCCATGGTGGAGTAAATTCCTTTTTGAAGCGCTTGGGTGCCACTACACTAGCCACGAGTCCGCGTATACCCGGGATATGATGCAGGGGGTGAGGATCGTAAAAACGACTGCGCACAGCATGCGACGGGATAGGGTACGCCGTATCGAACCACTCCGGATCTTCCAGTTTATCCAGGAGCGCCTTGGCTTGCTCGTCGTTGATGTTCTCTAGAAGAAGCGGGAAAAGACCCGTCACAGAGTCAACGGCAATTTTCTTACCCTTTTTGTCGAGATTGTAGAAGAAGCCCTGCTTGGCGTCCCACATGTTGCTGAGTATCTGTATCTCGACCGCAGCGGCATGCTTGCGGTATGTTTCAACATCCTGAGCGTACTGCGTTTTTTGTTGAACATCCGACGCGTGGTCGGCCAAAATGCTTGCTATGTCTGCCACGTAACGCAGGTTACTGACATACAGCGAGTTAAACATGACGTCATTGACCCAGTACTTCTTGCGCACCTGCTCAGGTATCCAGTCAACCCGCTTGCCTTCTGGGTCTCGGCCGAGCTTACCAAGCCGCCACCCCAGCCGCTGCATCTTCAGCCATTCGCGCTGGGGGTTCATGAGGTGCGTGCGATTAGCCAACCATGGCTTGTTGGCTTCATCACTGTCGCGGCCTGTTTCATTAGGGTGTACGATGCCAATAAGCGCATCGGTGGCGCTGTTTTGCCGATGGCTTATAAAGTAGGCATACTCGCCCTGCAACCCTGTAAAATTGCTGCCCTCGGCTGAGCCGTATGTGTGGCGTAGAAAAGCAAGCCCTTCGGCTTGGCGGCCTTGCGTGCGGTAGCTTTCATATGTCTCAAGGGCCGCCCAGGCGGCAATGGGTGGCTGTGTGTAGCTACTGCCTTTTTTGTTGTCATTAAAGAACCGGGCCTCGGGATAGTCACGCCACGTTTTGTGTTTTTGCGTGGCAAATATTTTATTAGCCAGGAAGCCGGTGCTTGTTTCGCGATATTTATCGAGAGTTATGAACTCGAGCGCTGCCCTGTCGGGATCACCGCGCCGGGCATTGATAACCACCGCCTTCAGCGAGTCCCATTTCCACATGTAGCGATAGTGGTCTCCCACGGATGGTACGGAGTGATCCCCGCGCCAGTTGCCTACCGTCATCTGCCATTCTTCCAGCTGCTGCATTTGTTCGGGCGTCAGCGGCACGTCGTCGGCATCAAAGTTGGGGTTCGGCAGGTTAGCAACTGGTATAAATCTTTCAGGCATAGCTGTGCTCGATTCTACCATATTTTTAAGCATTCTCGGTCGCCGTACAGATATGACATGACGATAAGCCACAAACCAAGTATACTTATGCTTAGGGTAATAAAGGCCAGTTATGCGCATACGCCTCACACCTATCACCTGGTTCGTACTTCTTGCCTTGATTGGTATTGGGCTCGCCTTGGGTTTACCGCCCGACCCTCATACGGTTTCCCAGTTACACACAACGGCGGCGGCCTACCGTATAGCGATCGCCACGCTGCTCATTCCCTACGTACTCATCTGGTATGCCAGTTTTTACGCTTTTGCTAAGCTTCAGGAATATTCCCGTCCCCTCAAAGACACCAAAGACGGTGCCGCCTTTCAGAAAGTCACCTGGGGTATGGGCGTACTGGCATTTAGCCTTGTGGTGCCCACCATTATTTCGCTCATTGTGGGCAACATTGCCATGCACGACCACGCTTTCGGGGCAACGGCTGTCATCATCCGAAATTACGTCGGCCTATTCCCCGGACTGTTGGCATTTTTGTTACTTTACAACGGCACGCGTGCCCTGGCAGATATGGTGCGCGGCAAGACCCGCCGGCTCGACCTCAGGTGGCACGCACCGTGGTTTTTCCTGCTTTGTATCGTGTTTTCGCACCTCGTTATCGAAAACAGCTATCATCACAACCCCTACCACCTGCGGGTGTGGCTGCTGGTAATAACCTTTATTGTACCTTACTTGTATGGCTGGATGCTTGGCTTACTTTGTGCGTACAATTTGCACGTGTATGCCCGGGGCACCAAGGGCGTGCTGTATCAGCGGGCAGTCAAACGGCTCGCCCACGGCATCACCGTTACCATCATAGGCTCCATAGCTATCCAATTCGCCAACATCACCATTGCACATCGTTTGCGCCACTCGCTTGGCGGCATATTGCTCATAGATTATGGACTGCTCATCATTATTGCTCTGGGGCTGGTTTTGATGGCCCTGGCTACCAAAAAACTAAAACGCATCGAGGAGATATAGCAGCATGACATTTAAACGCCGTTCGTACGCCACCTGGAGCATCGCTTGCTTTGCGGTGTGGGCAATTATTTTCGTAGTCGGTTTTGTCTTTAACCTACATCGCGACGGGCACCCGGTACTTTATGTGTTCTTTGGCTGGGTCCTGGGCTGGCTGGGCGCCACTATCGCGCGTAGGATATACGACAAATGAAGCATGCTAAACTCACCAAAACAGTATTTTGGCTGCTGATGTTGCAGTTCGTGTTGGGAATGTTGGCCAATCTGTACGGCACCATTCCCCACGACAAACCGTATGATGTCTTCCGCCAGGTCGGCTTTATAAGCGCCCACGCCCTCAACGGCAGTCTGCTGCTTATCCTCGGCATCGTGCTGGCCGTCAAGTCGCGCCATACGGACGCCTTTCGGCCCGCAGCAGCGGGTGTATTCCATGTGGCGCTGGCATTCACATTCGGGGAGCTGTTTGTATTTACCCAGCAGGATATTTTTTCGCTACTCATGGCGCTCGCCTTCGTGGGCGCCTTGGTTATCTACGCCAAGCTGGTGTTCGCGGACTCAGACTCAAAATAACGCCGTGAGCGGTTCTGTTACACTGAAGATATGCAAGCATTGCTTCTAGCCCTGGCGTTCGTGCTCGAGATTGTGGCGTTCATTGCCTTTTCGGCGTTTGGCTACGTCTTTCCTCTCCCGGAGTGGGCACACCTGGCATTATTTGCTGTACTGTTCGTGGCACTCGTATCATTCTGGGGCGTGTACATGGCACCCAAAGCACCAAAAAAGCTCGACCTGATCCCGTACTATATTGCCAAAGCCATCATTTATACAGTCTCTGCCGTGACGATATTTTTCACCAGGGGCGCCGCGCCCTGCAGCACATTCATGCTCCTCGCCCTCTTAGACGAAGCGCTGCTTTTCCGCCACAACCTATCGTGAAGCTATAGGCTACTTGCCGTTGGCGGCTTTGTAATCAAAACTGCCTTTGACATTTGTAATCGTATTGACCGACTTCGCCAAGCTACCCAGATCGAGTTTCTTTATCTCATCAGCGGTCTGCTTGAGCTCTGCGCGCGTGGCGGCATCGGTTATTTTTGAGGTCTGGTGCGTCCGGTGGTACACGTAGTAACCCACGCCGCCTATGGCAGCGATTACCAGTACAACAAGCACTATCAGATGGACATGCCCGGATTGTTTCGTGTTCGTCGTCATCTTATTTTCCTCCCGTCGAGCCGCTAAGCGTGTCAAATAGGTTTATGAGGCTGGTAAATGAGTCAACCAGGCTTTGCGCCGCACCTTCAGTGCCGCCCGATACGCCACCCAGCGGGCCGCCGCCACCTTGCATGGCGTTGTAGGTGCCGATGGGGTCCGCACTGGCTTGGCTGACAAACGCTGCCGCCTTTGACGACATGGCCGTAAAGAAGCCGTGCAGGGTGCCGCTGGCTGCCTTCACAGCCGCCACATCTTTTTTGATGGTGGCCATATCTTTGCTGTTCACGCCTGATGACTGCAGCTTGGACTCGAGCTTTTCTATCTTGGCAACTTCCGCGTCTACCTTCGCCAGGGTGGCTGCAGCTGAAGAATTGATGAATGATTCGGTTCCCTGCATTTCGGCGATGGCTTGGGCAATGGTGTCGCGCTTGCACTGTTCCGATGGACCTTGGGTAGCCGCGTGGATGGCGTCCTGTTGCGCCTTGATAGCAGCACGGTCACTGGCCGCTTTGTCGAGTATTTGCTGTTGCTCGGCGTTCAGCGCATCACCACTAGCAGTGTCGCCTGGCTTCAGGTTGCTTTGCTCGGTCTGGATTTCCTTCAGTTGCGCCTGCTCGGTGTCATTCACTTGGGATAGTTGCTTTTCCAGAGTTTGGTTTTTGGCCAGCAGGTGGGAGATGTCACAGCTGGCTGGCAAACTGGTGCCACCACCGCTGTAGCCAAAGAATTGCTGGGCCGATTCAGCGGAGGCTGACCGCGTTGCCGTAAGACCAAACAGAAGTGCACACGCCGCCACCACTACCGCTATGCGGGCGAAAGGCGATGATTTGGATAGTGTCATTTTGTTACCTTTGTTTATTGTAGATTTATATACATCAAGGCTACCGCTTCGTGCGGGCTACGTCAACTATTATGCTTATGTTTATTGGCATATATAATATAGTCATGAAATACGCAGCACTTTTGCGTGGTATCGGGCCGGCGAACCCCAACATGCACGGCGGCAAGCTGGCCGGTGTAATGCAAGATTTGGGCTTTAGTAATGTGCAGAGCGTTATATCCAGCGGTAATGTGGTGTTTGAGTCGGACTCTGGCGATATCACCCAGCTCGAGGCGACCATCCAGGCGGCTTGGCCGGAGCGCTTAGGCTTTACCAGCATGACCATTGTGCGAAGCCAAGCGCAACTAGAAGCATTGGCGGCTCAGGATCCATACAAAGGGCTCGCGCACAGTCGCGAATCGTACCTGCTCGTCACGTTCTTCAAGACCGCGCCGGAAGGGCTGACGGACAATTATTATTCCGACCTGGGCGTCAACGCGCTCTGCAGCGTCATCGACACCACTACGTCCAAAACGCCGGACTTCATGGGCAAGCTGGAGCGGCAATTCAGCAAAGACATCACCTCGCGCACCTGGCTGACCATCCAGCGCATCCTCGCCAAGATGGGAATAAGTTACCACGTCTAACAGAGCGGTTTATCGGCTGCTTACCATTCTGTACTGTCTGGGTTGGCCTAAGTTAGGGTCGCGCCACTAGCTAAGGCTGTAAACGCGCATTTTTTAGCAAATATACTGGCAGAGATTCTGCCAGTATATGGTTCAAACTTCTGAAACCCGCTAATTCGCACTCTACAGAATGGTGAAATTACCCGAGAGAATGGTTTTATTGTTTCCGGCGTTATCAAAAGTTCCCGCCTTTATGTAATAGGTTCCACTCGGCAAACTAGCTAAGTTACAGCTCATCGTACCTGCTGCAAGTTGGGCTTGTGTGGCGCTTCCGCAGGTAGTCAGCAGCTGGTTTGCACTCGTGTAAACATGTATCGCCATTATCTTGAGGCCACTTGCATCTGACGCTGTTACCGTTACCACAGGACCTGTCGTGAACGGATCGGCAAAGCTAGAAGGAGAAGTGAAGCTCATGGTCGGCCGGGTCTGATCCACAACTATCGTTACAGTATTCGAAGCGGCACTTTCGCCGCTGCCACCAACCGCGGTTACGTAATATTCGTACTGGCCTTCTACCGCCGTGCTGTCCGTATATGTAGTGCTAGTGGTTGTACCCACAAGGGTACCGTCACGATATACATTGTACGAAGTAGCATTCGCTACAGCATCCCATGAAAGAGCCGGCGTTTTGGTTGGCGACACTGCTTGTAGGTTTGCGGGGGCCTGGATAGCCGGGGTTGGTGTGGTTTGCAGCCATTGTAATGCTTCGATTGAAGCACTCGCCGACCCAAGGTCATAGAGCGTAGTGGTGTCTCCACCCCCAGCCGGTACAGTAAGAATTTGAGCTACACCGTCTGCATTAGTGTACGAAAAGGCAATCGTAGACCCGTCGGGTGACCACACGGGATTCCATTCAGATTCTCCCGAGTCACTATTTGAGGTATAGAGATCAACCTTTCCTGTGCCATCAGCATTAACGGTACTAATTGTTGAAAATTGTGTAGTTGCGTTTCCATCATTGTAATTATCGGTTGTGATGGCAAGCTTAGTGCCGTCGGGCGACCAAGAGGGCGACCACCAATCATTGCCATCTCCGGCAAGAATATTCTCGTTCGAACCCGTACTATCAATTATCGCGATTTGTACTGTGGATCCATCTGCCGACCATGCAGTGAAGGCAAGCTTAGTGCCGTCGGGCGACCAAGACGCTGGGATGCCTCCTACGGACACAGCCAGGCTATGCAAGTTGCTACCGTCAGCGTTTACGACAGCCAGATAGGTATTGTCATCCGGTAAGGTCTCGTTAAATGCGACCTTCGTACCGTCCGGCGACCAGGTAGGGAATTCATCGCATGTGCCGGGCGTGTTATTGGTGATATTTACGGAATTTGAGCCGTCAAGATCCGCCACGAATATATCGCAGTTGCTTACATAGGCTACTTTCGTACCGTCCGGCGAGACATTCGCCTCGTTCACAGAAGCGTAATGCAACGGCCCGACACCGTTAGGCTTTATGCTATAAAGATCATTGGCCGGCGAGTCGCTATAGGTCGACACCGTAAAGTAAATGTTTTGATTGGTATAGGGCGCACCATAATTAGGCACTATAACACCGCCGTCAGGATAGGCTTGATGGGTAATATTCCATGCCAAATAATCTGAGTTTACACCGATGTTACCAAGAGGATAGACTGCTACTGGGAAGAACGAGGCGATGGTGGCTGGTGCATACATATAGGCACCTCCGTTGGCGTCCAATGCAATTCGCGTATCGTATCCGTCGGTCTTGATTGATTGGATATTTTGCAGGGCAGTTACTTGCAACGGAGATGTGGGGTTAGCACCTTGATAGCCCCAGCTATATACCAAACCGCCATTCGTCAGGTATGTTACACTACAATCATCGGTGAGCGCCTGCTTTACGGTGCCCACACCCGGATACGCCGTAGGCGCCGGATAGTAAGGATAGGGAGACTCGATATTACACACTTGTCCCCAGAACATCAGTGTGCCGTCAGCTGTGACAGCCACGCTACTAGTTCTTCCGGCACTTATGCTAGTAATGTCCGAGAGACCGGGCACCTGAGCTGGCAAAACACGGGTTGAAACGTCACAGGCGGCATTACCTGCCGGATAGCTTTGTCCGGTGTATGTACAGCCAGTGTCAGTGCCTAGCTGTTCCCATCCATTACTACCCCACGACCAGACATGCCCATTTACATCCAAGGCCAAAACGTGGTCCATACCAATTGCAATGTCCGTAACAGCGGGAAGCCCTACTACCTGGGCAGGGGTAGGGTCATTTTGATTCTGCCCAGTATTAAGCGGGTCGTATACCCTTCCTAATTGTTCGCCATTTCCCCACGACCATAATGTACCATCGGATTTGATAGCGAATCCTACGGCTATGTTAGTGTTGCCTACGGGTTCGTTCACATAGGCCTTAACAACATTGTCGAGGCCATTAACCACTCCATTGGCGGTATAGACTTTTCCTCCAGAGACCACCGCCAAACCACCACCCTGGACAGTAATGTCCGAATAGTCCGACGGATAGCCAGTTATTGTTTGGCTACCGCTTTGGTCAAGATACGTCAGTGTTGATGTAGCTGCGTGTACTCTCATCACGCCTAACCATGCACACTGGGCTATTATTGTGAAGACCGAAACGAACACAAATACTCCCCTACGGCTTATAGACCGCGGGCTGATCATATGCTTTTGCATCCCTAACCCCTCCGTTTGTAATCTAACTTAAGCATATGCACTGAGTAGATACAACTGAATTCTATAGTAGTTATTACTACTATTTAACTGATTGGTTCGTTACATTCTCAGCGTTATATTCACTACATTGGTGCGCCGCCAAGCGCTCACTGGGCGAATATCTCGGCCTGGGCTTCTTTCTCGCCCGTGCACTCATCGTGGCGCTTTATTAGTTCCGCTCACTGCTGTTGACCTGATATTTGGTCGGGCATATAGTGAGGGTTAGGAGAATAAACATGCAAAAACCTTTAGCGCTCGTACTGTACCTAGTCCTAATGGTAGCCGTCATCGTCGCAGTAGATGTATTGTTCTTTAGGAATCACCTGGTGGAACGCCTGCTGGTAAACATCGGCATCGCCCTGGTATTCGTAGTGGTCTATTTCGTGTTTCTCAAGCACTCTTGAGCGCATAAAAGATAAATTCACATGCAGAACTTTATCTACGCCCTGTACTTCGCGGTATTTGATAGCGCCATGACCGTCCTGGCCGCCCGCCAATTCGTCGCGATTGAAGAATAAAGCGCGAAGCATATTATTGGTGAGTTTGGTGCCCTCCTGCTTTATTGAACCTGCGTCTTGCTTATTGGTCGCTCGAAATTCTTTTTATCTTTTGGTGATATTTTTGGCCATCTTTGTGGTTAAGATGCTCGAGGAAACCGGCGTAGCCGTGTACGCGTTTTTGATTTTGTAAATCTTGTGGATTAGCCGAATAGGCTTTTAGCGCATCGATAGCACGCTTACGAACTTGACGTGGCGCGCGCATCCGGCCGCCAGTAACTGAAACACCTGTTATTAGTTTCGCGGTCTTCTTGTTATATACCTTCGTCTTACGTGGCTTAATAGAAAAGCCATGCCTACGCACCGCGGACACAACAAGCTTAAACATATCCTTGTAAATAATCGTTTCGCCTGAGAAATTCAAATCGTCTACATATTGGCTAAAGTTGATTTGATTAGCATGGCTATATGCCTGGAGCTCTTTTGTGATCGGTATCGACACAATTGCCGCTATATGCGAACTGGTCGGGAATCCTTGCTGAAGACAGCCGCGGTGAGTGGTGAGCTTTGTCAGGAAACTAGCAATTTGGGGGTTAAATCCAAAAAGCTCCACCCACATTTTGTAAACTTTGGAGTGATGTATTGAAGGAAAAAAATTACGTATATCAACCTTTACTAAATGACCGTCTGTATTGTGCACCTCTGCGTGATGCCGAAGAGTATTACCGCCAAGGCCATAAACATATTCCGGGTAGTCGAATGTGGCGAGTATTATGTCTTTGATTTTTCGTTGAATCTCTTTTAATTTTTCGCTGGGTGCGTATATATCGCGTAGTGAGCCGTCTGGCTTTTCTTCTGGACGATACTTAACATGATGCTCGCGGTTAAGTGCGCAACCTTGGAAATCGGCTGGGTTTATCTCCAGCTCCTTGCATAGCGCTTCGATAGTAGCAAACCTAGACCCTATACCACTCACTATCGTGCCTCCGGTAAATTCCACACGTGGCGCTTGCCGGAACCCAACAACCCCTCTGCAACAGCTACTAGCATCTTGGCCAAGAGAACGAAAACCGCTCCCCAGTCGATCTCGCGATTTCGCTTTGATAGACTCGTCTTGAGAGAAAACTCTCGCGATCTTAACTTTGTAATGCTACGAGTAGTACCGTTGTACCGCTTCGCAGTTCTTCTCGTTGATGAGTATGTTAACCTCATCGCATACCTCTTTCTGGGATGCTTATTAATGGCATCTCCTGCCGCGTAAGACGCCCTTGCACGAAGCGTTGCTGGGGGTGTTGTCCGTTGGTAGGGCTTTCAGCTTTCACTGAACTCCCACAAGTGAGATAGACTCACATGATTGTGCCCGCGCAGCGGGCATTCTGCCGCTACTTGAACACATTAAGAGATGGAAGAGAATAGAGGCGAGAAGCCAATAATTCCGAACCACTATTTGGCGACATAGTTGCCGTTGTCTCCGTCTCACGTGGCGAGGCTGAAAAGAACTCTAGCCTAACTAGGCTTAGACATCATTATACGCTGACGAACAAAAGTAATTTTAGTAAATTATACAACGCTATTAGATATATAATTTCACTAGCTTCATAGTGAAATAGTGATATACTCGGACGTATGATAACGTTTCGCCTCAATACTCACAGTGGCGTGCCACCCTACCTGCAGATAGTACAACAGGTAAAGCAGGCGCTGCAGGTGGGGATATTGCAGGAGGGCGACCAACTTCCCACCGTGAAGGAAGTGGTGGCGCATGTGGCCATCAACCCCAACACGGTGTTCAAGGCCTACCGCGAGCTGGAAATGCTCGGGCTGGTAGAGGGGCGCACCGGCAGCGGAACGTTTGTAAAGAAACGGCCCGCTGGGCCCTCGCCCAAGGTGCAAGAAGCCTTGAGCCAGGACCTCGCGGGCTGGGTCGCCAAGGCTAGAAAAGCCGGCCTGGACGACGAAGCGATAGAGGCATTACTAAGAGTTGCACTACATAACAAGCAATAACAAGGAGGGGCATCGAATGGGGGCAACAGCAATACACACTAAAGGGCTGGGCAAACGCTACGGCAAGTTCTGGGCGCTGGAAAACTGCGAGATCAGCGTGCCGGAAGGCAGTGTATCGGCGCTGGTGGGGCCAAATGGCGCCGGCAAATCTACCCTGCTAAAAATATTAGTGGGGCTAAGCGGCGCCAGCACGGGCGAGAGCAAAGTGCTGGGCAAACAGCCCATGCAGCACGAAGATTTCTTAAGCGACATCGGCTATTTGGCGCAAGAGATCCCGCTGTACAAAAACCTGAACGCCGAAGAGCACATAAAGATGGGCATACACCTGAACAAGCGCTTTGACGAAGATTTTATACGAAAGCGCCTGATGGATTTGCAGATCCCGCTCGACCGACCAGTCGGCAAACTATCCGGTGGCATGCGTGCGCAGGTGGCGCTGGCATTGGCACTTGCCAAAAGGCCAAAGCTACTGCTGCTGGACGAACCGGTGGCGGCACTGGACCCGCTGGCGCGGCACGATTTCTTAAGTTCCCTAGCCCAAGCGGTAGCGGACGGCGGCCTGACTGTCGTCATGAGCTCCCACCTGCTGGCCGACCTGGAACGCGTGAGCGACCACGTGATAGTGCTGGCCGCTGGCCGCACGCAATTGTGCGACGACATCGAGCAAGTATTGAAGGAGCACAAGCTGCTGGTGGGGCCACGCACCGAAAGTAAATATCTGGACGACGGCATGCGCATCATCCACGAGACGGTCAGCGCCAAACAATCCACCGTGCTGGTGCGCCTAGACAAAGGCGCCAAAGTGCCGAAAGGCTGGCAGGTGCACGAACCGAACATCGAGGAGATAATCCTGGCATACATGGGCCAGAAGCTGGAAGGAGGCGCAGCATGAACTGGTTTGTATTTCGCCAACACCGCAAAACATTCATGATTTTTGGCATATTGCTCATCGCCTTTGCGATATTCGCGATCGTGAGTGGTAACTATTTCTGGCACACCTACCAGCACGCGCTGGCGACCTGCCACGACTTTGCCACTCCGACCGACCCACAAGGCACGTGCGATACGCTGGGCAATACACTATTCCAGGGCGATGGAGCCATCGTCGATACGATAGTGCTCACCGGTTTTGGCGCGCCATTACTAGTGGGATTGTTCCTCGGTGCGCCGCTGTTTGCCCGCGAATACGAGGAAAACACCAACAAACTGGTGTGGACGCAAAGCATTTCGCGCCGCAAATGGCTGACGACGAAGCTACTGTGGGCGCTCGGCTTCGCGGCTTTGTACGGGCTGATTCTCACACTGCTTACCACCCATTGGTTCCGTACCGACAACGCCCTCAATCATGACCGCTTTGATACCGGACTGTTCGATATCCAGGGCCTGATGCCGTTCATCTACACCATATTCTTTACCGCGGTGGGCTTCACCATGGGCGTGTGGTGGCGCAAAACCCTAGTGGCACTGGGCGTAACGCTTGCGATATTTGTGCTGGCTATGGCGAGCTTCGGGCAGTGGATCCGCCCGCACTACATGGCGCCAATCACCGTTACCGCGCCCATGGGGCCAAACGCCATTAACAATAAGATTCCCACTGGCGCGTGGATACTTACCAAAGATATTGTCGATAAAAACGGCAAGACGTTTGATTCGTTCGACCTCCAGAACATGCCGGCACAGTGTCGGGCGATAATCGAGGATGCCAAAAACGGCAATGGCATACACGTCAAAGCCGCCGTGGGCGGTCCAGGGGGCGACCCTATAGACAACTGTCTGAACCACGCCGGCTACCACCAGATGGCAACGTATCAGCCACCGTACCGCTACTGGGATTTCCAACGCATTGAAGCGGGCATCTTCCTGGGTATGACGGCCGTTGCGGTGGGCGCGACGTACTGGCTGGTGCTGAAGCGCGACGCGTAAGACCATAACGGCGAGCACACTAACATAACCTTTTTGCTGTTGTAGCAAATTTTACTTACAGATTACGACAGGCCCGTATAGTAGTCGTATGGCTACGAGTTATGGGTATCACCACGATGAACGGTTGATTGAAGACGTGCATCCGCCGGGTGATGGCGACGGCTTTAACGCGCGCCAGTCGCACGTGCAGCACCAAGCCATCGGCGCGCTCGACGATCGCTATGGGCGCCTGAGGAGCTTCTTTAACCGCGCCAGTGCGGCTGACGAGGCTGTAAAAATCCCCGTGTGGGTACGCCATGGCTACACCCGCATTCCACCCCTAGCCACGCTTGAATTGCCCACAGCTGCTCCCGTACCGCAAGGACCAACCGCTTTTATACGCACGCGGTTTTACCTCTGGCGTACGTGGCTGCGCGTGCAACGCCTGATGGAAATAGTGGGTGCACACATATACCAAGCGTCGGACGCTACCCGAGGTGCTCTACTGGCAACGGCAGCGAGCGTAGGTGTGCTCTTCGCGAGCGCAGCACACGTGGTGCGTCATCCCACTACGCTTGTGGCACCCCGAAAATACTCTGTGGGCCGCGGGTCTTACGCCGATTGGGGTACGGGCATCTGGGCAAGGCTAAAGTGGGCTATTTTGCCAGCGGCTTTGGTAATTGCACTATTCTTTTTGCTAATAATGCCCCTGGAGCGCAGCACCACCAAGCACCCTGCAGCGCCCGCCACAACCCAAGGTAGTCACAGCCAGGCCACAACGCCCCAGAAATCTACCACCACCCACAGTGGCAGTACTTCAACAAAATCGAGTACAGTCAACCATGCTGCTACCGCCCCTTCGACTTCAACTACCACACCCGCAGCGGCCCCCGCTCTTGACCCGCCGGTGCCATCGCTCAGTCCGACCAGCCTGACAAGCCCGGTGACCACTCCGCTGACTGGCGGAGGGGGAACAGTTACCACTCCAATTTCTTCGACTTCATCGTCGGGCAGTAGTCCCCAACCGAGCCCATCTGGAGGCAAGGGTAGCGGCTCGCCTTCGAGCGGATCATCTGGTCCCTTGCCTACCACGACTGTAACTGTACCCCCTGTCTCGGCAACGGTGGGCGGCAAACAGCTGCTGAACTCCAGTGGTACGAGTTTGACCGTAAACTAAAACATCTACAGAGTTGACGGTGTCGGTTGCGATGGAGATTGAGAAGAAGGTCGCAAGATACGGTTGACGATGTTGTCGATGTCGTCGTTTTGCAGGTTGGCCTTGATGGAGTAGCCTTCGATGCCCAGGTCGCGCAGACCGGTAGGAGCATCAGATTCGTTCAGGTTGGAGATAATGTAGACCTTGATGTGCTGACCCCAGGTACTGCCGCGCATCCGCTGTAAGATTTGGTCACCGGCAATATCTGGCACCATGAGATCGAGCAGCACGAGGTCGGGAATTTCCTTTTGAATGAAATAAAGCCCGGTAATGCCGTTATATCCGATGAAACAGGTATAGCCCAACAGCTCAAGCCGCGTCTTGTAGATATCGGCCAGCGCCTGGTTGTCTTCTACGATGACAATCTTTTGCGATGAAGCTTGAGCATTTGGTTCCATATCATCACTGTAGCGCAAAGTACGACGTTTTTCTACATTTTAATGTTTGTGATAATTTTGCCTGCTGGGGGCAAATTTCCTGTTATGATTATTTCGCTAGCCCTATAGCGGACAAAAGCTGTGAATGATTATTTGTTCAACCAAAACATCCTGATTGTGCTGAGTGCGCTCAGCGCCGGCCTTTGCATGCTGTTTTTCCGCCAAGCTGTGCGCCGGATGAACCTAAAGAAAGTGCTGATAGGAACCGGCGTAGCCACGGCGGCCTTTGCGGTGGTGTTGTTTTTATTTTACCGGACGTATGGGTTTATCGACACGCCGGCCGGCGCGTACTACATTGCCTTTTTTAGTTTTGTCATCTTGGCATTGGCCCTCCTGCAACTGCCCAAGCGCCGGGCCACGACCTACGGTGTGGCCGCGTTTGTGAGCGTACTGTTGCTGCTGGGTACGAGCATTAATGACTACTACCAGTATTACCCCACGGTGAGTTCGCTGTGGAGCGGCCAAATCCCTAACAGTACCACGCCCACCAAAGTGGCCAAACCACACGGCTATATATATGCATCGCTTGAAAACAACCTGTATGGCAATGGGTTTTCAAATGGCAAAATTATATCGGTACACATACCCGGCACGCAGTCCGGGTTGCACGCCCGGAACGCCTACGTCTACTTTCCGCCGGCCTATTACGACAACGCCTTTGCGCTCACAAAATTCCCCGTGCTAGTGCTGCTGACTGGCACGCCCGGCACGCCCTCCAGCTGGTTGCAAGGTGGGCACTTTTTGTACACTATGAACCGGTTTGCCAGCACACACGAGGGCATCACGCCCATTGTGGTGATGGCCGATCATTCCGGCAGCTTTAGTAACGATACAGAGTGCCTGAACAGCTCGCATGGCAATGCCGACACATATATATCGGTAGACGTTCCGGCATTTTTACACAGTCACTACCGCGTGGCGGACAGTGCCGCCAACTGGGGCATCGGTGGCTTTAGCGAAGGCGGCATGTGCGCCGCCATGCTGGCCTTGGAGCACCCGGATACCTATCAGCATTTTGTAGACATCGCCGGCGACCCGTCACCCTATTTGAACAACCAGAGCCAGACACTGCCTATACTGTTTCACAACTCAAAGTCCGACCTGCGGCATCATGACATAAATTGGCTACTGCAGCATTTTTCGTCGGTGCCAGGCTTTACTGCACAATTTGCCATTGGCGGTTCGGACAATGGCCACCGCATCGCGGCAATGAAATATGCCTACCACCTGGCCCTACAGCGGAAGATAACTAGCTCATTTATTACCATCCCGTACCAAGGGCACACCTTCAATGCCTGGTTCCGTTCCTACAGCGAATATTTGCCCTCAATCTCGTACTACTTGGGCGCCACGACCTGCGGCGCAACCTGCACTCAGACTTCGTAGGTTTTACGAGACGAAAGATAGGTGTAAGGTGGGTGTATGTCTTCGATATTTTTATCTTTCCGCCGCCATAAACTCTGGATAGTGATATTAGCAGTAGTAATGCTGGCTGCAGCCAGCGGAGCGCTGTGGGCATATAGTTACCAGCACCAGGGCAACTCATCGGGTCAGACAGTGGCACAGGGCTCTCATAAGCCACCGCCACCCACTCCGCTGCAGTGCATTGCCAAGCTGCCGACTGACTTTTTGGCCGGCCAAGTACTAATGGTGGGCTTGCCAGCCGACCAAATGTCGGCACAAACCGCCATGTTTACTAAAAATGACATTGGTGGGGCCGCCATGATGACTTCTCCGGCCAACCCCTATGACGGCAGCATTATCACCTTCAAAAAATCTGCCGGCAGTCTGGGCATACCACTACTGGTGGCTACTGACGAAGAGGGTGGTATGGTGCAGCGCTTTAGCACACTGGGCGCCCTGCCCTCGCCTGAGTACGTGGCCACCACCATGACACCCACCCAAGCCCAGCAGATGATTACCGCGCACAGCCAAAAGCTCAAGGCGGTGGGCATAGACATGATATTTGGCCCGCTGGCAGACGTAGCGCCAGCTGGCGGCATGAGCCCGCTAGGAAACCGAGTATTTTCGAGCAACCCGGCCGTGGTGCAACGCTATGCCCTAGCGTACGTGCGCGGCTGGCAGGCGGGTGGCCTACTGCCCACCATCAAACACTTTCCGGGCATGGGTTCAGCCAGCGGCAACACCGACTATGTACCAGCTACCACTCCGCCGCTTGCACAGCTGAAACAACGGGATTTTATTCCCTACGAGGGCACGATGAGCCAAACCGGCACTGCCGTCATGGTGGGCAACCAGAATGTGCCCGGCTGGTTTAGCGGGCCGGCCAGCCTGAGCCCTGTCCCACACACCTATCTACGCCTGACTTTGGGCTACAAAAATAATTTGCTTGTTACCGACTCGCTGAGCGCCCAAGCCATTACCAGTACGACCACTCAAGTACAAGCCGCAGTGCAAGCCATTGCCGCCGGTAGCGACATTGCCCTTATCGTGGAGCTGCCTAACTCTACGGCAGCCCAAAACGATGCCTTGTTTACACAAATGCATGCCGCGCTGGTAAAAGCCGTGCAGGATGGCACTATCTCTAAGCAACAGCTAGAATCTTCCGTGCTTCGCAAGCTAAACGCCCAGCACGTCGATGCTTGCTCCATCAAAGTTGCGGCAACAAACCCTAGCAAAGTATCACCGTGAGCTACAATAAAAGACAGGGCAGTAATATGCGTAACCTTTTGATAATCATCGACTTACAACAGGGGTGGCGACATAAGACTGCCACCGAGGCGGCCATGCTGCGCGGCGTGGAGCTCTGCAAGCACTTTGACGGCGACGTGATACACTGCTGCTTCAAAAACGATCCGGCCAGCCTGTTTCAGACACAACTGCACTGGAAACGATTCATCGAAAGCCCAGATATCGACGAAATACCCGAGATCGCACCACTGAAATTACCGCGCTACTGGCGCAGCACCTATAGCTGCGTCAATGATGAGACGTGGCCCATTATCGAACCATACGACCATGTGTATATTGCCGGCGTTTTCACAGATATCAGTGTGACAGCTACCGCCATGCATATTTTTGATAAAAATAAAGCGGTGAGTGTGGTGGCCGACTGCGTAGCGACTCTTCATGGCCAGGCGATACACGAAGCCGCTCTACGTTCTCTCGAGCATGCCATTGGCCGCCGCCACGTCATCCCCACAGCCACAGTACCGCAGCGATAATGTAGCGTTTACGACTTTGGTTGGTGTATACTGACGAAAAAGCAAAACGTACCGGCAGTCCGGGCAATGAGGGGATATATGGCAGCTCGCACACGCGATTATAAGATCTGTACATTAGCTAGCCATTCTGCGCTGCAAATTCTGAAAGGGGCGCACGATGAGGGCTTTAAGACCATTGCCATCTGCGAGGAGGGCCACCGCAAGCCCTATGAATCATTCCGTGTCGCCGATGAAATTATCATGGTAAAACACTTTTCGGAGGTCGCCACACTCGACGCCGAACTTGCCAAAAAAGATGCCGTGCTCATACCGCACGGCTCTTTAGTTAATGCACTCGATACCGAGGGTATCGACAGGCTCCGCACGCCGTATTATGGCAATAAGCACGTGCTGCCATGGGAGGCCGACCGCGACAAGCAGCGCGAGTGGCTAGCCGATGCCGGCCTGACCCTACCACGCATCTACGCGGATGCTGACGACATCGACGGGCCAGCTATCGTGAAGTTTTACGGTGCCGGTGGCGGCAAGGGTTATTTCCTAGCTCACACGCCGGCAGAGTTCAAAGAGAAAATTGCCGAGCATCCCGGCAAGCGCTACATCATCCAAGAATACATTGTGGGTGCACCCATTTATGCTCACTACTTCTACTCATCGCTGACGGGTGAGCTCGAAATAATGGGTTTCGACAAACGCTACGAAAGTAATGTGGACTCGGTGGGGCGTATCTCAGCCAAAGACCAGCTGGACCTCAACATTGAAACGTCCTACAACATCACCGGTAACATGCCCCTAGTGGTACGCGAGTCGCTCTTGCCTACTTTGTTTGACATGGGCGAGCGCGTGATTGAGGCGTCAAAGAAGCTTGACGGCATCGGCTTGTTCGGGCCGTTTTGCCTGGAAACCGTCATTACGCCCGACCTTGAGTTTTATGTATTTGAAATATCTGCCCGCATCGTGGCTGGCACCAACCCGTACGTAAACGGCTCACCGTACACCGATTTGCGCTATGGCGAACCCATGAGCACCGGCCGGCGCATTGCCCATGAAATCAAGCAAGCTATCGCCGAGAATAAGCTCGACAAGGTGTTTGTGAATGGTCACGCGTGACGACATCGCAACTATCCTGAAAGACTACGACACCAAGCATATTCGCATTGCGTCCTTGGGCGGTCACAGCGCGTTGGATGTCTGCCGCGGCGCAAAAGACGAAGGCTTCGAGACGGTGGTGGTAGCACAAAAAGGCCGCGAGCTGCCCTACACCAAGTATTACAAAACACGAGGCGACCGCGGCTGTGTGGATCACGTTATTACGGTGGATCGTTTTGGCGATGTCGTGAAGCCCGAGGTACAGCAGCAGCTTCGTGACCTCAATGTGCTGTTTGTGCATAGCCGATACTTTTGGGTGTATTGCAACTTTGACGAAGTAGAGAACAACTTCCGGGTGCCCATTCTAGGCACTCGCCAGCTAGTACGCAAAGAGGAACGCGACGAGCCCAAGAACCAGTACTTTTTGCTAGGGGAAGGCGCTGTATCAGTACCGCAGCAGTTCGACAAACCCGAGGATATCGACCGCCTAGTGCTCGTTAAAGCCGCCGAGGCTCAGCGAGAGTACGAACGTGCCTTCTTTTTGGTAAGCAGTTTCGCCGAATATACTGCGCGGGCCAAAGAACTCATTGCTGCCGGTACTATCACCGAGGAATCACTGAAAAAGGCCGTTATAGAAGAGTTTGTACTAGGGCCGCAGCTGAACCTGAACTTCTTTTATTCGCCGTTAACTGGCGAGCTGGAGCTGCTGGGCACCGACACACGCCGCCAGACCAATCTCGATGGACTACTGCGACTGACCGCACCTGAGCAAAACGAAGTGCTCAAGCACGTCAAGCCACAGTATATCGAGAACGGCCACCAAGCGGTGACCATCAAAGAATCGCTGCTGGCCCAGGCTTTCACGGCTGGCGAAGGTTTCGTAAGAGCCACCCAGAAGCATTTTGATCCTGGCATCATTGGCCCGTTTGCCCTGCAGGGTGCCGTCACGGCCGGCCCACCCAAGGAAGAATTCAAAGTATTCGACGTTAGCATGCGCATCCCGGGCAGTCCTGGCACTATGTTCACCCCCTATTCCGCCTACCTGCACGGCGAGCCGCTTAGCACCGGCCGGCGCCTAGCCCGCGAGGTCAAAACAGCTCTTACTCAACATCGTCTGGTGGAATTGTTAACGTAACCCAAGGAGTAATTATGGTATACACGCCACGCGTCGCAATATTAGCATCTGGCAGCGGTTCAACTGCCGAAGCTTTCATACGTGCCACGCAAGATGGTAGAGCAAACGCAGCAGTGGGGCTCGTAATTTGTAGCAAACCGCCCGAGGAAGCCGGTATCTATGAGCGTGTCGCTCGTCTCAATCGACAATATGGTCTCGATATCGAGACGGCTCACATTAATGGGCGTACCCATCCGGAGGGCAAGGCTGGGCGTGGGCAAACCGACGGCGAATCGGCGGCGATTTGTAAGCGCATAGCCCAGGGTAGCTTCGACCACGTGGCCCTCATGGGCTACATGCGTATGGTACGCGGGGAACTGCTGGAAGAATATGGCTATAAGCCTCACTTTAGCACCCTGTACCACGCACGTATGAGCAATACGCACCCGGGTCCCTTACCTGAGACTCAAGACACCTACGGTATACACACTTCAGAACGTGTGCTTGAGCTAGGGCTCACAGCATCTAAGCATACCGTTCATTTGGTGTCGTCCGGCATCGATAAGGGTCCCGTCATTGCCGAGCATCCGGTCGAGATTTTTCCTGACGACACACCACAAGACGTGTTCGACCGCGTGCAAGTAGTAGAAAAAGCAGCCCTGCCATACGCCTTGAATAGATTCCTGCAGGAGCAAGCAGCCTATCTCAATAGTCGGCAGCAGGTACGTTAACCTATCCAGCGGCGGGCATTTTGGAACATCTGAAGCCACGGGGAATCTTTGCCCCACTCTGCGGGGTGCCATGACAATTGGCGGGTCATAAAGGCACGCTCCGGGTGCGGCATCAGTATGGTGGCCCGTCCATCGTGCGTAGTGAGTGCCGTAATGCCCGCCGGTGATCCGTTGGGGTTCATTGGATACTTCTCGGTTACATCGTGATAATTATCAACATACCGCATGGCAACCAATTTTTCGGCCGCCCTGCGCTGAGCAGCATTTTCAAACACTACCCTACCTTCGCCATGCGCCACCGGTATTGGCAAGCACGAACCGGCCATACCCTTAAAGAAAATGGAGGGCGATTCATTAATGTGTACTTGCACCAGGCGGGCTTCAAATTGCTCGGAGGTGTTTTTGTGAAATTGCGGCCATGCTTCGGCGCCGGGTATAAGCTCTTTGAGTGCCGACAACATTTGGCAGCCATTGCAAACACCCAAACTAAACGTATCCTTGCGACGGAAGAATTCGCTGAATATCAAGCGAAGCGTGTTATCGAACAATATCGACTTTGCCCAGCCTTCGCCGGCACCCAGTACGTCGCCGTAACTGAAACCGCCACACGCCACTAGGCCCACAAAATCATCGAGCGACAGGCAACCCGACATGATGTCGTTTAAGTGCACATCCACACTGGCAAAGCCGGCCTTGTCAAACGCAGCCGCCATTTCGATATGGCCGTTTACCCCTTGTTCACGGAAAATAGCGACTTTTGGCCTCGCCGCGTGCTTCGACATGGCGGTCGTACCTACGACAACCGGCGTAAGGCCAGGATCCGCATCATCATTGATAGCCGCATATTCTTGGTCGGCACACTCCGGATTGTCGCGCAGGCGCTGCAGGCGATAACTCGTATCGCTCCACCACGCCTCGAGCGCAGCCCGGTTGTTCTGATAGAGCATCTCGCGGCCATCTTTTATAACTATTTGCTGCGTTTTGGCAGGGCTGCCGATGGTATAGGCGTGGCTGCCCAGATCTTTTTGCAGCTGCGCTAAAACTGCTTTTTCATCGGATTTTTGTACCTGAATGACCGCACCCAGCTCTTCATTGAAAAGCTTCTCTAAAGCACTACCAGGTAAAGCTGCTACATCGATGCTGATGCCGCAGCGGCTAGCAAAGGCCATCTCACACAGCGTAGCTACCAGGCCGCCGTCCGAGCGGTCGTGGTAGGCCATCAGTTGACCCTTGCGCTTTAGCGCCGTGAGAGTTGCAAAAAATTTCTTCAAAACGGCGGGGTCAGCATCGGGCGTCTCACTGCCAATTTGGTTATAGGCCTGGGCTAGTGCCGATCCACCAAGCCGGTGCTTGCCTTGACTGAGATCTATCAGAATAAGCGATGAATCGACCGAGGTGTTGAGCTGCGGCGTGAGCGTACGGCGTACATCAGCCACTGGCGAAAAGGCTGTAATGACAAGCGACAAGGGGCCGGTGACGTTCTTCTGTGTATCTCTCTCCTGCCAGACCGTACGCATGCTAAGACTGTCCTTGCCCACCGGAATGGTGAGGTCAAGCGCTGGGCAAAAGTCCTCGCCCACGACTTTGACTGTCTCGTACAGCTTGCGGTCTTCCTGCCCATGGCCCGCGGCGGCCATCCAGTTGGCGGACAACTTTATGTCGGACAGCTTCTCGATGTCGGCAGCCACTATGTTGGTGACGACTTCGCCAATAGCCATACGGGCGGACGCCGGTGCATCAATGATGGCTAGCGGCGTACGTTCGCCCATGGCCATCGCTTCGCCATGCTGGCTATCAAATGCGGCGGCTGTGACAGCTACGTCGCTAACGGGCACTTGCCACGGACCTACCATCTGGTCGCGTACGACCAAACCGCCCACACTACGGTCGCCAATGGTTATGAGAAACTTTTTGCTGCCAACCGCCGGAATCTTAAGTACGCGCTCTACGGCCCCATGCACATCAATATCTGCCCTTATGAATGCCGGTTGCTTCATTGCAGAGCTCGTAATATTGCGTGTCATCTTGGGCGGTTTGCCAAAAAGCGTCGCCATGGGCAAATCGACCGGTCGGTTATCAAATAGCGCATCGTGCACCACCAATTGCTGCTCTTGCGTGGTAGTACCAACGACGGCGAACGGGCACCGTTCGCGCTCACATAACGCTTTGAAGCGAGGCAGATCCTGCTTTTGTATACCCAGCACATAACGTTCCTGCGCTTCATTGCACCATATCTCAAGCGGCGATAGGCCCGTTTCGGCACTCGGCACAGCGCGCAGCTCAAAGGTCGCTCCCAAATCGGAGTCATGCACCAGTTCGGGCAAGGCATTCGAGAGGCCCCCCGCCCCCACATCATGGATGGTAATGACGGGATTGTCATCACCCAGCGCCCAACAACGGTCGATAACCTCCTGCGCCCGGCGCTCCATTTCGGCATTGGCGCGTTGCACCGATGCAAAATCGAGATCCTCGCTGCTGGCTCCAGTCTGCATGCTTGAGGCCGCACCACCACCCAGCCCGATGAGCAGGGCAGGGCCGCCCAGTACGATAACCAGCGCGCCCGGTGGCATCATGCGCTTTTGTACATGCATGTCGCGGATGTTTCCCAGGCCGCCGGCAATCATGATGGGTTTGTGGTATCCCCACATAGTTTCACCAGCCTGCTGCTGATAGGTGCGGAAATAGCCGGTCAGGTTAGGTCGGCCATATTCGTTGGCGTACGAGGCGGCGCCAATGGGCGCTTCGAGCATGATATCCAGCGCTGAGGCGGTCCGACTGGGCTTACCATAGTCCTTTTCCCAGGGGCGTATGGCTTCGGGAATGTGCAGATTTGACACACTATAGCCGGCCAGGCCCATCTTTGGTTTACCACCGCGGCCAGTGGCTCCTTCGTCGCGGATTTCGCCACCGGCGCCAGTGGCAGCCCCGGGCGCTGGCGCGATAGCCGTTGGGTGGTTATGCGTCTCAACTTTAATGACAGCATGAATCGGTTCGTCGTGGTAACGGTACTCGCCATCTTCGTCGGCAAAAAACCGACCGCCCGATTTGCCCCGCAACACCGCCGCGTTGTCCGAATAAGCCGATAGGATATCTTCACTGTGGTGCTCGTACGTATTTTTTATCATTTTGAATAGACTTTTAGGCTGCTTCTCGCCGTCAATAACCCAGTCGGCATTAAAAATCTTGTGACGACAATGCTCACTGTTGACCTGCGCGAACATCATGAGCTCCACATCCGTAGGATTCCGCTGGAGCTGTCGACTGTATGCGTCGTATAAGTAATCGACTTCATCGTCTGCTAGTGCCAGCCCCAGCTCGGTATTTGCCGTCACGAGCGCGGCTTTACCTCCTGCTAGGACATCAACTGACATCAACCGCTTCGGTTTAGGCGAGTCAAAGAGCACGTGTGCCGCCTCCCGAGCCGTAAGTACGCTTTCAGTCATACGGTCATGCAGCGCTGCCGCCACCACCTGTTCATTGCCGATGGCAAGACCGTCCACATAATATGCCACACCGCGTTCAATGCGCTGCACAGCCGCCAGCCCTGAGTTGCGGGCGATGTCGGTTGCCTTAGACGACCAGGGTGAAATGGTACCGGCCCGTGGCGTTACCAAAAACAACATGCCGCGGCGAGTACCAGTAAAAGGCGAGCCGTAGCTCAGCAGCTTCCGCAAGTTTGTGTCGTCGGCAGCCGAGAATTTGGTAGCATTGGCAAAGTGGACATATTCGGCCTCGACCTGCTTGATGCCTGCATCGATCACCTGTAAGCGTGCCAACAATTTTGCCTGCCGAAATTCCGACAACGCCGCAATACCGTCATATATCCGCACTAGCGCACCTCCAACGTTTCGCCGGCAAACGTAATATTTTTGGGCTTAATCACTACCTTCTTTGGCCCTGCTTCCACATGCCCGGCGACCCACGCCTTCAGCCCGTTGTCCGCGGCCAGGGTCACGACCGTTTCCGCCTGGGACCGCGGCACGTAGAGGGCGAAGCCGGCGCCCATGTTGAAGTTGCCATACATTTCCGCATCGTCTGCCCCCGACTGCTCTTGCATAAAGGTGAACTCAGCCGGCGCGTCCGGCACATTGTCCAGCACGTAACTGAGATCTTTGGTGGCACGCATGAGCTTGCGCCAGCCATGGCCGGTGATGTTTACCATGTAATGTACCTCTAGGTCCGCTTCCAATACCGCGCGCACCAGGCTTACGTACAGGTGGGTGGGCGACAAGATTGCCTCGCCAAAGGTACGCCCGTCGGATAATTTTGTCTTATACAGGTCGGGGTCTTTTTGTGCCAGGCTGCGTACAAACGTAATGCCATTGGCATGGATGCCGCTGCTCTCGATTAGGACAATGGCATCGCCCGGTGCTAGCTTGTCGCCCAACACCAGCCGCTCTTTAGGATTGATAACACCTACGGCCGAGCCACCTAGATCGATGGTAGCCGGGTCGATGATGCCCTTGAGGGTGGGCGTTTCACCGCCGCCCCACGTGGCGCCGATGGCTTCGCAGGCGGCCGCCCAGCCGGTTATAAGGTCGCGTGCCCGCTGTTCGTCTTTCATCCACACCGAGTCGCCGATGGCGAAATAGGCATTCACCACTTGCGGCAAAGCACCTACCACGACCAGGTCGTTTACCACCATCGCCACGGTGTCTTGGGCAATCGAGTCATAGTGCGTCTTGCCGGTAAAAGTTCGTACAGCGTCGGCTACCAGATTTTTGGTGCCGAGCCCTTCAATCACTAACGCCCGGTAGGCATCCGGCTCTTCCCACACATAGGCCGATTCGCCGCGGCTGGCCGACATTTCCTGTGCGCCAAAATTTTTCAAGTTGTCCGCCGTGGCGACAGCCGTCTGTTGAGCCAATACTTTGATAGGGTCCATTGCGCTATAGTCCACGCCAGCCTGAGCATATGTCGACGCTTCATCTTTACTCATGCGGGCTGCTCCTGTTTGATATGACTCAGCACAAATTTCACTCTGTCTTCCACGCTCATGGGCGGTACATAGACTGGCTCCATACCGAACGTGGCATACGCCTCGTGGAGCAACCTGTGCAACGCATGCGTGAACTTTTCGTCCTCGGTCCTGGCATAATCTTCAACATACTCTGCCAACGGCTCTAGTAGGAAAACTGCGCTATAAGAGGCCTCGTGCATAAGTTCTTCCACCCAGTTCTCAACTACAAATCCGTAGTGATGAAGATAGGCAAGGGTGTCGTGCATACCGCGGTCCAAAAAAACGATTTCCTTCGGGTTCAGGCCTCGCTCAATGGCTTGCTTCAACTTCGTAACCTCTTCCTGGAATTTCTTCTCATCTTTGCGCAATTCAGCCACGGAGATTCCCCTGGAAAGCGCACTGTCGATATGCGTGCGGGCAGCTTCGGGCACCGTTTTGTAGCCCAACTTCTCAAGCTCGGCCAGAAGCGTCGTCTTACCCGTTGACGGCCCACCGGTAACGACATACCAATTATTAAACCGCTGCACTAGCTACCCCTACATGACGCGCCACCCATTGCCCTACCTTTTCCCATCCCGGCACAGAGTTTGCCGGGTTGATATGTATAAACTCGATGCCACTATTGCGGGCCAACTGGCCATCTTTGGTAGGATCATCTCCTGCGTAGACGGTCCGCTCTGTCAGGACATGCAGGTCAGCTTCACCCACCCCGTTAATACCATAGTATTCCCACCATTGTTCTTGTACCTTAGTGACCAGCAATGGACTGGGTTTAACACGAAGCGGAACCGCGTATCGGCTGCCGCGCATATCATCGTCAGTAACCATGAAGTCGGGCCTCTTAAGCCCATGCGTATCAAAAAATGTGTTGATAAATGCGGTGTGCCCCGACGAAATGACTGCCGTATGTACCGGCACATCTTTTCCGCGAAGCCGCTGAATATCTTCCCATGTTTCCGGAAAACCCGGGGTCAGACGAGGCCAACGTGTACCATCATCCAGACGGCAGCCTATTTGATCCAACAAGTAGCCGAGCTTCGTCTGGATAAGAGCTTCGGTCTGTACACGCTGAGTTTCCTCGTCGGTATCCGGTAGCAACGCGGCTACGACTTCGGCAGGAGCACGGTTGATTAGGCCGCCAGTTTGGCTATACGTGTTACACGCTTCATGACCAAGCACTTCGCAAACCGCTTGATGATAGGCCAGCTCCACGGTCATGCCGTTAGGTGCCGGCTCATTGGTATAGCCGATGGTACCATCAAAATCTGAGCTCACCAGCACCGAGTCTTCAAAACGACTCATCCCTGCCGCTCCTGCAGTTTTTTGTCGTCGGCGACAACATCGTCGTGCTGACGCCTTCTGAAAGCTTCGTACTTTTGGGCAAGCTTTTCGTCACCAAGACTGAGGATTTCTACTGCAAGCAGCGCGGCATTTTTGGCGCCGTTTTCAGGCAACGTGGCAAGCGGCACTCCCGGCGGCATTTTGATGTTGCTCCACAGTGCCTCGTGGTCGTGGTTGTCGCGCTTGACGGGCACGGCCACGACCGGCAGCGGCGTATGGCTGGCGGTCATACCGGGCAAGTGCGCTGAGCCGCCGGCGCCCGCAATGATAACTTTGAGTCCGCGCTGAGCAGCCGTGGCTGCGTAGTCGGCCATGACATCGGGCGTACGGTGCGCTGACACAATGCGCACTTCGTGCGGCACACCGAATTCTTTAAGCACAGCCGCCGCCTGGCTCATCACATCCAGGTCCGATTCCGATCCCATGATGATACCTACAAGTGGTGTAGCCATATCTTTCCTCCTAGATGCTTAATTTTTTCCTGGCCGAGAGGGCCCGCTTGCGAACTTCGTCTGGCGTCTTTCCGGTAACGGTAATGTGCCCCATCTTGCGGTCAACTTTGGTGGGCGACTTACCGTAAATGTGCACGCTGGTGAATGGCATGGCCAGCACATCGGCCAACCCTTTCAGCTCGGTCGGGCCATCGCGCTCACCCAAAATATTTATCATAACTGCAACCGGTACCACCAGCTCGGTGCTGCCCAGCGGCAAACCGCTGACAGCCCGAATATGCTGTTCGAACTGCGAGGTACGATTGGCTTCTATGCTGTAATGCCCGGAGTTGTGCACCCGAGGGGCAATTTCATTCACCAGTATGCGGTCGTCTTTGGTCAAAAACATCTCAATGCCAAACATGCCGGCGCCCTTAAGCAAGCTCGCCACCCGCAGCGCCACTTGTTCGGCTTGCTTTCGAACTTTTTCGTCTACCTGGGCCGGCGCAATGACCTCAAGACAAATGTTGCGCTCGTGAATCGTCTCGACCACCGGGTAGAGCGCCACCGAGCCATCCAACCCGCGCGCCACCATCACAGCCAATTCTTTGACAAAGGGAACATACGCCTCGGCATAGAGCTTGCGCCCCTTGAAGGCCTTAAGTGCAGCATCAATATCGGCACTCGAGCGCACGACCATGTTACCACGCCCATCGTAGGCGCCATGACGAGTTTTTATAAGCATCCGGCCACCAAATGTTTTCAGGGCCGCTTCGGCAGATTGTCTCGTTGAAATACCTCCAAACGGCGCTACGGGCACGCCGGCTTGGTGCAAAAAGCGTTTTTGGGCAAATTTGTCTTGGATGAGCCGGATGGTAGCGGGCGCCGGGTTGATGTGTACCCCTTGAGAGGCCAACGTGTCGAGTGCGTCTGCATCTAGGTGCTCGATTTCGATAGTGATATGGTTGGCCCGCTTGGCTAATTCCTGAAGTGCAGCCTGGTCATACAGGTCGGCCACAATCTGTTCAGCGCCAACTTGAGCAGCCGGGCTATGGGGAGTAGGATCGACCACTACCACGTTAAATCCCAACGGCAGAGCAGCAAGCGTCAGCATACGACCCAATTGACCGCCACCAATGATGCCGATGGTCTCCTGCCCTTTCATACGATAATCATATCACGGGTTTTGTTGCGATATATCACAGCAAGCCAATAGCGCTGATGCTTGTGTTTTTCTGAACGGTGAACGACAATATACTCAGGATGGCTGCCCACGACCGCATCATCGATGCAACTGACTTCCACTTCCCCGGCCAGCAAGCGGTGTATCACGGCAAGGTACGGGATGTCTACGACTTGGGCAAAAGCCTTTTACTCGTCGCGACTGACCGCTATTCGGCCTTCGATCGCAACCTTGCCCTTATAGAAAACAAGGGTGCGCTGCTGACTGCCATCAGCCGGTGGTGGTTTGAGCAGACAGCCTCTATTATCAAGAATCACATCATCGGCTACCCGGACCCCAATGTAGCCTGGGGCAACAAATACAAGGTAGTGCCCATTGAAATGGTGGTACGCGGCTACATTACCGGCGTCACTAACACCTCACTGTGGCACAATTACAGCGAAGGGCAACGTGATTTTGGCGACTTTGTCCTACCCGATGGACTACACAAAAACCAGCAATTGCCTGAGCCAGTGCTCACCCCGACGACAAAATTCGAGAAGCACGACCGACCGCTAACCCCCAAAGAGGCTGTGGCTGAGGGCTTGGTGGACCAAAAGGTCTGGGAGCAGATGCAGCGCGTGGCGTTGGAGCTCTTTAACTTCGGTCAAAAAACTGCTGAGGCAAAAGGCCTCATTTTGGTCGACACCAAATACGAGTTTGGCCAAGATGAGGACGGCAACCTCGTCCTCATCGACGAGATCCATACGCCCGATTCATCACGCTACTGGCTTCCCAACACCTATCAGCAAAAAATAGACGACGGTGAAGAACCCGACAATTACGATAAAGAGTTTTTGCGCCTGTGGTTCAAAGCCCGGTTTGACCCCTATGCTGACGAGGCGACTGCACCCGAACCACCTCAAGAAATACTGGACGAACTCATCAGGCGCTACGCGTATGTATATGAGCAATTGTCGGGCTCACCGTTTAGGCCTGATGACAACCCCGATCCACTCTCCCGCATCGAGCAGAATATTTTGCATGCGTTGGAGCAGCGTCATGGCTAAGATACATTTGCCCGAAGCTGGTAGCGACCGTTTTGGATCTATCGATCCGCTCGATGGCCGCTACTTTGACCCGGAAATTGCCCGCTATCTCTCAGAACGAAGCCGTATAGCCTACCAGGCCCACGTAGAAGCTGCCCTCGCCCAGACGCTGGCTGAGTTTGGGGTATGTAGTCGTACCGCTGCCCGTGCCATCGGCAAGGCAACCAAAGGAGTTACCGCCGAAGACGTCTACGCCGAAGAGGCAATCACCAAGCACGACATCAAGGCACTGGTAAACTGCATCAAACGCGACCTGCCCGCATCAGCGCAACCCTACGTCCACTTTGGAGCCACGTCGTACGACATTATTTCTACTGCCACATCGTTGCAGCTGCGCACAGCTATCCAAGAACTAGTGCTACCGCGACTGCAGAAACTGCTCGAGACGTTACTTGAACTCACAAAGGTCCACGCCCACACACGGCAAATTGGCCGCACCCATGGCCAGCACGCTATACCTGTCACTTTTGGTTTTGCGCTGGCAGAATATGTGGCGCGCCTGGGCGACAGCATGGCCGTACTTGACCGGCTCAGTCGTGACTTACGAGGCAAGTTCTCGGGCGCCGTCGGTGCCTACAACGCTTTGAGTATCTTTGTAGACAATCCTGTGAAGTTTGAAAAAACGCTTCTAGATAAGCTCCGTTTAGAGCCGGCCGTCTATTCTACGCAGATAGTCCCTCCAGGCCCCACTATTCGTCTAATCGACGAGCTGGCTATCACCGCCGGCATCATGGCTAATCTGTCGCACGACATGCGTCATTTGCAGCGCAGCGAGATAGCCGAGGTACGCGAACGTTTTGAAAAAGGCCAGACCGGTTCGTCGACCATGGCTCACAAGCGAAATCCATGGAACTTTGAAAATATCATCAGCATGTCCAAGCAAGTCACTGCCCAGATAATCAACGCCAATCTTAATGTGAGCAGCGAGCATCAGCGTGACCTGACCGATTCGGCATCGTCCCGCTTCTACACTATCCCCATTGCCAGCGTGGCTGCCATGGCAACACGCCTAAATACTGTCATGGGCAAACTGGAAGTCGACGAAGAAAGTATGCAACGAAATCTACAACTTAGTGGTGGCGCCATTGCCGCCGAGCCACTTTACTTGCTACTTGAGAAACACGGTGATACGTCGGCCCACGAAAAAGCAAAGGTCGTGTCACAGGAAGCGCTACGTATGCATATGCCCCTGCACGAGGCCATCAAGCGAGACAAAACTATTGCGCGCTATTGGCGGCAATTTACACAAGAAGAACGTCAACTTATCAAAAATCCCGAGGACTTTTATATAGGCCAGGCTTCGCAAAAAGCCTTGGCTGTCTATAGTCGTTACAAGAAGATGGTTTAGTGGTTACGGCGCACTATCACAGAAGACTGCTGGCGACCGTTTTGGTGTTCGATGCATCGCTTTTCTAGATATGCCCGAAATATCTCAGCCGCCTTGCGATTAGCCGTACGAACTGTGTAGTCACCCATGCGCGTGTGTAGCACCACGGTGCCCGACCACCCCACCCACTCCAATGTCACCCCAGATACCACATCATAGTTAATCTCTTCGGTCTTCATGAAAAACGGTTTGTAGTCAATATATATGATGCGACGGTCGGTGGCTACCACCATAACCAGACCCGCTTCGCTATTGCCATATACCACCCCGCCCAGCTGCTCCTGTGGGTGAATCAACTTGGGTAAATAGCGGGCTTCTCCGGTCATCCTCCCCCAGCGGCTCAGACCGAGCTGACGTAATTGCCGGTGGACGCGAGCTTTTTGATCAGGTATGACGTACGAGTACGAAGATACGCGGCGTTTTTGCCAGGTAGAAGGACGGTAATGAGGTGTCGGTGCACTGTAAGGCATACATTCCTCCCTTCATACTATGAAGTATGAACCTAGTACGCTTAGCTTTCAGTGACAGCTGTCACTTGTTCTTTGGATGCGTGTTGTTGGTGCCGTTGAATGGATTCAAAAGCGCACCCACCAAATGCTCTGCTTGTTCGGGAAAACTAAACCGGCGTTCTTTTTCGTGAGCGATGTGCTTGTGCAGCTTATGCATGGCCGGCGCCACTTCAAGCGTGGACAGCAAACGCCTGAACTCTTCATCCAGCTCGGTCAGCTCGGTATCGGTCAAATTCTCCAGGCCAATGAAGGTATCACGCGCCTTTTGGTCGGCCACGATGAGCTCGTTCAGCTTCAGTTGGATAGCTTTACTGTCACGGTTTTGGGTATTTTGCATTAAAAACACCATCAAAAAGATGATGACATCGGTAACAACGGTGATAGCAATGAGCCAGGTGTTAGAAAAATGCAGCGATGGCCCGGCCAGCAGCCAGATAGCGACCAGTACAAGCGCTAAAGCAAAGGCGGCCGTGGAGCCGGTCCAGAGTGATACTTTGGTAGAGAAATGTTGGAAGCGATTTTTCATACTTTTTTGTCTTAACTTTATTCATGTAAGTATATCGCACCACCCTCGCCTTGCCAAACCTACCCCTAGGACACCTCGACTATGATGCCGCTAAAAAGTAAGTTAGTTTGTCGAACTGCTGGCTGTAGCCGTACTTCATGCCTTCGACCGCCATGCCGGCCCGCGGTCCTGCGGCCTGGATCGCAGCCGTCAGTACGAGTTTCGTCTTGCCGTTTTCTTCGCTGAAGGCAATGTCGGTGGTCGTCTGAATGGTCGTCGCCTCTTCATCACCCGTAGTCCAGGCTTTGGCATCATAGGATAACTTTGACGGTTCTTCAACGACGGTGAAGGTGGCTTCCATCGGCCAGCGCGTCCCCTTCAGCTCGCCCATCGACTCATCCGCTTCCATGACGATGTACAGCCGGCCGCCGACCCGCAAGTCGATTTCACACTCCGGGATCGTCACATTGTCCGGACCCCACCACTTTTTTAGCTGCTCCGCGTCGGTCCAGGCGCGCCAGACTTTCTCTATCGGTGCGTCATATTCACGTTCGAACGTTACCTCTTTTACTGGTTGGTCTGACATGCTATTCCTCCGTTTCATTTAAATAATCTTCCAACGAATCCAAGCGGCGCTCCCACAGCTGCCGGTACGAGTCCAGATACTCGTCGATATTCCTGATGGTGTCGGGCATGATGCTTACAATGTGTTCCTTTCCGCGGCGCTGTTTGATAACGAGTTTGGCGTGTTCCATTACTTTTAAATGTTTGCTGACGGCGGCCAGCGACATATCATAATCTTTGGCAATTTGGCCGACATTCAAACTACGGATCACGAGCCGGCTTAAAATATCCCGCCGGGTCGGATCGGCCAGTGAGGAAAAAATATCATCAAGCGGTAAAGTATATTCAACCATTTGGTTGAATGATATATGAAGCGTTCGTTGCTGTCAAGCCCCATGGAGAAAGTGCTATACTTTAATTGTTAAACAGGTATTTAAGTATGAAGCTCACTCTCAAAGAAAAGCGCCACGAACTCAGCAACATTACGACTTTCGTATTTACCCCGCCGGAACCCCTCAGCTGGCAGCCCGGACAGTACATCCACTATACCCTGCCCCACTCCGATCCCGACGATCGGGGCATTGAGCGTTGGTTTACCATTTCGAGCGCTCCCTTTGAGCAGAACGTGCAGATTACGACCCGCCTCAACGCTGAACGCAGCAGTACCTTCAAGACCGCCCTGGCAGCCATGCAGCCCGGTGACCAGATTGAAGCCGATGCACCCGAGGGTGATTTCGTCGTTACTGATGCAAATCGCAATCATATCTTTGTGGCCGGTGGTATCGGTATTACACCCTATCGGTCTATTTTCGCCCAGCTCAACCACGACAACCAGCCCATCAACGTTGAGCTACTGTATGCCAACCGTGATGAGAATGACATCCCGTTTAAGGACGAGCTGGAAGCTATCGCAGCCGCGCACGACAATTTTCACATCACCTATTTCATCGGCGATCAAAAAATTGATGAGCAGGTGCTACGCGAGTTCGGTCAGAAGTTAGACGACCCCATCTACTACGTCTCCGGGCCAGAGCCGATGTCGGATGCGTTCAAGGTGACCCTGCGTGAAACGATGGGGCTCGACAAGCCGCACTCGCGCTTCGACGCCTTCCCGGGTTATCCTGGAGTCTAAATGCTGACCGCCAGAGAAAAATCCGCCCTTCAAAAGTACATCTCTGACTCGGACGATCGGCTGCACGTGCTGTTTGACGCGCTCGGCGAGCAGAATCGTTGCAACATGTTCCGCCTGTTCATCAAGAATACCAACCTAAATGTGGGCGAAGTGGCAGAGCTGCTCGACATCACCGTCCCGCTCGCCTCACAGCACCTCAAAATGCTTGAGGGCTTAGCCGTACTAGAGCGGCGTAAAATTGGCCGCGAGGTATTTTACAAGATAAACGAGCAAGATCCGGTAGTCCAGTCTCTTATCCGTTCAATTTTGGAAGTACATATCAATTAGCGAGTCCCATTCTTTTAGCGATGATTACATAAAAGCCCCCGCGTAAAGCGAGGGCTTTGCTTTTTATAGAGTATGTGTATTAGAGCAGGCTAGACGAGTTGTGGCTGTCAGTGTTGCCACTGTTGTTGCCATCGTTGCTACCATTGCCGTTACCGCTGTTGCTGGTGTTGCCCTGGTTGCTGTTGTTCTGGTTGTTGTTAGTCTGGTTCTGAGTGTTGCTACTGCTGTTGCCGTTGTTTTGGGCGTTAGAGTTGCCGTTGTCACTCACGTTGGTGTTGCTGGTGTTGCTAGTGTTGCCCTGGTTGCTGTTGTTGTTCTGGTTCCAGGTCTGAGTGTTGCTCGTGCTGGTAGTGTTGCCACTGTTGTTAGTGTTACCGTTGTCGTGGACGTTGGTGGTGTTGGTAGTGGTCTTGGTAACGTTGGTGGTGCTGTTGCCGTTGTCCCACGCCTGGGTGTTGCTGTTGCTGGTAGTAGTGCTACTGCTGTTGCCGTTGTCGTGGGAGTAGTTGTTACCGTTGTTGAGGTTCAGCGTGTTGCCGTTGTCTTTAGTGACGGTGACTGTTTTGCTGTTACCGTTGTCCCAAGTCCAGGTCTGAGTGTTGGAAGTCTTGGTTGTGTTGTAGCTGTGGTCGTAGTAGGTGTAGTTGTCAGTCGTAGTGGTGTTGACAACCGAAGAGTTGGATGGGCTGTAGGTGCCGATAAACGGTAGCCACTTTGCAAAACTTGGGTTGTACAGGCTCGAGCTAGTGCCAGCTGAGCTTGAGGCACTACCGCCCGTGCTGCTGGTGGTAGTAGTCGGAACGCTGCATGATACCGTTGGCGCTTCGTTGGTCTGCACAGGGGCAGTAACGCTTACTGGGTTCTTTTGATACGTGCTCAGCGCGTTTACCTTGGAGCTCACGATCATGTTGAGTACGACGATAAGGAATGCTCCGGCAATGAGCATAACCGCCAAAAATGCAAACATTAGTTGATTGAGGTTGAGGTTTATATTTTGGTCGGCTGCTACATTTAGTCTTGCCATGGAACTTCTTCCCTCCGTTATGGTTTATGAAGAGTTCCCACCGTTTCTCTTGTGGTGTGGATGGTACAGCTTTGCTCATATGGCGGTCAACGAGTTATCCACAGTATTTTTTGGGGTGGCACTTCGAACAGATTGAAATGATGTATATTTGACATTAATCCCAAATTGTTTAATAACTATAAGCGTTTTGACGATGTAGCGGTAGCTGACCGCGTTAAGCCAGCCCTAACCTAGGCTTACTGATTGCTAAGCGTGCTATTGTGCTGTTGGCATAGCTGCTGTGCGTACGGTGACAGCAACTGATAGCAGTTGAGTGAGGAGGGGTAGTTTTGAACAACGAATTTCAAATCAGCATGTTCTTGGGCCTCAGTATCCTGTAGCACACCGTACTCATGATTGAGGTGCGTTAACTGATTGTTGTAGTGCACTTTATCGAAAAAGTCCGTGCCCAGTATGGCCACCAGCATCGCCACTACTACCAACAAGACAACCTTGCCCCGCGGTATCAGATGGGCGGGTGGGGCTGGCTGCCACCGGGATGGAGAGCGGCGCGGCGTTGGTTTTGCCATAAGCAGTATTATGCACCTCTGCCACATCGCTTGGCTAGCTTGGAGTGTAGGATTTTTAATATACGAAGCGGCACCGCGAGGTGTAGCGTGAAGATAAACTGCTCGGACGGCATGATAAGCCGTCAACCGTAGTTAACCGAAGAAGGAGGGATATATGAAAAAATTCTGGATAACGCTGCTCGTCATAGTAGTCTTAGCGGGTGCAGGTTTTGCAGCCTGGTGGTTCAGTGGTGGGAATGATACCAATAACACCAAGACATCTACCACTACGCCCACGACCAATGCGCAAACGGCCGCCAAGGAACAAATTAGTACCAACTGGGTGAAGTTTTTTAACGGCTCCACCTCAGCTCAAGACAAGATGACCCTGCTGCAAAATGGTCAGCAGTACGCGCAGACCATCCAAGCCCAAGCGCAATCGCCGACCGCCAAAGCCACCACGGTGACCGTGTCTGACGTGAGCGTGAACGGCAACACTGCTACCGTCACCTACACCATTTACATCAACGGCAAGGCTACGCTCAGTAACCAAACAGGCAAAGCTGTCTTGGTAGGCAGTGCCTGGAAAGTAAGCGATGCAGCCTTCTGTAGCCTGCTGGCGCTTTCCGGCAGTACGCCACCCAACTGCCCCGCCGGCACCCAAACCCAAACGCAAACCAACACACAAACTCAGACCAGCCCTTCCACCGCGCAGTAATAACCAGCCAAAGGAACGTATAGATGGCCCTACCCTCTCCGCCAGCTGGTCGCAACTGGGCGCTTGCCACCCTGAGCACTATCCTATTTTTGACCTTTCTCGATAACACCATCGTGAGCGTCGTCCTGGCCGGCATCCAAACCGATTTGAACGCCGGCGTACAGACACTACAGTGGGTAGTCGATAGCTACATGCTGGTCTTTGCCGCTCTGATGCTTACCGGTGGTACGTTAGGTGATATATTTGGGCGCAAGAAGGTGATGCTGGGCGGGGTGGCACTCTTTTCAGTCGGCTCGGCCATAGCCATGACGGCTCCTTCTGCTGGTATTCTGACCCTAGGCCGTATTGTGATGGGCGTGGGCGCGGCAGCCAGTGAACCCGGTACCCTTTCGATGATTCGGCACATATACCCCGATCGGCAGCAACGCGCCCAGGCACTCGGTGTGTGGGCAGCTGTTTCCGGCGTAGCCTTGGCTTTTGGACCCATTATAGGGGGCGCCATCGTAAGCGCGGCCAGCTGGCGGGAAATCTTTACGTTCAACCTCATTTTTGGTGTGGCGGTATTTATTGCCGGGCTTAAAGTATTGCCCGAAAATGCCGACCCACAGGGACGGCGGCTGGACATCCGCGGCTTGCTGCTCGGGGCACTCGCACTCGGCATGTCGACCTATGCCGTTATTCGTGGCGAGACAGCCGGCTATCGCACGTGGTGGATCGTGATGCTATTTATACTCTCGGCAGTCACGCTGCTGGAATTTATCTTGCACGAGCGCCGAGCGGCGGATCCGGTGCTCAAGCTGAAATTCTTCCGCAAACCGGCCTTTACCGGCGCCAACATTGTAGCGTTTGCTACCAATTTTGGTGTGTTTGCCATATTTTTCTTTACGACGCTCTACCTGGCCATCATTGCCGGGTTTTCCGGCTACCGCATCGCCGTATCCTTTCTGACCATGGCAGCGGCCATGGCCCTGGCGGCGTCCTTTACAGGACGATGGGTAGCCAGGAGTGGCCCCGCCGTACCCACGGTGGTGGGATGTGTACTAGCGGGCGCCGGCATGTTTTTGGTAGATATGGTGCTCACTCCCACCGTGGGCACTGGAGCGTTAGCCTGGTCGCTTGGCATAACCGGCCTGGGCTTTGGCATGACATTGGTAACGGCAACTTCCTTGGTACTTACCATTGTGCCACCTGAGCGTTCGGGCATGGCTGCTTCGACGGTAAATATGTTCCGAGAGCTGGGCGGCGTTTTTGGGGTGGCTATTTTGGGCACTATTGTAAATGGGCAACTTACCACAAAATTAGCCGATCGTTTACAAGCCTTGGGCTTACCGCACGATTTTCAGTCGCTTGTTATATATGCCCTTACCCATGGCGGTAACCTGCCCGCGAACGCGCACGTGTCCACGAGTGCCATTTTGAACCATCCCGAAATCGTGCAGCAAGCCACTACGGCAGCCTATCAGGCATTTGGTAATGGGCTCGACATTGCACTCCGGCTAGCGGGAGGTATTTTGCTGGGCGCAGGAGTGGTTGCCTGGCTTAGTTTTCGCTCACCTCAACCTGCCTTAACCCAGTAAAGTAAAAGCCCCGCGTTTTGGCGGGGCTTTGGGTGTGAGTGGGACGTGTTACAACGGGCTCTTACGCTGAGCTATCGTCACTGCCGTGCTGGCCTCGTTTTTCGTGATAGGCCTTGCCGCCTTTGCGTGCTACTTCTTCACGGGTTTGTTCATCGGCGCTAGCTAGGCCACGGTTTGCATTACGTTTTCGAGTTGCCATAGTACCTCCTTACTACTTAGTTAATATGGCAGGTATTACTCTATACGGTAAGCGGCCTCCTGGCAGTTAGATATATTATTGTCTTGTCTGCTACACACACGTGAGCAAAAGCATGTTGCGCCCGCATAGACTACACGGTATGGTTAAGGAGTGAAAACAGCCACTACTCCCCCACCAGACACGCCCACGAAACTCGGCACATTTTTGCGCCGCAGCAAATGGCTGGTGTTGCTGTTGTGGCTTGTCGGGATGATGGTGGCGGTGCCGCTCGCCAACCGGCTCAATGACGTCATTACCACCGACCAGTCCACCTTTTTGCCGGCCAAGGCGCAGTCGACCAAGGTAGCGAACCTGACTGCCGCCACGCACAACAAGACTTTGCTGGCCGAAGCCGTGGTGGTATTTACCGACAATGCCGGCTTGAACCCTCAGGACGTACACTCCATACAGGCCGCCCGCGCCAAAGTAGACGGGCTGCACTTGTCCGGGCAGCAAGACGTCACGCCCATTATCTATTCCAAAGACCGTCAGGCAGCATTCTTTACTGTCGAGTTCAACCGGCCGCGTCATAACCAGACCTATTCCACGCAGGTTATACCACCCCTGCGCCAGGCGCTCACATCAGTGCCGAGTCGCCTTGACGTCAAAGTAACAGGCGATCTGGCTATCGATGCTGACAGTGGCGGTGCCAACGCCGACACCAAGCTTATCATCACATCGGGAATTATCGTCACCATCCTGCTGCTTATCATTTACCGCAGCCCTATTTTGTGGCTAGTGCCGCTGGTTGCGGCAGGCTTTGCTACCGAAGCCGCCCGCGCCGCCGTCTATGGCCTGGGCAAAGCGGGCCTGACTGTCGACAGCTTGTCCACCAGCATCCTCATTGTGCTGGTGTTTGGTGCGGCCACTGACTATGCACTGCTCATCTTAAGCCGCTACCGCGAAGAGTTACACCTCCATCCCGATCGCCACGAGGCTATGGCGCGGGCCTTGCGCCGCACGTTTGAGGCCGTTACCGCTTCGGCCGGCACCGTGATCGTGGGGTTGCTTGCCATGCTCGCTGCCAGCCTCGGCTCCTCACGCGGATTGGGGCCCATCGGAGCCACTGGCATTGTATTTGCATGGTTGGTACAAATGACGTTTTTCCCGGCTATATTGCTCGTGGGCGGCAAGTGGCTGTTGTGGCCGCGCGCACCCAAGGCCGACGGCGAACCATTTGCTGGAGCTCGCCTGTGGCGACATGCCGGGACACGTATTGCCAAACGGCCGTTGCCGATAGCCACTATCACCGTCATGATGCTGCTCGTTATGGGCTTGGGGTTGGCGCAGCTCAATCTCAATGCGAACCCACTGGATAGCCTGCGCGGTAACCCGCCGTCCGTACAGGGCCAGAACAACCTGGCGGCTCATTTCCCGGCTGGCGAGACGGCACCACTTACCATCGTCGTACCAAATGGTACCCAGGCAGAAAGCGCCCTAAAGACGGTCGCGCACACCGAAGGCGTTGCAACTGTTCTGCCACACTCGAAAGTAGGCAACGATACTGCCTTTAGCGCCATATTGAGCCCCGATCCTTATAGTGACAAGGCTTTTCAAATCATCCGCACCGTTCGGGACCGGCTAAGCGCTAGCGCGCCGAGTGCCCTGGTCGGCGGTCCACAAGCCCTCTATATGGACATTAGTGATGCGGCCTTGCGTGATAACAAAGTTGTCATGCCCCTCATTTTGCTCGTCGTGGGGATCGTGCTGGGCATATTGCTTCGCGCGCTCACAGCCCCCCTACTACTTCTGGGCACGGTGGTCTTGTCGTTTGCCGCTTCGTTTGGCTTCAGCGCCTTTATGTTTAAGCACGCCTTTGGCTTTTCAGGAGTCGACCCGGCTCTGCCGTTGTACATCTTCCTCTTTTTGGTGGCACTGGGCGTGGATTACAACATATTTCTGATGGACCGAGCCCGCCAGGAGGCAGCCCTACAGGGTACGCGCCCGGGCATGCTGCGCGCCTTGGCCGTCACGGGCGGAGTCATTACGGCTGCTGGCTGCGTGCTGGCCGGTACCTTTGCTTCACTAGCCCAGCTACCCATTGTTACCCTCACCGAAGTTGGCTTCGCAGTGGCGTTTGGCATATTGCTTGACACATTAATCGTGCGCTCCATTTTGGTACCTGCCCTGGTAGTGGCATTGGGGAGGCGAACGTGGTGGCCCAGCAAACTCAACAAGAATTCTTAACATACAAATTTATTTACTCTAAGTAATTAATTTGCTATACTTTTGTCTATGTCTACGAAAAACGACATCGACAAACTGGCAGATGCCATGACATTTTTGGTGCGCTCCATGCACCGGCCAAGGGCGTGGGAAGAAATTGTCAAGCGCGCAGGCGTAGAGCTCGACCGCCCTGGCGTGGCCATTTTGCATTCGCTGGCCCTTTGCAGCAAAGAGCAAGCAAAATGTAACGTGCAGTACCTGGCTCACCATTTGGGCGTAGAGGCTCCATCAGTCAGTCGAAAGATCCAAGAACTCGAACAAGACAAGTTCATCGATCGTAGTGTCGATCCGCAAGACAAACGAGCGGTAGTACTCAAGTTGACTGCCAAAGGTAGTAAAGTGCTCGAACGTATCCAGCGCGCTAAGCGCGACGCCCTTACCGCTCAACTGCGCCACTGGGATACCAAAGACCGCCAGCAGTTCGTCGAGTTGTTTTACCGCTTTGCTCACGATATGAACCAAGACCAGCCATTATAAAGAAAGGATTCCCCTGTGGTAGATAAAATAAAGTCTGTATTTAAACCATCCACGCCGCCCAAAGTTATTGCACACGATCAAGAGTTCAGCCACCGAGAAATTTTGTATATTATGACGGCGCTCATGATTTCGATGCTGCTGGCCGCCCTAGACCAGTCCATCGTGGCGACCGCCCTACCCCAGATTGCCAGCGACCTGCACGGGCTCACCAAGCTCTCGTGGGTCGTCACGGCCTACCTTATCACCAGCGCGATCGCAACACCTATCTACGGGAAGCTCGGCGACCTATATGGGCGCAAGAAAATATTTCAAACCTCAATCATCATCTTTTTGCTAGGCTCGGTGCTCTGTGGCCTAAGCCAGTCAATGAACGAGCTGATATTTTTCCGCGCTTTGCAGGGCATTGGTGCTGGGGGCCTCATGAGTCTGGTGCTTGCCATCATCGGCGATGTTATCCCGCCGCGGCAACGTGGACGCTACCAGGGTTATTTTGGCGCGGTTTTTGGAGTTTCAAGCGTGGCCGGTCCTGTGCTGGGCGGCCTGTTCGCTAACATGAATTCGTTTTTGGGTGTCACTGGCTGGCGCTGGATTTTCTATATTAACTTGCCTCTTGGCGCACTTGCCTTGGCACTGGTGGCCGCACGCTTGCATTTGCACAAACCCGAGCAAAAAGAAAATCACATCGACTACGGCGGCGCGACTTTGCTGGCAATCTCAGTCATCAGCCTCGTGTATGTATCGGTGTGGGGCGGCATAGATTACGCCTGGGCTTCGTGGCAGATCTTGAGCCTGATTGCCTCGACAATTATTTTCGGTCTCTTGTTTGTGTGGCGCGAGCACCGTTCGCCCGAACCGATCATTCCCATGCGGCTGTTTAAAAATGACATCTTTAGTGTGAGCACACTGCTGTCGTTCGCATCGGGACTTGCCATGTTTGCCACCATCATTTACATACCACTTTACCAACAGGTGGTGCGCGGCTGGTCGCCCACCAAATCGGGGCTCTTGATGCTACCGATGGTAGTAGGCATGATGACCGCTTCACTGGGTTCGGGGCGGCTAATCACCAGGTGGGGCCGGTACCGCATATTCCCGATTGTCGGCACGCTGGTGCTCATGGTGGGGCTTTGGTTGTTCAGCCACGTGGGGCTGGAGACAAACTACCTGATTTTGTCAGCCTGGATGATAGTAATCGGGCTGGGACTTGGGCAGCTGTTCCAGGTGCCGACGCTGGCCGTGCAAAACTCGGTGGAGCGTCAAAACATGGGCACGGCAACATCCACGGTGGCCTTTGCCCGCAGCATCGGTGGTGCGCTGGGCGGCGCTATTTTCGGCACCATCCTGACAACACGCTTGCTTCACCACCTCAAAGACATCCTGCCCCCGCAAACTGCCGGCACGGTGTCGAAAGGGCTGGGCGGCGGCGTGCACCAACTAGCCAGCTTACCAAGCAACCTACAACACGATGTGCTGGTTTCTTACGTCAGTGCTTTTCACGATATGTTTTTGATCGGTATCCCGTTCGTGTTCGTGGCGTTCATTATCGCCCTGTTTCTGCGCGAAACACCGCTGCGTAACTCTACCCGCGATATGGCCGAGGGTGCTGGGCTCGAAGCGTAGAATCTATACTATTTCTTGACGACTTTGACGGCGGTGCCGTAGGCCGCTACTTCGTTCATGACATTGCCGATGTCACCGCTATCGAAGCGCATCATAAGCACGGCGTTGGCGCCCTTTGCAGCTGCCGCTTCGCGCAAGCGCTGCAGGGCATGTTCGCGGCTGTCGGCCAATAGCTTCGTATAGCCTTTGACCTCACCGCCAAATACCGTACGAAAGCCGGCACCGATGTTGCTGAACAAGTTCCGGCTGCGCACAATGATGCCGAATGTCTCGCCGTATACCTCTTTTACTTCGTAGCCCGGTAAATCATTAGTAGTCACTACCATTACATCGTCCATGTCATCCCTCCTGCTTACTATGACTTCACTATAGCACTTTAGCCCAGGATGTTGACGGCGCGGGCCGCCACGAGCGCTATGGCCACCAGCGACAAGGTGGCTTGCCCCAGCATCAACAGCTTGGCGCGTCGGCTCAACGGCATCGTATCGGTAGGGCTGAACGCCATCGCGTTGGTCGAGGAAACGTAGAGGTAATCGACGAAGGTCGGCCGCCACAGCTCGTGTTTGTACGCTTCGTTCTGGTGCTGGGGAAACATGAAATCTTGCTCGTATTTGGCGATGCGTTGGCGCTCGCCAGGGCCACCCCCATCCATTTCCCAGTACCACAGCGCAAAGATGATGACGTTGGTGAGATAGATGTTAAGCGCCGCTAGGATAAGATTGCGCCCGTTGGCTGCCGCATGCGACCCTTCCAGTAGTTGCCGCGCCACCTCGAACAGCGCATAGGCATTGGCGGCGCTCGTCACGAAAATCAGCAGCACCACGTTGATGCGCCGTGCGAGTGAGCGGAAGATACGCTCGCGTGGAGTCGTAACCGCCAAAGCCAGCAGCAACAGGACTTCGATTGCAGGCAGTCCGTAACGGCTACCGACCGAGAAGCGGTCCGGCAGCGCCACCTGCAGGGCGATAGCTACCGCCATCGCTATCTGCACGTGCCACACCGGATCGGCTAGGTGATGTTTGTTTCGTAACAACGTACGCATTTCTGTGGTTACTATAGCACAGTGTCAACGCCCTGCACGTCGCGGCCAGATGACTTTGGCGACAATCACGCGTCGGGGTAGAAAGCCAAGCTGGCGGCTGTCGGTGCTTTCAGCCGGATTATCGCCCACTACAAACACTTGATCGTTTTCGACCCGCTGAATACGTTTAATCTTTTCAATGCCCTGATGCCTTAGCACCACGACATCGCCCGGAGTAGCTTTTGTTAAGCTAGTTGCCACCACCAGCTGCCCCGGTTTGAACGTGGGCTCCATACTAGCACCCACAATTCGCCGGACAATCAGAGGCTTATGCCTTCTTGGTAGCCCAAAAGATTTCGGCGATTTCATCCACCATGTCCAGTAGCTTTTGCCCCTCGGCCGGATCATTGTGATGCTTGCAGTTACTGGCCTGCTTGATAGCGTACCAAAACTTTTCGTGTAAATCAGGATATTTTTCGAGGTGTTCCGGCTTGAAGTAGTCAGCCCACAGTACCATCAGGTGGTGCTTCACTAGCTCGGCCCGCTCGTCGATAATAAACAGGGCACGAACTTTGTTTTCGTCATCCAACCCGCTGTATTTCTTTTGCATTTCGTGCACGCTTTGCGCTTCAATTTTGGCTTGCGCCGGATCGTACACGCCACACGGCAAATCGCAGTGCGCATACACGGGCTTAATAAAACGAGATAGTACCTTCATAGCTTCCCTCCTCCACTTATCGTATTAACGGGTACAACCCATTATAGCCAATGCCGAGCAGCAGCCGCAAAAAACTCTTGGATTGTGTCTCGGCTAGCAGGGGTAGATGCTGCCAGCAGATAAGGGCTCGACATTATATTGTTTTCACCCCGCTGCCTTAGCAGTTCCTGGTGACTTCGCACTATAAGGCTGACCGCTTTGCGAATTTCAGCGATAATGTCCGCACTGCGTGTTGGCGTATTCATAAGCATATCAATCCCCATGCCAAAAACTAAACGGCTAGATTTTTGCGTTTCATAATATCGTCGCAACTCAGCATCATCTGCTGGAGGATTATTGTATACGTCTTGTGTACCCGGAAAGGCACTGCGTAGTTTACCTATCCACTCTTCATAGCCTATGCCGGTATCTTCAGCCCGTGACGCTGCTGACGCAATCCCGACCAGCGCTTGAGCGGCTGCGTTGTAAAAAGTCCACGTAAGAGCCAGGCGTGTAATGAGCCCCTCGTCAATATTGCGCGGGCGAAGGGCATCGGCCATAAGCTCATGAAAGTGAAGAATGCTAGTAGTCGGAATCAACGTATGGGCACGAATCGTACTCAGTGTATCCGCGCCAATATCTCTACTGTATTCTACGATAATACCTGTCGGGGCGGCTTCAAAAACTGGTTCTGTAAACGGATGAGCGTTGGCAGGTATAACCTTGGCTGTTGGTGCGCTCTGCACTAAGAAATCATCAAGATAACTTAAAAGAGCTGGGTTGTCCGTATAGAGAGCTAGACGCCCCAGCACATCATGCCATGCGCTTGTAGCTGCTTCGCTTACGGTCTGGAAGTCCACTCCTATTATCTCCAGGTCAGCGTTAATTGCTTCGCGATTAAGCCGACGCGACACCGGGAAAGGGATAGCTTCGGCACCATCTTTCATGAGTTTGCCTCGTGCTTCTTGGAGTTGTCTTTACGCCACTTGGCAATTTCGGCGTGGTGGCCAGTAAGGAGTACGTCGGGAACTTTCATACCTCGAAACTCTTCTGGGCGAGTATACTGCGGGAATTCGATGTTTTCATCATCCTCTTGGAACGATTCGATTTCGGTACTGGTCTCGCCACCCAGCACGCCCGGTAGCAAGCGTACCACACTGTCCACGATAACCATTGCCGGCAACTCGCCGCCGGTCAGCACATAGTTGCCAATGGAATATTGCTTGTCCACCCATTTGGTAATACGTTCGTCGTAGCCCTCGTAGCGCGGGCAAATAATGATGAGCCCCATGGTGTCTTTGGCAAGCGTTTTGGCGTCGGACTGTTTGTAGCCTTTGCCGCGCGGCGTGGGCAAGATAATCACAGCTTCTGGATCGTTTTGCTTAGCTAGCTCAATAGCTGCCACCAGCGGCTCGGGCTTGAGCAGCATGCCATCACCGCCGCCGTAGGGGGTGTCGTCAACTTGCTTGCGTGGCCCTAGACCGAAATCGCGCAGATTTATGAAGCTGTACTCCGCAATGCCTCGGTCTTTGGCTTTCCACAGCATACTGGCATTCAGATATGGCTCAAACACCTCCGGAAAAAGAGTAATGATTTGAATTTTCATCTGTTTTATTATAACAGATGTGAAACAATTTCTGGCAGTAGCCTAACCGCACTTCCGTGGAAATGCGTTTGGGGAACTGCCAGGGAAAGAGATTGGACGAGAGCTATAAAAAGCCTCAAGTCTTTTCTCTTCCCCTGGAAGCCCTCTGTTGGTGTTACCCGGTGTAATCGCCGTATTGGCGCATCACGCTGAGACGGTGCGCCTCAGCCGGGTGCAACGGCTCCTCGTAGTAACCACCAATCGGATCGACGTCACCGGCGAGGGGGTCCTCGTTGTCCGAGTCGTCGTACTCATCGTACTCATCGTCCGGGTAGTCGTCGTAGTCGTCCGTCACGGGCAAGGGGGTAAGCTGCTTGATGGAGTGCCACTTGTCATTCTGCATAACTTGCAGAACGTAGATGTAGCGCTCATAGCCTTGCTCCTGGTTGGGGTCGATAAGGTCCTCGCCGAAATCGAGATCAGCTGACGTCCAGCGATCTGGACGCGGTCCGTTGCCGGTGATGGTCCTGGTCCCGCTACTAAGCATTGCGATGATCTCTTCGCGTTCCCGCTCGAAATCTTCGCCAGCGTAGTGGCCGAAGCCAACAACGGAACTGCCCTTAAGCACGATCCTCCACTTGATTTCCCTTGGACGGAGAAGCTCGTTTTGACGCTCGTAGGAGTCTGCGAATGCCCAGGGGACAGCTTTGTCAAGCCGCTTTTGGCGACTCACGCGGCGGAAAACCAGCCTATCGCCGGCAACTGGCGTACGCAGCTCGGGTCGCACAGGAGTGCGGCCAACGAACACAACCTGTCCATTCTCAACGCCAACCTGACGGCCGTCGTTGAAGTGAAAGAAAACCTCTTCACCGGTCTGGCGGTCTGAGGCGTCCATTACGTACATGAAGCCGTACAGGTTGCCCGGGTGAGCACTAAAGCTTTTCACAATGCCGAATTCCACCATGACTAACTCCAATCCATGCGGTGGTAGATGTCCTCTGTTGAGGAGCAGTAAGCACGAAATCTCATGCCCGTTGTTCCTCAACAGATATAACAGAGAGCTTTTTAAGGTGCTTCGGAAGTAGTCTCCCACCTCAACGAAACTGTACTATTTTAGCATAAGCGCATATTTTTGTCAACTTCTTACAGACACAAAAAGAACCGGATTAACCGGTTCCGTCTGTCACATAAAGCTCCCACATTTCTGTGGCTCGCAATGAGCTTCCCTGTTTTTGTTTTGAAATTTCGTCTTTTGGACTAGCACATACTATAGCGAACTACCCTTGTGCTTTCAAGCCTATTTTCGCAAATTACAACGGACTGGGAAGAGCAGCACCGTTTCGCGCTAGCGAATGCGGATTTATTCCGTAAGGTGCGACGAGAAACCCAAGCCGGAGGGTCCCCAAACGAAAGTTTGGGGCCGCGCATGGGTGTCTCGTGTGCTATACATCCAGGTCGTCGAGCTCTTCGAGCTCTTTGCGGGTACGCGACAAGCGGTCACTCTCGTCGGTGGCTGCAGGCACATCCTCGTCATCACGCAAATCGGCCAAGTCGTCATCGGATGTACTGGTGTCAGTAGCAGCGGAGTCGTCGCTAGTGGACTGGGCAGGGCGGTCGTCACGGCGGGGTGGCGGTGCGATGCCGTTGTCGACAATTTTGAGGTTGTAGCGGGCATCGTTTTTGGTGCCGAGTGCACGCAAAAGTGTACGGATGCTTTGGGCGGTTGCGCCTCGTTTGCCGATTACTCGGCCCAGATCTTCCGGGTCTACGGTGAGCTCTAAAAGTACTCCCTTTTCGTCAATCCGTCGCTCTACTTTTACTTCATCAGGTTTGCTAACTAATGATTTAACGACAAATTCTACAAACTGCTGGTCGATGCTGTTGTTCATGACAGGCTCCTCCTCCATTAGCGGTATGCTTCCCATTATAGCAAAGAGGCGCAACTAATGCGCAGTGAATAATCTTGCAGTAACGTTGCGGTATTTAAGCTTCGTCGGCTTTTTCTGCCTCTGGCTCGGCAGGAGTCTCGTCGACAGCAGGAGCCTCGGTTTCGGCTGGCGCAGCTTCTTCTGTGGTCTGCTCGGCAGGAGCTTCAACGGGCGCTGCCTCTTCTGCGGGAGCTTCTGGCTCCTCGGCGGGGGCAGCTTCTTCGGCGGGGTGGTTACGGCGCAGTTTTTCTGGGTTGCGGATTTTGCCAGCCTTTTTATCGCTGCCACTAACCCAAGCAGGCAATTTTACGCCTTCAGCCTTCAAAAGACGCACGACGCGGTCAGAGGGCTGAGCGCCATGGTCCAGATAAAACTGAGCCTTTTCTTTTTCGATTACTGTTTGTTTGCTATGCGGATCGTAGTGGCCCAGCTGGGCGACGATCTTACCGCTAGTGGGGGTCCGGCGACTGTCTTGGACGACAACGCGGAATTGAGCGTGGCCACTGCGGCCAGTACGCTGCATGCGAATGACTAACATTCAGGTTCCTTCCCTTAAAAGTTATTAATGAACCCGCTAATTTTACAGGCTTTCACCTCTGTTGTCAATGGATTAACTGGTGCGATACTTCGCCAGGGCGGATTCGGCGGCTTTTTGCTGGCCGGCCTGTTTGCTGGGGCCCACGCCTTTGCCCTTTAGCTTACCGTCCACATACACACCGACCGTGAAGGTTTTCTCGTGGTCGGGGCCTTCCTCGGATATGACCTTGTACACCGGAGTAAAACCGTCGTGGCTCTGCACCACTTCTTGCAGGTGCGATTTGGGGTCCATCCATGAGCCGGTCTCTAAAATCTCTTTGAATGTGCCGAGCAAACTGTCGGTAACGAAGCGCTTGACCACATCATAGCCTTGGTCGAGATATAGTGCGCCCAGCACCGCCTCGTAGGCGTTGGCTAGGATTTGCAGGCGTGCACGTTCGGTGCCACGCTTTTCGCCACGGCTGAGCCGCAGGAGCTCTTCATAACCATAGCGAGCAGCTACTGCTCCGATGGACTCGGTGCGCACTAAGCTGCTGCGCCAGTTGGTCAAAATGCCTTCCGGCTCACTAAAGTTACCGTACAAATATTCGGTGACGATGAGCTCCAGCACGGCGTCGCCCAAAAACTCAAGGCGCTCATTGTGCTCGCGCGCCGTTTTTTTGTGCTCGTTTAGATACGAACGATGCGTAAACGCCGTGATGAGCAGTTCGATATCGTTAAAAGTTACACCCAGTTTGTCTTTTGCAAATGACTGGTAAGCGGATGTATCCATGAATAAAAATGGGAACTGAAAAGTGGTAATGGGCAGAAAACCTCGTGCCGATTACCAGTTGCCAGTTTCCGTATACTCCTTTCTATAAATTATCTTCGCGGACTTTCTTCATGCCCACTAGTATGAGCTTGCCGATGTCCTCATAGGCGATTTTATCGACAGCTTCGCTTGCTGGCAACCACTTTATGCCGGTCAACCAGTCCTCTGGGTTCAATTTGTCGGTGTTGCCCTTGCCTTCTACGAGCCAAATATGCATGGTCATAAGCACTAACGTGTGGCCACGGCGATAACGGAAGTTTACTTTGCCGAGCCAGCAGATTGCCTCAAGGTCTTCCAGGCCGGTTTCTTCGGTAATTTCACGCTCGGCAGTTGCGCCCGGCTCCTCACCCGGCTCAACATGACCTTTCGGTATGGTCCACCGATTCTTGGCATCGCGGATGAGCAGTATTTCCAGCTGATTATTTTTGCCATGGCGAAATACTACCCCGCCAGAGGTAGTTTCGTGCACCACTTCGTCAATGACGGGGCGGCGTTTTGAGACAAAATTTTTAATGCCACGTAGTGGCTTAGGTCGCTTCATAGGCGAATTCCCTTCTTAGTCAGGCGGCGTCGGGTTTGGCAACGGGTTCGCCGGTGCGCTGACGCAAAATAGTGCCGAGCACACCGTTGACGAACTTGGAAGAATTTTCTCCTCCAAACGCCTTTGCAAGTTCTACCGCTTCGTTAATGACCACTTTTGGTGGCACATCGTCTTCATGCAACAACTCATACAGGCCGATTCTCAGGACAATCTTGTCCATGCGGGCGATCTTGTCGATGGGCCATTCCGGCGCCACCGGCTGCAGCGTGTCATCGAGTTTTTTGGCGTCTTTGCTGACGCCGTCAACGAGGCGCTTGACGAATGCCTTGTCATCCACCATATCCTTGTAGCGCCCGATATTGCGCTCGAGGACTTCATGCAGGTCAAATGTCGAATCACCGGCCTCGCGGCGGAAATCTTCTTCGTACAGAGTCTGGAGAGCAATGATACGACCGAGATGACGGTTAGATGCCATGTTGTTAAATTCCGTTTATGCTTTGCTTCATCTAGTATAGCGTAGATGGGGCTTGTTTGTTAGAGGTTTTTGCCGGTTTCGCGCCGCGTAGTGGCGACCTTTACCGGAGATTTGGCGTTGACTTTGCGTGCCAGCTCAAGCACAAGATGGCTGCGACGGCTACCTGTGCGACGCGGGCTGGTGCGCTTCTTTGGCTTACCCATGGGACACGTCTCCTACACTGCATTTGTGCAGCTACTTAGTGAAATATTGCCCCTCATTTTATACGAAAACCCCTTGATTTACAAGGGTTGGGATTCGTCCGGAGGGTTTTCTAGGTCGGCAATGGTCGCCAAACGATAACCATGCAAGATCTCTATTATGTTATCCGAGCTTATGCTATCCGGTTCGGTCACTGCCCGATAAATAATAGCCGAGAACATTTCTGTACGGGTTGTCCGTTCACCCACCCTGTTAGCCAAATCAACCAAATCTTTGACTTTTTCGTCTAGGGGACGAGGTAGCCTAAAGCCAACTGGATATCGTGGGCTGTCAGCAATACGCCTATCTCCTGCCTCTGGATTATCCATATATTACTCCTGCCATCGTGACCGCTATTTTACGACGATGTTGACGATTTTGCCAGGTACGTAGATGGTTTTAACGATCTGCTTGCCGTCCAGGTGTACTTTGACCTTGTCGGCGTCTTGGGCGACTTGCATCGCTTCGTCTTGGCTGGCATCAGGCGCCAGCTCAATCTCGCCGCGCACCTTGCCATTTACCTGCACAGCGATAATGACAGTGTCTTTTGCCAGGTACTTTTCGTCCCACGCTGGCCAGTGACTGATGTGAATAGATTCTTCGTGGCCAAGTTCGCACCAGAGCTCTTCCGTAATGTGTGGCGCGAACGGTGCGAGCAGTTGCAGGAGCGTTTCGAGCACCCAGCGCCATTCTTTGGCAGCATATTTGTCAGCGGCTTTGATGTGGAACAGCTCGTTCACCAGCTCCATTTGGGCAGCAATGGCGGTATTAAAGCCCATGTTTTCCAGATCTTGGCTGACTTTTTTGGCAGTTTTATTGACGGCACGCAGCAGCTCGACAGAACTTTCGCCCTGGCCGGCTTCTTTTTCGGCCGTATATTCCTGCACCAAGGTCCAGACGCGCTGCAAGAAACGGAAGGCGCCCCCCATACCCTCGACGCTCCAGTTGGCCGCTTGGTTCCAGGGGCCCACAAACAGCTCCATGATGCGGATAGCATCGGCGCCGTAGCCTTGCTCGATCAGACCGTCTGGCTCAATGGTGTTGCCCTTACTCTTGCTCATCTTGGCGCCGTCCGGGGCAAGTATCATGCCCTGGTTGCGCAAGGCAGTAAACGGCTCGTCAAAGTCAATCATGCCTTCGTCAAACATCACCTTTGTCCAGAAGCGCGCATACAGCAGGTGCATAACGGCGTGCTCGGCACCGCCGATGTAATCATCCACCGGCAGCCAGAAATCAATCTTGCTTTTGTCGAATGGCTTGGCGTCGTTGTGTGGGTTGGCGAAGCGCAGGAAGTACCAGCTGGAACAGGCAAAGCCGTCCATGGTGTCGGTTTCGCGCTGGGCTTTGCCGCCGCATTTCGGGCAGGTGGTGTTAACCCATTCTACAACATTGGCTAGCGGACTGCGGCCATCACCGGATGGCTCAAACTTTTTGAGTTCGGGCAATTCCACGGGCAGTTGGTCTTCCGGCACCGGCACTGCGCCGTCTTTCGGGCAGTGGATGATTGGGATGGGCGCACCCCAGTAACGCTGGCGGGAAATCAGCCAGTCGCGCATTTTGTAGTTAACTTTCTCGTGCGCCACACCTTTCTTTTCCAAATCGGCGACAATTTTCTCGCGCGCTTCGGCACTAGACATATTGTCATACTTAGCAGAGTTGATCATTCTGCCTTCGCCAGCGTAACAATAACTTTCACTTTCATACTGCTGCCATGCAAAGCTATGTCCTTGCCAGGTAAGCTTCTTAGCTACAGAAGATCGATCTACCCACTCAATAGTGTGGCGCCCATCGTCAACCTCGCTTTTTTGTTTACGCAGAGATGCGAGGCGCACTTCATAAAACCGTCCTCTGACTATTTGATTTTTACCTTTAGTAGCCCGGAAAGCTTCGCTCCCAGATATGGAAGACACCACTCGAATGTTGGCTATGTCGTCATAACCGACTTCTTCAAGGATTTCCCGCTTGAGTGCTGAAATCTCTTCCTCTCCATCAGTGCCCCCGCCTACAAAGTGGGTCCCGTCAACATCTGTCTCTAGCAGGTATTTACCGTCAGGGGACACAATAATCGCATCCACCACCTCGCGGTCTACCCCCTCAACACCCTCGCGTAGTTGATTGGGTCCTTCGGTATAAGTCACAAAGTGTATCACCACCTCGCGTATCGGCAGGTCGAACTTCTTGGCAAAGTCGTGGTCGCGCTCGTCATGGGCCGGGACGGCCATGATGGCGCCGGTGCCATAGCCCATCAGCACATAGTCAGCGACCCAGACAGGTATCTTTTCGCCAGTCGCCGGGTTGATGGCGTGGGCCCCGGTAAACGCACCCGTTTTCTCGCGCTCGGTTTCCTGCCGCTCCACATCGCTCTTGGCTTGCGCAGCTTTGACGTAGCTGTTGACGTGCGCCTTATGCTCGGCCGTCGTAATCCTGTCAATCAAGGGGTGTTCCGGTGCCAACACCATGAATGTTGCGCCGTAAATGGTGTCCGGACGAGTCGTAAAGACCTTTATTTTTTCGTCGGAACCGTCGAGGGCAAAATTGATTTCGGCGCCGGTGCTTTTGCCGATCCAGTTGTGCTGCATGGATTTGATGGCATCAGACCAATCCAGCTTCTCCAGGTCTTGGTCCAGCCGGTCAGCGTAGTCGGTAATCTTGAAGAACCACTGCTTGAGCGCCTTTTTCTCCACCCGGTTGCCACAGCGCCAGCACAAGCCGGCCTCGACCTGTTCGTTGGCCAGGACGGTTTTGTCGTGTGGACACCACCACTGCAGGCTCTCCTGTTGGTAGGCCAGCCCCTTTTTGAACAGCAACAGGAAAAACCACTGTGTCCAGCGGTAATACTTCGGGTCGGTTGAGTCAATTTCACGCGACCAGTCGTAGGAAAAGCCCATCTGCATAAGCTGCTGCTTGAAACGCTTGGTGTTTTCGTCAATTGCCTGGCGCGGGCTGATGCCCGTCTTGATGGCATAGTTCTCTGCGGGCAAGCCGAAGGCATCCCAACCCATCGGGTGCAGCACGTTGTTGCCCTGCATGCGGTTAAAGCGCGCCACGGCGTCGCCGATGGTGTAGTTGCGCACGTGGCCGACATGCATGGCAGCGCCGCTCGGGTACGGGAAATACTCCAGGATATATTTCTTCGGCTTCGAGGTGTCCTCTGAGGCCTGGTAGATTTTCTGGTCTTCCCACACTTTTTGCCACTTGGGCTCAATGTCTTTCGGGTTATAACGTTTCATCTTAGGTGTAATTGTAGCAAAACTACCCTGTTAGGGCTAGCTATACGGGCTGCTGCCCCTTACTCCCACTCAGTGGTGCCAGGCGGCTTGTTGGTGAGATCCAGGAACACCTGCGTAATGCCGTCCACTTCTTTCAGAATACGGCCAGCTACGTCCTCGACAAAACCATCAGGCAAGCCAAACTTGGGCATGAGTGCTTGCAAAACCATGAACGTGGAAGTAGTGACGGGACGAAGTACGATGGAGCGCTTGCCCGGTTCGCCAAACGACAGCGGCAGCAATACCACCGGGAATTGGCTGATATGGGTCATGAGCCCCGCCCGGCGCATGGCGTCAAACGTAATAGCGTCCGCGCGGCGCAGTTGCTGTAACACATCTGGCTGCAGTAAAGTTGGCACCGTGTAGGCCTTGTCGAGCGGCGTGTCGCCGAGAGCATAAATCACCCGGTTAAGTTGCCCCCGGAAAGTGGACGGCAAGTCCTGAGCCAGCTCGTGCAGCTTGCGCCAATCAGCTTTGCCCTCGACTGCCACAGCGGAAAGATGCGACCGCTCATCACCACCCACGCCCACGCTGCGCACGGGCAGTAGCGTGGCTGCCAACCCCGACCGTTCGGCCACGTACGTTTTGATGTCTTCGGCACCTTCGGGGGGTGTCATGAGCCCACTTTCTTCATGGCAAATGACCCGAATAGCCAGGCCAGGGCCTGGAAACGGCTGACGATCTACTACGTCGTCGGGCAGGCCCAAAAAGCGCCCCACCTCACGTACTTCATTTTTGTACAGCTCATTTAGTGGCTCTAGCAGCAAGCCGCGCGCCTCGAGGTCTTTCACCTCCTGCACTTGGTTGTGATGTGTCTTGATGACGGCCGTATTGCCGCCTTTGCTGTGACCACTCTCGATACGATCGGCTGCATTGGTACCCTGCAGCAGCATAGCCTCACTCAGGCCCAGCTCGGTGATGAGCTTGCTTTGCACATCTATGAACGTTTTGCCGATGATGTGCCGCTTCTGCTGGGAATCCAAAACTTCACACAGCGGCCCGACGGTTTGATCCCCGGCTTGCATCGTCGCGTTCATAAACATGTCGGCCGCCTCTACCTTTTTGACTGCAATGCCGGCGTGTTGCAGCATAGTAATTACGTCGGCGTCTTCGTCGCGCATAAAGCCATTATCTATGTAGTAAGCGTGTAATTTCTCGGGGGCGATTTCGGTGGCCGCGACGGCTAGTGCCACGGCAGAGTCAACCCCGCCGCTCACAAAGGCAATCACCTCCCGGTCGGCAACTTTTTCGCGCAGTTCGGCCCGCATGCTGGCAACCATGTGAGCAGTCTGTTGGGCCAGCAATTCCTTATCTGGCCGTAGCTCTGCGATATTTTGTAAAAAGTTACTGATAATTTGATAACCCTCGGGGGTATCCTCGAATACTTCTGGGTGAAACTGCACGCCCACAAAATTGCCCCGGGCAATGGCCGAGTATACATGCGTGCCGTCGGTCACGTCATGGCCGCCCAGTGCCACCACACCGTCCGGCAATTCAGTTACGAAATCACCGTGCGTGAACAGCGCCGTCTGTTTTGCTTTGGTACTTTTGAATAATGGGTGGGTGGTGTCGAGTTCGGTCGACGTGCGGCCGTCTTCGCGGCGCAAGCCCTTCTCTACCGTGCCGCCAAACGCTCGCGCCATAGCTTGCATGCCATAGCAAATGCCCAGGTATGGCACATCGCTTTCCCACAGCTGCGGGTCCGGCATGGGGGCATCTTCGGCATGGGTACTGGCTGGGCTGCCCGACATAATAATCGCGCCGTAATCTTGCAATGTTTCAATTGGGCTATCGATGGGTAGTAACGCTTCCCGGTAACCCTGCCGCCGCACAGCTTTGCGCACCAGGTCCACATACTGGCCGCCGGCATCAAGGATAGCCACCGTGCCCGGTTCCACCAATGTTTCGTGAACCTCTGCTGCCGACACAGGACTAACCTCCCTACTCATACGTTATATATAGCACACGAGCCTGAGCTCACAAAACAAGCATCAGGCTGAAAGCAAAATATCGTCCGCCGTCAGATCGGGATGCACCGAGATATGCAGGCACTGGTTGGGCGAGTTGACAAACTCAGGCACACAATTAATCAGCCCCTCGTTCTGCAGAAGGCGCGCTGTGCAGACTGCAGCCTCTACGACCCGAGCATCATGGCCATCCAAGCTATCCCACACTTCGACATCACGCCGCGGATCGATAACAGGGCGCAAGCGGTGTGGTTCCACTAGTTTGAAGTAATTGGTTGCATCAACATCGAATGTGTTACCAGTGCAGTGAGTACTGTCGGGCCACGCCAGCCGGCC
>DASZYT010000005.1:0-5400 GCA_035545275.1 Saccharimonadales bacterium (SeqCode) | reverse complement strand
CCTTGTTTTTGCCAAGTTCCTTCTCGCCCAAGCGATAACTGTCGGTGGCGGCCATATGCAGCGCCCCGTCTATGGTTCGAAGGAGTACGCCAGTTAGAACGGGTCGTCACTCGTCACTAGAGGCCGCAAATACTACTTGCTGCAAGGCTTTTTTTAGTATGGCGCCCGGCACCGACCACGACCTGCCGCTTTCAATAGTAGGCATAACAGGGAAATCGTCCGCCACCAAACCGTTTATAGTCGATTGATACTGGTCAGTGGTAATGTGCAGTTTTGCTTCCTCGGTAGCAAGCTCAATAACTCCAGTCGGAAGGCTACTTACAAAATCCTGCATAAGTCGGGCAGGGACGGTAACCGATCCTTCTTCGCTTACCTTGCCGCCTATATAGCTTGTTATGGCAATGTCTAGGTTGGTGGCTGCCAAGCTCAGACGATTGTTGGAGGTCTTTATGAGTACGTTAGCCAGAATAGGTAGGGTGTTACGTGTGTTAGCCACTCGCGCAACAGTACCTAGTGCGCGGTTGAGATTTTCTTGGGTAACTTGCAGTTTCATGCTGAAGCGCTCCTTCCTGGTATATATAAAAGAAATAATATATTTACTTTGTACTTGTTTTTATTGGCGTAGTGGATAGTGGGGAAAAGCTGAAAACTAATGGGGGTAAAACGACTAAAAAGGCTGTGGGAAAGGCCGAGCACAAATTGTGTGCACGAGTAGTAAAAGTCGGTGCTTCGTCCACATGTGGTCCATGTGGCGGCAATGGGTTGGGTGTATAACCCACCAACTTTTGCGCCGCGCATGCACAACGAAGCCATAGTGTTATGCACGGCTTTTCCACTGCGAAACTTACGCATATAACCGCTCCTTGATCTCGTTGATAGTGGTGCGAAGCGCTGCGTCAAGGCGGGACTCTTTCTCGATTTTCTCTACAGAATGAATGGCAGTGGTGTGGTCTTTGCGCCCTAGCTCCCTCGCGATCTTCGGGAAGCTCAAATGTAGCTCACTACGGAGCATGTACATAGCCACTTGGCGAGGTACCACGATGTCTTTGTCTCGCTTTGGTCCTAAAATATCCTCGATAGGTATCTGGAAGTGTCGGGCGGTGCGCTCAATGATTTGCTTGGCACTTAAGTGCTTGGGCCGCGTTTTGGCTACCCCAAGCAGGCTGCTCGCAATACTGAGTGCTGGCTCGAGGCCGCGCATTTCGCAAAAGGCGAGCAGCTGGTTTAAAGCACCCTCCAGTTCGCGGATATTTGTCTGCACGTTAGTTGCCAAATACTCCACCACGTCGGGCGGCAGGTCAATACCTTGGTTGTTGGCTTTGAGCTGTACGATGGCACACCGAGTCTCAAAGTCTGGGATCTGCATGTCAATACTCATGCCCCACGCGAAGCGGCTACGTAAGCGCTCCTCGAGAGTGGGGATGTCTTTGGGTGGCTTATCGCTGCTGATAATGATTTGTTTGTTAGCTTGGTGCAGGGCATTGAAGGTATGGAAAAACTCTTCCTGCATTTTTTCCTTGCCCGCGATGAACTGCACATCGTCGACAATGAGTACATCGGCCGTGCGGTAGTAGCTGGCAAAGTCGGTGGTCTTACGAAACCGTAAGGCGTCCACAAATTCCTGCACGAACTGCTCGGTGGATATGTATAACACGCGGGCGTCGGGGTTGTTGGCCAAGATGGCGTTGCCGACCGCCTGGATGAGATGGGTTTTGCCAATACCAACGCCGCCGTACAAAAAGAGGGGGTTGTACTTAGCCCCTGGCGAACCCGCAATGGCCTGGCAAGCGGCAAAGGCCAGCTCGTTGCCCGAGCCCACGATAAAACTTTCGAAGGTATAGCGTTCGTTTAGCCCCTGTCGGTAAGAATGGGTAAGCGAATTAGATTGTTCCGGCTTCACAACTGTGGCGGTTTGGGTGGAAAATGGGCCCCCGGAGGCCCCCTCCTTTTGGGTGGTATGGCTCACAAGCACGGGCTCGTCACCGTGGGTTGTGGGGTGAGCAGACGCCAACGAGGATATTTTGAATTCAACTGTTTTGGCGGTGACGCCATTCTTGTGGAGGGTTTCAGCCACGAGATCCTGATATTTGCGTTCAAGCTGCTGCTTTATAAAAACGTTTGGCACGCCCACAACAACTGTCTCGTCGTCCTGGTGGATAAGGCGGGTGTTTTTGAACCAAGTCATAAAGTTTCCCCTGGAAACAGAAAGTTCAATTTCGCCTAATACTGCCTGCCACAAGCCGTTCTGTTGCATCACTCGCATCCCCTTCGTGTGCTCTACTATACCCAATAACACACAGCTTTTCCACAGATTTATAAGTTTACTCTGGCGTATGCCACTACGCACACAAAACAGAGCTCAACTTATACACAACTTATTCAAACACCTTAGAAACTGTGGAAAATACTTGGCAAATAGTGGAAAAACTGATAGGATTGGTGGACTAAACATTGTCAATTTTACTAGGTCGACCAACCCAAGGGCCGCTAGTGATATAACCCGTACTTGAGGTACAATAGAGACATATGCCAAAGCGAACATATCAACCAAAAAAACGTCAGCGCTCACGCGAGCACGGCTTTTTGAAGCGCATGGCCAGCCGTGGTGGCCGTACAGTGTTACGCCGCCGCCGCAACAAGGGCCGCAAAGTCCTGTCGGCGTAAGCACGTAATTACAAGGGGAGTGTAGCGGTACGCTATGAGTTCCGCTACTATTTACGTATGATCGGCAATACCAATCGGTTTCATGGCTTTAACGCGCTGAGCCACGTATACCGTCACAGTCAGACAGTACGGGGGCCGCTGCTGTCGCTGAAGTATATGCCCACTAACCGCCACAGCTACCGTGCGGCCGTGGTAGTAAGTCGCAAAGTGCACAAGTCGGCAGTGGTCCGTAACCGCATTCGCCGCCGGGTGTACGAGTGTATCCGTCTGGCCGCTGGCGAATTTGTGGCGCCGTACGACGTAGTATTTACGGTGTTCAGCGAGCGAGTGGCAGACATGCCGCACACAGAGCTCGTCACCATGGTACGAAAGGCCCTTCAAAAAGCCGGGATTCTTAAGACCCTGTAATGGCCCTGGCACAAAGAGGCTGGCGGAGTGTAGGGCTTGGCCCTAAACCAGGCAAGCCGGTGCAGGGGTCATGGTATAGTAGAAGGCAAGGATTGAAGAACTTAGCATATGTTTACGACGATTTTTGTAAAACCGATATTTAACCTGCTGGTTTTTATTTATACGATTTTGCCAGGCCACAACTTTGGGTTGGCCATCATTATCTTTACCATCATCATCCGTTTGCTCATGTGGCCGCTCGTAAAACGGCAATTGCATCAAGCCAAGGTCATGCGCCAGATCCAGCCCGAACTCAAGCGCATCAAAAAAGAAGCCAAAGGAAATCGTCAGAAAGAGGCGCAACTCCAGATGGAGCTGTACCGCGAACGTGGTATCAACCCCTTTGCGTCCATTGTCACGCTCATCCCGCAAATCATTATCCTTATTGCGCTATTCTCGGGCTTAAACCGGGTTGTCCACGACCCGCACGCTATCGTCAACTTTGCCTACCCGGGTCTGCAACACATGGCATGGATGCAGCAGGTGGCGCACAACATCCACCTGTTTGATAACACCTTGTTTGGAGTCGTTAACCTCACTAAGTCGGCGCTAGGCAAGGGCGGGGTATATTGGCCGGCTATGGTCATCGTTATCGCCAGTGCTGTCACGCAGTACTACATGAGCAAACAGCTCATGCCCCAGCAAAAGAATGCTCGCAAACTGCGCGACATCCTAAAGGCGGCTGGGGAAGGGCAGCAGGCCGACCAGGCCGAAGTGAACGCCGCCGTAGGGCGGGGAACTCGGTTTCTATTTCCGGCATTCATTTTTATCTTCACGGTAAATTACGCCGCGGCGCTAAGCTTGTACTGGTTTATGGGCAACCTGGTGGCCGTTATTCAGCAATACATCGTGCTGCGTGAAGATGAAACCGAGATGGAAGCGCTGGCCGAAGACGGCAAGCCAACCAAGGACGTCAAGGCTATCCCCGAAGCAGAAGTAATCACTCCTCCTAAAAAAACCAAAAACAAAAAGAAAAAGAGTAATAAACGGAGGAAAAGATGATGAGCGAAGTTGACGTAGAGGGAGACGTACGCCCGGATGCGGCGAATGATTCCATGGAAGAAGCGATTCTTTACGCCAAGAAATACCTAGAGGACCTCTTGTCGTTCTTTGGGCTCAACATCGACGTATACGCCACTCACGAGGATGAGGTTATCCAGCTCAATGTGCCCAGCACTCACCTCAACGGTTTTTTGATTGGCCAGCACGGTGACGTGTTGCGCTCGTTGCAATTCTTGGTATCAAATGCGCTGCGCAACAACGACTATGAATACAACCGCGTAAACGTGGACGTGGCCGACTACAAGCAACAGCGCGCCGATCGTCTCTCGCACACCGCCGAGGAATGGGTCAAGAAAGTCCGTGACAGTGGTGAACCCATGGAGCTCAAGCCCATGAACGCCGCCGACCGTCGTACCATCCACAAATTGGCTGGTGAAATGGGCGTAGAAACCGAGTCTATCGGCGAAGGCCGCGACCGGCATATCGTACTGAAACCCGCCCAAGAATAAGCCCTACACGCTGTTCGTATTTTGTACATTTTCCCACCTGGGGCAATTTATTTTTTGCCCAGCGCTTTTTCATAAATGGCCAGGGTTTGTTCGGCCATGCGTTGCCACGAGTAGTCTTTGACGCGTGCCTTGCCGGCGGCAATGAGCGTGTCGCGCAGCTCGGGGTTGCCCAGCACCTTGCCAATGGCCAGTGCCATGGCGTTCACATCGAGCGGATCAAAATACTGCGCTGCCTCGCCGTAAATCTCAGGTAAACATGTGGCGTTGCTGCTAACCACCGGCGCACCGTGTTGCATTGCCTCCAGTGCTGGCAAGCCGAACCCTTCGCTTAAAGACGGAAACACATACGCTTGGCAGTGTTCGTACAGCCACCGCAATTGCCCTTCGCTCACAAACCCGGTAAACACAACGTCTTTTAGGCCTTGGCGATTTACCGCTCGCTCGATACTTTCATACAGAACATCCTTTTTGCCCCCCAGTACCAGTTTGAGGTCGGGGCGATCTTTTTTGAGCAGCTTAAACGCCTCGATGAGCCGTGGCAGGTTCTTGTGCGGCAACGGGCGGCCGACGTACATAATAAACGGAACTTTTTCTAGGCCGGCAACCGGTTCAGACTTGTCGGGTATGGCATCGGCTGATTCATGTGTTACGACAATTTTGTCGGGGTTTACGTGGGCAAACTTTGCCACATCGAGCTTTACGAATTCGCTCGGTACAATGACGGTCGAGCTTTTGCGTGGCACCAGCCAGTTCACACCTTTGTACACCTGTTGCTTCA
>DASZYT010000004.1:0-187321 GCA_035545275.1 Saccharimonadales bacterium (SeqCode) | reverse complement strand
TGGCTAACGTACTCATAAAGACCTCCAACAATCGTCTGAGCTTGGCAGCCACCAACCTAGACATTGCCATAACAAGCTATATAGGCGGCAAGGTAAGTGAAGAGGGGTCGGTCACTGTCCCTGCCCGACTTATGCAGGATTTTGTAAGTAGCCTTCCGACTGGAGTTATAGAGCTTGCTACCGAGGAAGCAAAACTACACATCACCACCGACCAGTACCAGTCCACTATCAATGGGCTTGTAGCCGACGACTTCCCGGTTATGCCCACCATTGAGAGTGGTAAGTCGTGGTCGGTGCCGGGCGCCATACTAAAAAAAGCCTTGCAGCAAGTAGTATTTGCGGCCTCTAGTGACGAGTCACGACCCGTTCTAACTGGCGTACTCCTTCGAACCATAGACGGGGCGCTGCATATGGCCGCCACCGACAGTTATCGCTTGGGCGAGAAGGAACTTGGCAAAAACAAGGAAGACGTGGAGCTGCTGGTACCCGCCACTGCCATGCAAGATTTGCTGCGCATTTTGGGCGACAGCGAAGACGATGTGCAAGTCACCCACGACGACCAACAAGTGTTGTTCCAGGTTGGCGACGTGGAGCTTGTAGCGCGCCTAGTTGAGGGTAAATACCCCGACTACCGAAAACTCATTCCTACTAAGTTTGAAGTTGAGGCCACCCTGAAGCGCACTGATTTTGTAAATATAACCAAAGTGTCCAGCCTCTTTGCACGCGAGAGTGCGGGTAGCGTGACCCTCCAGGTCAGCGAAGACGACCAGACTCTCAGCATCCGCTCCGTGGCATCTCAATTGGGTGAAAATAACGCTACGGCCCAAGGTAAAGTAAAAGGCAGCGGCAGCATCACCCTCAACTCCCGCTACCTACTGGATGGTTTGCAGGCCATGACGTCAGATGAAGTAACATTCTCGTTTGCCGGCAAGCTTGAGCCGACGCTCCTGAAAGAAAGCGGCAAAAGCGACTACAAGCACATCATCATGCCCCTGAAGTCGTAAACGCCCGCCTGGATTAGCGGATATAATACAAAAGTGATTACCGACATACGGCTGCAACAATTCCGCTCCTACATGGACGATTCGTTTGAGTTTAGCCCGGGAGTAAATATTATTGTCGGCCCCAACGGGAGCGGCAAAACAAACCTACTAGAGGCACTGCTCGTGGTGTCACGGGGCAGTTCCTACCGCGCCAAAGATGTCGATCTTGTTGCTTTCCACAAGGACTGGGCCAGAGTGGACGTACACGCAGGGGATGCTGTTCGCTCTATGAAACTGGTCGTTACACCAGCCGTTTCAAAAACGTACGAAATAGATAGTAAGGTGTATCGACGCCTTCCTTTGCATCACACCACCCCAATAGTGTTGTTTGAGCCGAACCACCTCATGCTTTTAAGTGGGTTTCCCGACCTACGACGGTCCTACCTCGATGACCTGCTTGAGCAAATGCACCCGGGGTTTGGGACGACTCGGCGCGCGTACCGCCGGGCTTTGGCACAACGCAACGCTCTGCTTAAAAAGGAAGGCACGAGTTCGCGTCAAGAAATGTTCCCCTGGGACGTGCGGCTGAGTGAGCTGGGTGGTACTATTGCCAGACATCGGGCGGAATTGGTCGAACACATTAACCAAAGCCTCCCCACGCTCTACGCTAACATTTCAAAAGCCAAGGACGATGTAATGATGGTGTATCATGCGCGCCACCCTGTTGCAAGCTATGAATCAGCCATGTTAAATAAGCTTGAGGCTGACATGACCCTCGACGCACAGCGTGGCTTTACGGGCACCGGGCCGCACCGGGAAGATTTTGGGGTACTCTTTAATGGCAGGCCCGCAGATGAAGTGGCTTCACGCGGCGAGCTGCGTACCGCAGTGCTATGTTTAAAAATTGTAGAACTTTCTTTGCTTGAAGAAGTGAGAGACCAAAAACCCCTGCTGCTACTTGATGATGTGTTCAGTGAACTTGATGGCGCGCGCAGGCATGCCCTCACCGACTACCTAAAAGACTACCAGACATTTATTACCACAACTGACGCCGACGTGGTGCTGCAACACTTCACCGACGACTGCCGCATCATCCCCCTAACTACCATAGGAAAATAGACTCTTACGAAGCCTGCCCACTCAGATCGCTATCTACAAGCCACTTGCCAGATTGATTCACCACCTTGATTGTAACCGGAAGCTGCCTATCGTTTCGTGTCCACCCGAAGGGTAATGATGAAGCCGGGACGGCCTGGCCGGTTGACTGTTGTATAACCGAATCAGAAAGCGCACACGATATTACGCCCTGGGTGGTTGTAGGCGTCACGTTGGTGTTCCACACGCAGTTGCTTAAACTGGCCTTTACCACGTAGCCTTGGGTATGAGCGGTAAAGTAGTCGGCCCCAGCCCCACCCGCAGATTGGCTGGGTGGTTGAAGTTGAGTGAACCAAGACGAAGTAGTGAGGGGCTTTATTATTGCGAGCCAAGAGGTCGGGCTGGGCTGATCCGCTCCCACTTGATCTTCTCGGGCTTGTACATACGCTTCAACTACTGAGATAGCGGGTTGTGGAGGGGCTGCGGCAATGTTTTGTGATGAAGAGGGGTGTGAACGGTAAAACACTAAAAACAACAGAGCGACAAAAAATACAAGAACTACTCCGATAACTATCAGACGATTACGACGTAGTGGTGCCTCGGGTGGGGCTATGGCTGGGTAGTTCATGATATTCCTCCGATGGGCGGGTAATATCCTATGCCTTGTAGCGGCTCGCCCGGTGCTGCCAAGTCGTACATTTGGGTCTGTAGAAGATTAGTGCCCGTATGTGCCGCTTCAATAATCTGACCACTCCCTATATATAAAGCCACATGCTGTATGTTGGTGGGGGAACTTCCATAGAATAACAAATCGCCCGCTTGCAATGTGTCTTTTGGCACGGTGTGGCCCTGTCCCACCGTCGCATCGTACTGTTGCTGAGCTGTTCTAGGCAGGGATATATTAGCTCCCTGGAAAAACACGTATTGCATAAATGACGAGCAGTCAAAACCCGCCGGTGAACCCGAGGGGCCGGTAGGCCCACCACCACCGAGGACGTACGGTATGTTCTTGCTAATTTCGTCCAAGCCCGCCTGAATAACCGCCTGAGTGGCTGTACTGCTTGAGCCGCCATTCGGACACGTGAGTGTAGTGCTAGTGGGAGTAGCCGTGGTTGTGCCGCTATTGAGAGCTACGGGTAATGGCACAGCAGGAGCCGTGGCCCAGTACTGATTAAGGAGTGCCTGGGCGGCGGGCATCTCATTGCGGTAGTTGCTGCCGCTTGAAAAAGCGGAGCCCTGAACCTTCTGCGCCACCTCCCATGGTTGCATGGTCTGCCAGCCACCGATGTTTTGAAGCCCTTTACTCAAGGCAGAGGGCATTTTTGCACCAGGAGGACTCCCAAAAAATGCCTGCGCAGCATAAGCAGGTGTCATTACCTGATATACGGCTTGTGGAAAGCCGTTACTGTAATTCTGTGAGGCGGCTGGGTCGCTGTACACCTTGCTATTGCCCGGGGCGAGCGTGCTCCAGCCCGTTGATATGCGTTGCTGGAAAACACCCACCGAGTCATAGTCATGGGCTTGTCCTTGGTTGTCTCCTTCTTGCCCGGGCGCGCTTAGGGACACTGGCATGTTGGCGTTAGCCAAGTTGTGCAAACCTGATTCCGCAAGGCCAACCATGAGTCCGATCAAAGCTCCTTGTTGGCCAAGGTTATCCGTCTTAGCTATACCAATAACTGTCTTGGCATTGTTTATCTGTGTTTGGCTCGGCGGCGCAGCCGAACTGGTTGAAGTAATCGGAAAGCTGCAGGCAATACTATCGTTGGTATCAAAATAATAGATGCCTGTGTTGAGTGCGTTTATTTGGTCTTGAGGCAACGCCGCAACTGCACCGGTATTAAAAAGCAACCAGAACCCTATAAATCCTAGGGTGAGTAATGCTCGGCCGCATTTGGTTGCATGTAGGTACTTCATATCTAATTGCCTGTGGGTGACCAGTGCCAATATTCTGCGCTGTACGGTTTGATACCATAATTGCTGGCGTTGCTGTTGAGCCACTCCCATACAGCATCTCCCGGAGCTTCGCATCGGCCGCTTACTTGTACGCACGTGCTTGAGCTATCGTTAAACTTTGAGGTGTTACCCATAGTGAAGTCGATTGCCAGGCCCATCTGGTGGTTTGAAGTGCCGGGCTTGGCGACAAACGTGTAGTTGCCGCCATTACACGCGGAGTTTTGACTACATAATGCTTGCTGGTGAGCCATGGTGCGGAAGCTGCTGTTGGCGTGCATGGATATACCGGCGGCTTTGGCGGCTTGCACCAGAGATAGGAACGCGCCCGACACGCGTGCATTTACTATGGCATCACCGTTTGCCCCTTGTATGTAGTACGCGCTGCTGGGAGTGCTCTCTTCACTACTACTTGGTAAGTCGGGTATTGCACACAAGCGGATCGGCACCTGGTTTCCGTTGGCGTAGCCCGTGGCGTTGCCGAGGTCAGTGGTACCAGCGGCACACGATACACTAGTTGAGTCTTGGTAAAGCGTACTTGTATCTATGTTACCCGGCTGAGTCGAGGAGTAAGTTCCGCCCATGCCTATGTCCGTGCAAGACTGGTCATCTCCCTCGTAGCAGGCAGCCGCCTTCATGGTGTTAGTGTCAAATACGAACATTACCATGCGTCGCCACATTTTCTGAGCAGTTGTGGCACTGTTCGCGTCGGCGCCTATATCGTCACAATTAGCGTGCAAGTAGCTGCTGCTATTCGGGTTAACCGGCTCGCCGGTACCCGGGATAATATCCCACGTGCCGGAAGTTTTTGTTTCGGGGGTATACGTTAGCGTGGCGCCAAAGCAGGCACTGATTCGCGAGCTATAGACACAAGGGACTTGAGCATTGTTTTTATTGAGGCACGAAGCATTTAGCGCACTGGCTACATCGTTAGCATTTGCAAAAGGATCATCCAGGCTCGGGTCGTCCAATAAGGTTTGGGGAATACCATACTCATCAAAGCCCCAGTTATAGGGGGTGTCGGCGGCTTGAACATGGGGCATCCATGATGAAAAGATGTTAGGCAAAGAGGCGGTCATACTAAGAAGCCCGCTCGACATTGACCTAAAGCTTAACAGGTCTGAGCCAAACGACGTAATAAGTCTACCGACAAGCGAACGAGAATCGTACGCATCGAACATTCGTGCAAAGAAACTCTCCGACTGGAATGGCTGTTGGTCCTGCTGGTTGTATGTCAGTAGGTCCGATGCTGTGCCGGCTAGCTTAATGGCGCCAGAAGCTCTGGCGGTCATATTACCAGCTTCTCTGGCACCGTATGCTAATAGGTTACCGCCAAGCGGGCCGCCTAATACATCGGGTATCGTGGCAGAGTCTTTCAAAATAGCGGTGAGCTCATGCTCAATCCCATAAAAGGCGCCACCTATAGCAGCTGTCGTGGCGGCTGTTCTGCCGGCGTAAGAAGCAAATGCTAGAGTGTCACCATCCGGAATGTTCACAATAAAAGAGCCTATCGTAAAAACTGCCGAGGCGAGCTGTCCGAGGGTGCTACAGGCGGCACTCGTAAGGATGCCACTACCCCCTATGCGCAGTGCATTATGGATATTGTCTGCGGTAGTAGTGCTAGCAAACGCTTGGCCATATTGAGACGGGAGATCGGGGCCCCCAGGGTTTGCGATCCCCTCTGTTGCCTGCAGCGCCTTGCCTTCCCATACGCTTTTACCCTGAGAGTCCGTCAGTCCTTCAAGTGCGGCCTCAACCTTTGATGCGCTTACGTTCTGGCCATTCATGATTTGTTCGCCTATCGCAAGTGTGTTAAGTGCCTCAAGTGCCACCGGCGCCACAATAGCAGCTCGGTTGAAGTTTACGGCTTCCGTAGCGGCAGATCGTACTGTACATAATTCTGCTTGAGTTACCAGGGCCTTACTCGCCACGCTTCCAATGCCCCCGTTCAGTTTCTCGCTCAGGGCGGCCTTTGTAACCGATATCTTTTCCTTTAGGCCATCCGTTACCTCAGACTTTACTCGGTCTTTATTAAAGGCGAGCCTATCGCTCACTGTATTTAATTTTTCCTGGACACTGCCCCTCCAGGGGTGTAGAAGACTCGGTAAATTATATGCTTTGGCAACTACGCGGACTAACATAGAGGGAGGTATTTTGCCGCTGTCGAGCAGGCTTAGGCTTTTATTGGTTAGAGCTACAGTACCTTTAAGTCCCAGTGTTCGAGCGCTTACCGCAAATTTTACTTTGCCTAACCCAGCGGCACCATTGATGGGGTGGAGGGAACCTTCGGGCAAACTGAACTCTTTTGTCAAAAATGAACTGGCTTCCTCGGCCCCCATAGATTTAAGTTGGGGGTATTTCTCGGATAGTTGTGCAGAATCTATGGTAGCTGTCTTTACCATGCCGCTACCATCAGTGTTGAACTTTATGCCCAGGTCGGCAAGGTTTTGGACGGCACCGCGAAAGATTGTCCTGTCTAATATGCCCAGTCGTGTTTCACTTATATTCTTTGCCCCTAGGGTATGCCCGAACATTTTACCTAAACGGGTTGAGGAGGCATTATCGGTGATATGGAGATTCTTGCCCAAGGTTTGCGACAACTGAACCAATTCCGCGGCACCGATAGCAGGAATGCCCATAAAAACCCCGCCGCCCAACAAGAGGGTCACTAGGCCTCCTGCTATGGTCTTTTTCCGGTTGCGGCCAAACCAGGACCGGGTACGTTGCCACGTACTGGTGTCATCTGGGTTATAGGGGATGTCACCGACGGCGGCCTCCGCCGAAGCGAGCCCACCAATATCGGCAGACGTATCCTCGCGTTCTGTATTGAAACCTTCGTCTTCTGCTGCAGCCAATTCTGAGCTGTCCCAGGCTTTGCTCGTGTCATCATCTCCTGTCCCATCAGGCTCTTCTGGGCCCATGGGATCATCGCTAGCTCCTGCAGGCCGTTGGCCATTTTCGGCCAGAACTTGGTCAATATTGCTGAGCGTTTTCCCCGCATTGTCGCTGGCTGATGAAGCGTGGGACGGGCGTTGGAGGCCAAAGGGGTCAAACCCATCATCGTACGTATCGTCTTGGCGATGATCACGGCGCGGCCTTTGGGGTTGCATAAATTCTGCCATCAGTTTTTGCTTTTCAAGTGCGTTACAATTATCCTCTCACTCTGCGAGTTATTATACTCCAGGGGTGAGGCGGTTTTGTAGGTCAATGGTTCCCTGGGGCTGGTTCATGTCGCCACCTTGGGCTACTTGTTGTACCTCGGTTGGATTGGTCGTGATCAGTGACGCTTCGGTTTGGCTGGCGATAACTTGTATGTGCACGTGGTTTTGCCCGGCAAAAAACAGGCCCTGCCCCACCGGGAACTGGCTGAGGCGTTTCTTTTCCTCGCTGGTTAGCTTGAATACGTCCGCTAGCACGTCGACGGCCGAGGGGGACTGTTTGAGCAAGAACTGCATACTGGCATTGGCCACGATGGCTCGGCCCATGCGACTACCCATAAAGTCTTCCACGTCTTGGGTAATTGTCGTGATGCCCAGATTATATTTGCGGGCGCGCTTAGCCAAAGAGAACATAAAGTTGGCCGAGTCCTCGTACTTCATAAGCTGCCACGCTTCGTCAACAACCAGGATGCGTTTTTTCTTGTCGGCCTTAGTTTTGTTCCATATGTAGTTCAGCACAATATACATGGCGACCGGGCGCAGCTCATCCTCGAGGTCGCGAATGTTAAACACCACCATAGGGTTGTTGATGTCAATGTTGCTTTGCTGGCTAAAGATACCGGCAAACGTACCGGTGGTGTATTTGCGCAGGCGTTGCGCCAGCTGCGGCCCGGTGCCGCCCATGTGTAGCAGCGTATCGTATAGGTCGGCGATGGTTGGTGGCGTTGCGGTGTGTGTGAGTGGGTCCTGCGTAATACCAGCCTTGGCATAGGTCTCGATGAGCGCGGCATCCAGGTCGGCTTCCTCAGAGGGCGCGAGTGCCGGCATAAGGGCCGTGGTGCCGCCAATTAGCTGGGCTTGGGCGCCGCCCATCATCAGGCGCAAGAGGCCGTGCAGGGTTATGAGGTTGGATCGCAGAGCGTTGTCGGCCTCGTCGGTATCAATAACTTGCGGCAAATCAAACGGATTGATGCGCGTAGAAGAGTTAAGGCTGAGGCGCACATAGGCACCGGCTACCGCTTCGGCCATGCGCTCGTATTCGTTCTCTGGGTCGATGATGATAACCTCGGTGCCCATCATGAGGCTTCTGAGTGCCTCAAGCTTCACCGTAAAGCTCTTGCCAGCACCAGATTTAGCAAACACTACGCTGTTACCATTCTCGAGGCTAAAGCGGTCAAAGATGACCAAGCCCGAGTTGTGCATGTTGATGCCGTAAAGGATGCCGTTGTCTTGGCTCAAATCGGCGCTGGTAAACGGAAAGCTGGTGCTGAGTGCACCGGTGCTCATGTTGCGGCGGATTTGTAGTTGGTCGGCAAATTGGGGCACTGTCGAGTTGAGCCCCTGCTCTTGTTGCGACGTGGCGGGTTTTGAATAAATAAGTTGTTGACCCAGGATAGACTCAACCTTGTGCGACACGAACTCCATCTCGTCGTCGGACGAGGCGTAAATGGTAAAGTACAAGCCGAAACGGAAGAATCGCTCCTCGCCCACCTGCAGTTTGTCGCGCATTTCCTCGGCATCTAAAATCGCAGCCTGTTTGCCCGGGTCACGTACGCGTCCCTTTTCAGCGTCAATTTGTAGGCCAGCCTCAAGGTTTGTTACCTTTTTGCGTAAGTTTTCGAGCACTACCTGGCTTTCAACCGGATAGATGAACATCGACATGTCCATGACTTCATCGATATTGACCATCGGGCTCAGCCAACCGGTGAATAGCTGACGGGGATAACCGTAAATATAGTAGGTACGGGCAATACGAGTGCCCAGCCGAAACTGCCCCGATTGCAGCTCGATAGAGCTGGGAGCAATGAAATCGCGCAGTGCCGTGATACCTTTCTGGAAGGCAACGTGCACCTCCTGTTCTTCTTGCTGGCGTTGGGCCTGGGCAATAGCGACCGGATCAAGCTGCGGCTGTTTCTTTTTACCAAAAGCCATTACTCTAGCTCCCGTTGCAAGTGTGACTGCGGTGCGGCGCCCTCGCCTTTGGTGATGACATCGGCCGTCAGGTCGTTAAAGTTCTTGAGCTGCTGCCGCGTAGCGGTGTCGGGGTTGTAGGTGTCGTAGTACAACTCAATGAGTTCTTGGGTGTCGAGTGGTAGGCCTTGGATACCGCACTGCATCAGGCCGGATAGCACCGCCTGCACGCGGTTGCGTAGCTCGGTTTTAGCAGTTTCCAGGTCGGCCTCATTTACCACCACGTGCTGCTCTTTGTTGTTGAACATATTCACGAGGCCCGTAAAGAAGTTCTTGCTTTGGGTGATAGCCTTTTGCACGTCTATGCGCGGGAAATACGGCACGACCACGTAGAAGCGCTTATCCATAATGTTCGTCTGCTGGCTCAGGCCGTCGATATAATTGATGTAGTCGTCCATGAGCATGGCGAGCAGCATGTTGTCGTGCTCAGATCGGATTTTGTCGAGACGCTCAATGTACGGCCCTAGGTCGACACGCTGCGAACGGATAAATATCTGCACCGGAAAATACAGTGAGTTCAAAAACCCCTGATAACTGTACTCTACCGCCTCTTGCTCGCGTTGGCTCATAAGATCAAAGTTAATGCTTTTCACCATCACTACCGAGCGGAACGAGCCGTCATTCATAATGACGATACCATCGCGGATCTCGGCAATCTGCAGCGTATTCTGGGTGCTATTAGGGTTGGTCTTGGGGGCGGCACTGGGCATCGTCGGAGAGAGCGGTTGGGCACCACCAGCGCTCACCGTAGGCATGGCCTGCGGCTGAACCACGCCAGGCACAGCAGCCGGCGCAGCTTGTGTGTACTGATTTTGCTGTGGTACCGAAGGCTCCATATCTATTTATTGTCCCACCTGTAGAGTAGGCATCCCTGCCATTTTATGCATCATAACCATTTTAACAGACTTGGGGAGCGCCCACTAGTGGAGCGAAATGACCACTTCGTCGTCGGGCGGTTCCTTTTTGTTGGCCTGTCGAGCGATAGTGGATATATTGAGATCGTTGTTTTGCGCAAGTTCCAACAGCGCCGGACTCGGTTGGTGCGGCGTAGCGGCGGGTGGCTTCTGCTGAGTGGGTTGCGCGGGCTTGCTGCCGAGCGGTTGGATAGTCCGTAGGTGCGAATAGGCAACTTCTGGTTCGTTGTGCTGTGCCTTTAACTGAGCAGCCAGTGCCTTTTCGTCTGCGCTTGCATCGGGAAGCGAAGCTGCGGCGTCGTCCGTTCCTGGCAATACCACTTGGTCATTGGTAAACATGGTGTCGTTTTTAGGTATGACCGGCAACTGCGCAGGCTGATTCAGAAACCAGTAGTCGGCAGGAGGTTGTTGTGTCGGCTGGCTGGACGCTGATGGCTGTGTCTGTGGCTGTGACAGTTGTTGTACAAGCTGCTGATGGTGAGCCTGCGAAGCAGCCGCAATCATCTGGTCAAACTGTTGCGCCAAGGGGTTGCCTTGCGGGTCAAGCATGTCGTCGGCAGCCGTTACATCCAGCCCGGATACTTCGTGTGGCATGGAATTGATGTCTATCAAACGGTCAGAGCTGTTGTTTGCCAGTATTGATGGTTGCGCGTAGGTATTCACATCTACATTCTTAGTTACCCAGCCCCGACTATCAAGCGTGTCGGCTAGGGCGTGCAGGCGGCTTTTTACCTCAACTTGCGAAAGACCGTCGGTGTAGTTTTTCTCTTCACGCTTGGGGGCGGTGATGGTCACCAGCTCTTTCACGCCGCTTTGGTCCCAGATGCGTCGGTGGCTTTTCAACATGAACTGGATCTTGGCCAGCGCCCACACTTCTGTCGGTTGGTCACGGCCCCACGGAAAGGCAAAGAATCCCGTAAACAACGCCGGTGGTAAAAATATAGCCAACAAGAACGGTATACCCTTCATCACCGATATGACACAAAAATATAAGCAGCCGGCTGCAATCAGCGCGTACACAAACTGCCGAAACGACAAGGGTCCTAGCAGCTTGTCTTCGGCTTCGATATCTTGGATTACTTTATACGTCGCCATAGTACCTTACCTTAAAACAGACCATCCTGCCCGGGTGATCCACCGTCGCCGATGTCGGGTTCTTCCAGTTTTGCTCTGCGGCTGTCCACGATTGCGATTCTGTCGCTCAAGCCGGGAATTTTTTCAGCAATTTTTCGCCACGCAACCTTTGCAGAAGGATCGCTCGACGAAAACTGAGACGCTCCTTGGGCAATCGTATCTTGGATTGCTTTTGCGTCGGCGGTGTAGTTACCTGCTGCGTCTTTTTCATTGGCCAGTTGTGCCATGACAGTGGAGGAGGCACTGATAGAGGGTGCCTTAGCTCCCATCCAGTCATGCACCTTTACACTCTGCATAAGTGCCTTAGCACGATCCGCATTGATAAGGTTGCCCTGGCTATCTTGGTCAAACACACCGGTAAATTTCTTGCTTGTTGGGTCAAACAGCACACCATAACCTGCTTTCACATCTGGGCGCTGCTGTTGACCCAGCACCTGTGCCCTGCTGGCTACGGCATGAGCTGTTTCCACGTCTTGTTCGCCGATTTGGTTTGCTACGTTGGCAATGTCGTGGCTACTCGCAAAGCCATGAGACGAGAGGCCCATAATACCTGCCGCCTGTATGCCTGCCTTACCCATTTCGGGGTCCAAGAAAAGGGTATTCAGGCGAGAGGATGCCCCGTGCAAGGCATTGGCGGCAATCTTATCGGTATCACTACCGTTTTCAGATAGTACCTTCGCCATATCCTCTACATCTTTAGCGCTCTTCACAGTCTTCAGTGTCCTACCACTAGCATCCATGAAACCGGCTTCCACGAGGCCGCGCTTTACCGGATCAGAAAAGCCGTCATATGCGCCAGATAACGCTCGATACGCTTTGTCATTAAACATGTATGACTCATTCAATTCTTTCAAGAGGTTAGTACTCTGTTCCATTCTGGCGTGGTGCAATTGTGAGGCTACACGTTGCCCGGCTGTTCCGATCCCCGGTACGTTTCGCAGATGTCGCAGCCCTCGCCTATTGCTGGTCGCCGCATGGTAGAGGGCATTAGAGCCCGGCGCGGTAGTCCAGGTGGCCAGCTTGTTACCAAACCTACCCAAGGCGGAGTTGTTGCTATAGAGTGACTGCTTTTGTGCTCTGTCCAAGCGCCCCGCGGCACGTTGCATACCTTTTTTACGCATAGGCTTCGAAGCCTTGGCTACCATGCCTGTCATCATGCTTTGCACGTTTCCTATCAGGCCACCAGACAGTTTAAAGGCAAAAGGAATCATAAACATTGGTGCGACTACGGCGAGCACGCTCAATGCTTGCGACAGGATGCTGGCGGGCACCAAGTGGCTCATAACCACACCAGATATGTACGCCAAGGCAAACACGGCCATGACGATGGGATAGACCAGTAGCGTCTTCATGAGCAGCCCCCACCATTTTTTGAAGTACTGTTCGGTATTTGGAAGAACGTAGAGCGCAAAGGCTATGGGTGATACCAGTAGCAGCAGCACCAGCAAGCCCTGGCGAAGTGCGATAGTCACGAGCACCCCAATGACCGCCAGTAACATCGGTATGACGATAATAAGCATGAATGCACCGAACCCAGCAATCCAGGTGGCACCCATGATAACAAGCACGCCCGCACTGAGCACCAGGCCTGTTCCACCAGATACTTTGACGGTACTCATAACCTTACACGCATCGGCTGACGTGGCACCCGGTGCACACTGGGCGAGTATCTTGAAGGGATCCTCTAGCAGTGAAACGAGTCCATTTCCAATAACGTTGACGATGTCTTCCATGATAGCCACGATGTAAATAGACAGGTTGATGAGTATGGCGGCTATCAATATGCGCGGCAACACCTTTTTGGCGGTGTATGCGTCTATCATGCCACCGCCCAGACTCTCGCCGAACACAATAACGAGCAGTGCTATCACCAAGATAATGTCGCCATACACTCGGAAGGTTGACCACACCTTATAAATAGTTGACCCTAATTCTTGGTTTGCACATGTCGCGTCGGTGGCGTTACAGGTAGGTTTGGCATTGAACACGAGGGGGCGCGTACGTAGCAAATTCTGCACCTCCCCTTCTACTGCCGATTCGGCATCGTTTATCATCCGGATGGCACCACAGATTGCCCACGAAAAAGGCCCACCCGTGCTCTCACACGTCGAAGCGGAGCTGTTGCCGCCCCCTACTTGCCCAGTGTATTGACCGCCCCCCGCGCTTGACGATTGGGTCTCGCTGAAGTTCACCGTAGTGAACTGCCCACCTTTAATGGTCACACCTTGTTTTTTATCAGTGAAAGAGCCTAAACCATGAGTACTGTCGCTGTAACAAAGAATAGATACGGTATAGCCACTACCGGGAGGGATATTCTCACTTGTGGCGTAAGTGCCATCGGTCTTTACCCCTGTCTGGTAGGGGGTGTTACCTTCTGAGAGCTTATTGGGTCCATCATATACATATATATTGCTCGAAGGATCGCAGTTGCCACTGACCCCTTGGGCGTAGTAATACCCTGCCTTGCCGTTAACGCCCCCGGTGCTGAGGGGTGTGCTGGCTGTGCCCACGGGCAAATTAACCTTTGCAATAATTGGCGAATAGCCGGGTACTCCGGTGTTTTTGCGTATGCTACATAAGTTTACATCTGCTACCGATCCGGTAGCACTACCGCTCGCAGCTATGGTATAGGTAGCTGTGCTTTGGTCGGCAGCCGCACAAGTGGAGCTATAGTTTGTATTCCATAGACCATAAAAGCTCGTATAACTGTTTGCTGCAAGCGAGGTACTACAGCCCCAATCTTGATGGCCCGCTGCACATTTGCCGAAAGAAACGCTTTTGTCGGCTAGTGTAACCACATCGTCAGCCCCACCCTTGTTGATTTTGCGCGTGGCCGTGACGGTTATGCCGGAACTAGGGATATTCTTTCCGGTGAGCGTAACGACAAGTACGATACACGGGTCGTTAGTATCATACGTACTTTTGCTTCCGTTCAGAATACACTGCCCGCTACCGCCATATGTACCGGCTGACGCATGGGGCGTAATTATAGAAGGTGTGGCGCTGAGTAATACGGCTACTGCCACAACCGCTAACCATAGGCGTTTCATTGCCTACAGTATAGCATTAGTCCTGTAACCGTAAGAAGTATTTAGACAGGTTTTTTGTACATGTTCCTAGGACCGTACTGATGCTACTTCGATAGAATCGCAGCAAGCACCGGGCTCATTTCAAAGCCCTGTACCGAAATGGTGTATCCGTTAGCACTTGGTTTGTAGATGATGGTCAGATTAGTTATCGGCGTAGCTTTGTTGATGTCTCGGCCCTCATGGGTCTGCCAGCTTCCGCCTGTGATGCGCTGGGCATACAGGGTGCCGGATTTCATGACAAGGGTAGGATTGCCGCTGTCGTCGGTGGGACCCCACTCGAACACTGCAGGGCTGTCGGCTGTGTCATAAAATTCTAGCTGATCGCTGTGTGGGCCGCCCTTTGAATTGCTCTGGAAAAATTCGGCGAAGTTCTTCATGCCTTCCTGCATGGGCTGCTGGTCACTGAAATAGTCCGGCAGTTGGCTGGAGCCATTGTTGCCCAAATCGCACGATAACAAGCAAGCCATTTGATTTAATACTGAGCCGGCTACTTCGGTAGGGCTGTACGTGGCCGGGCCAAGCAGTTTAGACAACTCAATTTGCTGGCCGCCCCAGGTGCTATCAATGGTTTCGTCCGTATTTACGGTAGGGCTAAACAGTGTATTCGATAGATCAATGTTGCCGGGCGCAGGACCGGTCTCGCTCGTGCCTTGCGTCTCACCGGTACCACCGCCCTTAGCAACACTTACGCTACTCGTTGCACCAGGCAACGTGTTGGTGGGGGTAGGGCTTTCGGTGGACGTCTGGTTTGTTTGAGTGGGGTTGGCTGAATTGGTTGCGCCAGCAGTAGTAGAAGGTTGAGTGGCGGCCGGCTTACCGCCAGCAGATTTACCTAGTTCATAAACGCCTCCGACGGCTCCCAAAGCGACAAGTCCTGTGGCAACCCCCTTCTGAAACGGTGTGAACCGGGGTTTTTTATCGCTGCGATCGGTCTGAGGTTCAGCCGGCCGTTCGGGGGCCTCAATGGCGGCGGTAGCGGACAATGGCTGAGGTTCAGGGGCTGTCGTTTCCTCGGTCTGCATATTCACCTGAGGGGTAGTGGGGTCTTCGGCCAATTCGTCAGATGCAACAGGTGCATTTTCAAGTGTGGGGATAGCGTCTACGTGGCCCTCTTGGGGGTAGAGGCCAGAGTCTTGATCGGGGGTGTGCATAGTTGTCATATTTTGTAACCGCCTTCCTTGAGGGATTTAAGTTGGTTATGTTTATGGATGCTATTATATCATGAATAATTTTAAAATGCAATATGCTCTACGCACAAGCGATTTTTTCACTCAGAGCCTGCCTTGATTATCGAGGGAAATAACGGTATAGTTACAGAAAATGCGCCTGACAAAATACAAATACTTTTCTTGGATAATTATCAGCGCCATAACAGTGGTAGCTGCGAGCGTTATGGCGCTGGTGCCCGGCAGCCCCAGCAAAGTATTGGCCGATCCGCTACCGAGCTGCGGTGGTGGCTCTACCTTAGTTCCCGCTCAGAACGGTAACCCACCGTATTGTTCCTGTCCTGCCGGAAAGCTGCTGGTAACGGGTAACCCGAATACCTGTGCAGACTCATGCCCCGCCGGATGGGATGAATATAACGATTCTACGGGTCAACTTTCGTGTGTCAAGCCGGCCACGACGACCTGCTCAGATGGGTCTACTGCGCCGGGCGGTGACATCAATAATTGCTTCAAGGGTGATGGTAACCGCTGTGGGTCCGGGGCGCATGCGGTGGTCACAAGTATCAGTCTAGGCTGTAGGGGCTTGGGTAACCCCATTCTCGACATGTTATTTGGCATTATCCGGTTCTTGTCTGATGGGGTTGGCATTGTGGTGGTACTGTCATTAATAATTGCCGGTGTGCAATATTCGGCGGCGGGTGGCGACCCCAATGCTGCGCAAGGTGCCATTAAGCGCATCCGTAGTTCCATCACCGCCCTTCTTATATTTATCTTTAGCTATGCTATATTGAACTACGTATTACCTGGAGCGTTTTTGAAATGATAAAACTCCTTATGCTGGCAAATTTCTTAGGTTTCCCCACCTGGTATGAGTACTTACCCAAAAATACTGACGGATCCCCGTCCATTAAGGGTATAGGCGACATCTGGCTCATTGTGGCGGCTGCCATTAATATATTGTTGCGCCTGGCGGCGTTGGTCGCGGTGTTTGGCGTGCTGTATGGTGGCGTACTGTATGTGACGAGTCAAGGTGAACCCGAAAAGAATGCCAAAGCTCGCAGTGCACTCGTCTATGCTCTGGGCGGCCTTATTTTGGCGGTTATAGCCTCGGCGGTAGTGTCATTTATAGCGGGAAGTTTTAACGGGTAGTTACGATGCATTTATATTTACTTGCTACTAGCATCAACCGGGCACTTTTTGCTGTAACCGGAGGTGCTAATGTTAATACGGGTACGGATTGCGTTAATACTGCCGACCCCTCTACGTGTGCTACCTATAACACTGGCTTGCCGAAAGTGGATGCCAATAGCGGCACATTAAACACGGCGCTGAGTATCTTTTTTGGTGCGCTGGCGGCCATAGCGGTACTGATGATTATCATTACGGCGCTTCGCATGATTGTGAATGCCGGTGAGCCAGAAAATGTTAAGAGACTGCGCCGTACGCTTACCTATGCGGCGGTGGGTTTGATTTTGGCGCTGACCGCCGATGCTATTGTAGGGTTCGTATTGGGTAAACTGTGATGAAGAAGCTTGTAGCGTCCCTATTTTTGGCAGTTTTTGGAGCGGTTATAATACTAACTCCTTCGTATGCTGCAGCCGTTAATGTGTTTCCGAGTGGCTGTAGCGACAAAAGCAGCAATATTTATAACACGCCAGTGTGCCAAGACAGCCGTGACCAACAGTCGGCTAATAATAATGCTCTGTTTGGACCCAGCGGCATCATTACCATTATCATTAAAGTGCTAGGTATCGTGGTTGGCTTTTTGGCTATTATCATGATTATTGCGGCGGGGCTGAAGATGATACTCTCGGGCGGCGACGCCGCAGACTTGAAAGAAGCCCGTGCTAGCTTAGCGCATTCCCTGGCCGCACTAGCTGTTGCCGTGCTGGCTGAAGCGATTGTAGGGTTTATACTCAGTAAGATACCGTAGATTAATAGGAGATACATAATGATTAAAAAACTCGCACTACTACTCGTCGGCATCACCATTGCTTTTTCGGTGGCAGCTCCGGCTAGCACGTTCGCTCTGTTTTCAGGCTCCAAGTCCCAGGCGTGTAGCGGGCTTGACCTAAACGGCACGGCTACAGGGGGCAGTAATTGTTCGAATGGCACCAATACCCTGGAGGGTGTATTGCATACCGTCATCGTAGTGTTCTCGGCCATCGTGGGCATCATTGCGGTGATCATGATCATTGTGTCTGGGCTTAAGTTCATAACGGCAGGGGGTGAGTCCTCGGCGGTAGCGTCCGCTCGTAGCACCCTACTTTATGCCATCATCGGCTTGATAGTAGCGGCTTTAGCTCAGGTTATTGCCCACTTTGTGGTTGCAAAATCTACCCAAACCGCAACTGGCGCGACCTCTTCATATAGCTGTACCACTACGCCGACACTGCAACAGGGTTCAACGGGTGGCTGCGTAAAAGAAGTACAGAACGCCGTGGGTGTTGTTCAGGATGGCAAGTATGGTACAGACACCAAGACAGCAGTTATTAAATATCAGCAACAGCATGGTATACCAGCTGATGGTGTGGTGGGTCCCCAGACGTGGGCGGCAATCAACGGCTCGTAGGCTCTTGATTGCGCATAGTGATGTATAGTATAAGTTAAGCAAGATAACGAAAGGTAACTATGATCCAAAAAATAAAGAAACATCTCATGATTATCAGCACGGCAGCACTACTTATGGTGCCGGCTTTGGTGCCCGCTTCAGCAGCGGCCGTAACCCAGTCGGACATCAACAGCAGCGTATGTGGCGGCACTGATTTGTCGCTATCCGGTAGCGGGAATTGTGGCAGCGGCACGACCAGCAACCTAGACACGTTCTTGCAGTGGGCCGTTAACATCTTCTCTGCTATCGTCGGTATCATTGCCGTAGTGATGATTATCGTCGGTGGTCTTAAGTACATCACATCTGGGGGTGAGTCCAGCAAGGTGGGTTCGGCAAAGAATACCTTGCTCTATGCCATCATTGGGCTTATCGTAGTGGCCTTGGCACAGGTAATTGTGCACTTTGTTATCGCCAAGACGAGTACGTCTCTGGGTGGCGGCCTCTAGGCAGATACACAGCACGTTATTTGAAACCCCCGCATAAGCGGGGGTTTTGTTTACCATACACAAATTATCACATATATAAACCGCGGAAAGAATCCGCGGTTTATAGCTAGCGTGGCGGGCTGTTACAAGATTTGAATCTTTTTGACCGTGTCTTGCTTGACCTTGCCAAAGCTGATGGTCAGTACGCCATCCTTCAGGACGGCTTCGATCTCTTCTTCCTTGACGGGCACTGGAAGCGCGATGGTGCGAGAAAACTCGCCCCAATAGCATTCTTGCAAGAAGTAGTTCTCTACCCCGTCTTCGTTGCCGGCGCTGAGCGTGCCGCGGATGGTAAGCTGATTATCAGAGATGCTCACGTCCAGGTCGTTTTTGTTAACGCCTGCGGTGCGAGCCTTTACGACCAGCTTTTCCTTAGTTTCATAAACATCGACAGCCAACTGACCAGGCAGTTGGGCGTCGTCTTCATCCCACTCATCGGCTTGCGGAGTTGCGGCCGGTTGCGCAGCCTGCCCGGCGTCAGCCATATCGTCGTCACCGAGAAATGCGGCAGTCAGCTCGTCCTCTTCCAGCAAGAGATCGTCGTCGCGATTACGTCGCGCCATGTTGTTACCCTCCACTTACGTGAGCTTGAGACAAACCCAAGGTTTTCTCAACGGCGCTTTTGGAATAAATCCAAATCCGCTAATAGGCGGACCGCGCCTGCTCTTTTCCCTTTAATAATATATCACTAAATCTTGCGTTTTTGTCTTATTAGCAGTATAGCTTAGTAGATTAAGAGAGCGCAACCTCACGTTAGGTTATTTACAACACATTAAACACAACGATGAGCATTTTGGATAAAGCATTAGGAGTAATTGCACCTCATGAATGTGTGGGGGCATGTGGTACTGAAGGTACTTTGCTGTGCCAAACGTGCAGCGACACGCTACCTGCGTTGGTGCCGCGTTGTTATCGATGCAAGAGAGCAGCAGACAACTGGCAGACATGCCCTAGTTGCCGTAAGCGTAGCGCACTGCAAGCCGTACGGGCGGTAACGTCCTATGATGGAGCAGCCAAAGATTTGATATGGAAGTTGAAATTCGAAGGAGCTCAGGCAGCGGCAACTGAAGTAGCACAACTCATGAAATCGTTTACAGATGATATGTCAGAAGACGTGTATATCGTACCCGTGCCGACTGCCAGCGCACGGGTGAGAACACGAGGGTATGACCAGGCGGCCTTGGTGGCACGCCGACTGGCGCGGTATAGCTCGCGGCCCTACCTGCCCTGCTTGCGACGGGTGGGGCAACACCAACAGGTTGGCGCTAGTGCTACCAAGCGGCGAACCCAATTGTCGGGGGCATTTCGGATGCGGCCCATGCATCTTCGTGATGCTACGGTGGTGTTGGTGGACGATGTGTTGACCACGGGAGCAACTCTGGAAGCAGCGGCCGCAACGCTTAAAAGAGCTGGCGTGAAACGCGTCGAGGCCATCGTGTTTGCGCAAGCCCAATGACGTACTATTTTAACGAAGGTTTGGAGAAATTAGCTGGATATTGCTATAATCACCTCTGTTTAAGGAAGGGTCGCATAGTGGCCGAGTGCACCGGTCTTGAAAACCGGAGACCCGAGAGGGTTCGTGGGTTCGAATCCCACCCCTTCCGCCAAGTTTGAGCGACTGGCCATAGGCCAGGTGTTTAAACTTGTTGAGTGGTGGGTGCACGAGCTCACCAGGGTTCGGCGGACGAGGAACGGAGCCAAAATTATGCGTGCATAACTTTGGCGAGTACCGCAGGAAGGAGTGCGCCTGTTAGGCGCGCGATATCCCACCCCTTCCGCCAATCTGTTATAATACCGTGGTTGTCCATATCAAAAGCATCAATACGGAGAGGTACCCAAGAGGCTGAAGGGGTCGGTTTGCTAAATCGATAGGGGGGAGCAATCCCCCGCGAGGGTTCGAATCCCTCTCTCTCCGCCAGGAGAAAGATAGTCGTATCGACAGATACGGCTATTTTTCTGCTTGCAGAAAACGGGTGCAGAACCCGTCAAGTGAGCGAAGCGAACGCAGGGTTCGGTGGAGTGAGGGCACGCGCAGATGCTTGCATCGAGCATGCCATAACGTAAGAGGCTTTAGCCGATATCCCTCTCTCTCCGCCATCTCAAGAACCCGCCAGCTGGCGGGTTTTTGAATTGAGAAAGCATATTCTGTACAATAGCGCTTATGGATGGGAGTAATGCTCAGGCGCCGGAAGATCCGCAGACACCATGGCAGTTCAAGCCGGGCGAAACAATTACTCCGGGCAGTGCTACCCCTGAACCTTCAGCACCTCCTGCTCCTCCAGCGGCACCAGAGGCCCAGAACCCTGGCCCTGAAATACCCGATGAAACGGTGCCTCAGACCCCGCAACCGCGCATGCAGAGCAGTGACGGCTCTATCCGGTGGACCGCCTCGGAATTTATTGCACACCACAAAACACCAGGCTGGTATGGCCTCGTAGCCTTGAGCGCAGCGGTGGTGGCTGCCGTAGTGTATCTGTTGACGCGAGACAAAATATCTACCGGTGTAGTACTGGTAGTGGCTCTTGTGTTTGTGGTGTACGCGGCGCGGGCTCCCCGGCAAATACAGTACAGCCTGGATGAAGTGGGGCTAAGTATCGGTAATCGCTACCACGCCCTGGACGAATTTCGCTCCTTTTTTGTCGTGCAAGAGGGCGCATTCTCAAGCGTGACGTTCTTGCCTATGAAACGTTTTGCGCCGTTGCTTACCATTTACTATGATCCCCAGGATGAGGAAAAGATTATCTCTCTGCTTGCAGATCGGCTGCCCATGGAAAAGCGCGGCCCGGACGTAGTAGACAACTTTATGCGCCGAATTCGGTTTTAAAAAACCGCCTCCAAAAGGAGGCGGTCGGATATGCAGTCGTGCAGTCAGATTAGTGGCGATGGCGGTCGGAGCGGCGCTCTTTGGCGTTCAGCTTGTGCTCCATGCGAGCAAGAAAACGCTGGCGGCGTGTGCGGCTATCCCATTTGTCGTATGTTTCCATGAGATCCGCGTAAGCGTCGTCGTACATGGCTACCCCCTTGTTCCTTATGTTTTTAGGTACGCCTTATTATCAAGCGTAAGCCTTAAAAGGGGCTGTAAACTTTCTTACTGCGCCTAACAGTGGTAATCTCAATCATAGAGGTAAACATAAGCAAGTGTGAACGTTATCACATTAGAAAGATACGGTACGGGCATGAACTTCATTCAAAAAGCGGTGGCATGGGTAGACCGTTTTCAGCAACGTCATACTGTACCTGGGTTCCTCTACGCGGTTATAAAGAAGCAAGGCGACGACCAAGGCGGCTACCAAACCGCGCTGCTGGCCTACTATGCATTTTGGTCATTGTTTCCGCTGCTGATTGTGTTTACAACGGTCACGCAGTTGCTGTTGAGCGGCAACCCGGGCTTACGAAACGACGTTAGTAATAGTGTTACGCACTACTTCCCTATCCTTGGTAACCATTTGCAGCAAAGTGTGCAAGCGTCTGGCAAAACAGGGGTGGCGCTGGGCATCAGCTTGCTTCTCACGCTCTATGGCGCGCGCGGCGTAGCCAATGCGTTCCAGCATACCGTCAACCATATCTGGCGGGTGCCGCAAGCGGAGCGACCCGGTTTTCCTAAGAATCTTCTGAAAAGTTTAGCGCTCATTGGAGCCGGTGGCCTGGGGTTGGTCGGAGCATCGGTGGTAGCCGGATTTGCCACTGGTGGCTCACATATCTTGTGGTTACGGATTGTTTCTATGGTTCTTTCGGCGCTACTGTTATTTGTTATCTTTGTGTTCTTGTTCCGAGTGAGTTTAGCCAAGAACGTGGAGGTCCGCGAACTGGTGGGTGGGGCGGTAGTTGCCGCACTAGGACTTACGCTTCTGCAGGTAGCCGGTGGCTTTGTGGTAACCCACGAGCTTAAAAACCTAAACAGCTTATATGGCAGCTTTGCAGTTACGCTGGGGCTGCTTTTTTGGCTATCACTGCAGGCACAAGTTATCGTGTACGCGCTGGAGGTCAACACGGTCCGAGCTCAAAAGCTCTGGCCGCGGAGCTTGGTGGGGGATGAGCCGACAGAGGCAGACAAGCGCGCCCAGCGGCTCCGTTTGGACGAACCCTTGCGCCAAGAAAAAGCAGGTGACCCAGATGAGTCACCTGCCAGCATATAGCGTGAGTAACGGATGTTAGTACACGAGGTATTCGCGCCACCATTCTCGGCGCTGATCTGCGTGATCTCGTTCTTTGTCGCGCGGTTGCCTACTCATTCCTGCACCTCCTTGGCTTATGCTTGTATGGTATCTGATTGGGTTAGCCCTCACTATGAATTTTTTTACACCCGCGCTTCTCTCTCGGGGCGGCTGGTATACTAGGATCAATAACCAGGCCCTAGACAGTGTCAGAAAACCAGACAATTAAAACCGATTCATTCATAACAAAAGTTACCCGGAATTTGATGTGGCTCCGTACCTTTGCGGGCACAATATGGGCACGCCGACTGGTGCTGATACTGTTTATCGTGCAGGCGATGACGCTGGTGTTCATTACGCGGATTGGCACACCGCCGGACGAAACCAACCACATAAAATTCATCGAGTATTACGCCAATCACTCGCTGAGCCCCTTCCTGACTCATCAGACACCCACCTACAATCTGGGCGACAAAACCCGCGAGGTCGACTACGTCTATCACTACACGATGAGCTTCGTCTATCGAGGGCTGCCGCTGTCGGTGCACGGCAAATATCTGGTCATACGCACGTTTTCGGTGCTGTTTGCGCTGCTGGCCTTCCTGGCCTTGGCCAAACTATTTAGAAAACTGGGCATTTCAGAAGGTGTTACAACGGTCAGCCTGCTTATTCTCACCAACCTGCCCATGGTGCTCATGATGAGTTCGGCCATCAATAACGATGTATTTGTGTGGTTGGGTATGGTTGGTGGTCTTTTGTTGCTCATGCGGCTGTGGGAACGGCCCGCACTTGTCGACTTGTTGTGGCTGGCGAGTCTCGCCTTTATCGGGGGTCTCGTCAAACGTGATTTGCTCCCCATCGGCCTCCTTTTTGGGGTTCTGGGCCTTGTGATATTCTTCCGGCATTTCCGTTTGCTTACGGGGCAGCTGAAGCGGTTTGATTGGCGTGTGGCCCTAGCCATAGTGGCGGTACTGGTATGTGCCGGCTTATTTATCGAACGAGTGGGTGTGAATGTGGCCAGATACGGCACTCCTACCCCGAGCTGTAATCAAGTACAAGGGGCAGCGGCGTGTTCGGTCTTTTGGGGCAATATCCGTGAAGCACACTTAAATAGCCGGCCAATGCCGGCGGCTATGCCCATCATAGAGTTCGTACCTCGGTGGATATGGAGCAGCGTATCTAACATTGTCGACATTCAGACTCAAGGTTGGCGCCACGTTGTCAAACCAGCTCGCTGGCTGACCCCGCTGCTTCTAGTGGTGCTATTGGTAGGACTACTGTATGCACTGGTGTACGAAAGAAAGCGTTTCCGGGATGATACATTTTCTCGCTACAGAGTGTGCGTACTGCTTATTGCGCTGTATTACGTCGGCGTACAAATGGTGGTAAATTACAGCACATACCGCAAGCAGCACGCCTGGGGTTTGGCGCTTAACGGGCGATATATTATCCCCAGCATTCTGCTGCTGGGCGGCTTCGCCTCGTTTTATTGGTCTAGGTTGCTGCAGCGCTACCCTCGTACACTTGTAGTGCTGACTGTAGTTATCATTCTTAGTACAGTGTTTGGGAGCGGTTTGCTCATGATGCTGAACAATTATCAGCTTCATAACGGGTAAATTTTAGGGGAGAAATGAGCACCTGCCTCCCTGGCAGGCTGGGGGAGTTACGCGAAGGCCTAATCTGTTATGGAGTAACCTTCAGCTTGCGAGTATAAAAATCAGCATCAAAGCACCACAACTCGTTGGTCTCGCTGTCACGGATGTAGTAGCGCTTTACTACCTGCTGCACCATTCGCTGCTCCCCTCCCTTCTACCCTAAGCGTAGCGCCCAATCGCAGCGGTTACTGTGGGATTTCTTACAACGAGTCTATAGGCTCTCTCACGAGGGGCCCTTGAATCGGTACGCGCGACAGGATAGCGCATACAGCGCTTCATGCTCGGTGCAAGCACCTGTGCGTGAAGTTTATGACCGAACCTACGTCCACGATTTTCTTACGAAAAATCTCTAGTCGTAGAGCCGAAGTTTGCGACAAATAAACCAAGTAAAAAGCCCGTCTAGCGACGGACTCTTTACTTGGTACGCGCGACAGGATTCGAACCTACGACCTTCGGCTCCGCAAGCCGACGCTCTATCCAGCTGAGCTACGCGCGCTCGATAATGAGATAAACCTCCGGTTTTTCTCATCGCGCCAGGCGCGGAATAAATCCGCCGCTCGGGCTGCTCTTTTCCTGTTGCCGGACGGAGCCGGCGGGAATGCAACAGGGGTAAGTTTATCATGTTTGAAAGATAATTACCAGAGTGTGGTGCTGCGGCTCCAATCTGTTACAATGAACCGCGAGGAGAGGTGCAGGAGTGGTTGATCTGGCCTGTCTCGAAAACAGGTGTGCGGCAACGTACCGAGGGTTCGAATCCCTCCCTCTCCGCCACGTCCAAGCTCACTACAGCCTCGCCTAAATTCATGCAGACAAGTGGCACGAATTTGGCGGGGCTTTGCGTTGCTTCTCCTCTTCCGCTTGGCAAATCCCCTTGCCAAGCGGGTGGGGCCTGTAGGTAAAATTACACATGGCAACTATGCAATCGGCACTTGAAGAACGGGCGAGGCGAGCTATTACGGAGCGGCTTTTTCCGGGCTGCGTGATAGGAATTGTCCAAAAAGATGGTACCAGAACTATTATGCCGGCCGGTACGTTTACGTATGAGCCTTACAGCAGCCCTGTGACGGCCGATAGCATCTTCGACGTCGCATCTATCACCAAAGTCATCCCCACCGCTTCCCTGGCCCTCACGTTGCTCGACAGCGGCACGCTTACGCTTGATGACAAGCTCATCACCTACGTGCCTGAGTTCCATAACGCAGCGCGCGACCAGGTGCGCATTCGCCACCTGCTGACCCAGACGCTTGATTACGACTTCCGCCTGTCCGAGTACAAAGACCGCTCACCTCAAGAGATTTTAGATGTTATCTGTAGCACCGAGTTCATAAGCGAGCCCGGCGCGAAATTTTTCTACACCAACGCCACCAGCATTTTGCTGGGCCTGGTGGTGGAGCGCGTGTTTGGGGCGCTGCTGCCGCAGCTCGGCCAGGAGCACTTCTTCGGCCCGCTCGGTATGCAGCGCACCGGCTTCACTCCCCTGGCCCGTTTCGACAAAAATGAGATTCTCCCCTCCGAAATACAGGAGTGGCGCGGCGGCGTCATCCAAGGTGAAGTGCACGACGAGAGCGCCTATGCCCTCCAGCCGTTGCTCACCGCCGGTGCCGCCGGCCTGTTCTCTACCGTTCCTGACCTGCTACATTTTATGGAAATGTTACTGCATGACGGGGTTAGTCAGGGCAAGCGATATTTTTCGTCCGAAATACTGCGGCAAGTCCATACCAACCAGCTGGCCGACGTTGGGGTGAGCATGGGCCTGGGCTGGGAGCTCAACCAGCCGCACTGGATGGGTGCCAGTTGTCGTCAGACCACCTTCGGCAAGACCGGCTTCACCGGCTGCAACGTCGTGTGCGACCCCGAGCGGGAGGTGGCTTGGGTGATCCTATCAAATACGACGTATCCTCACCGCCCGGCCAACATAGACGCGCTCAATCGTTTCCGGGCCGATATCGCCGATATTATCCTGGCCGGTTCGTAATATACTAGGGCTATGGCAGACTCAATCTTTACGAAAATCATCAAGGGTGAAATTCCGTGCCACAAGGTGTACGAGGATGACCTGACGTTAGCGTTCATGGACCTCCATCCTATTCATGCTGGTCATGTGCTGGTGATACCAAAACTACAGGTAGCCAGCCTGTGGGATTTACCAGACAAGGATTATGAAGCCCTTATGTCTACGTGCAAGAAAGTTGCTAATCGTATCAAAAAGGTACTTGAGCCAAATTATGTGGGGCAACACGTGGCGGGCACCGAAGTGCCCCATGTCCATGTCCACCTATTTCCCTTCAGCACGGGCGAAGATTTCTGGGATAAGCCGAGTACGGCCGAGCCGGACCATGCGGCGCTCACCACAATCGCCGAAAAACTCGCGTTCTAAGGTATACTGTAAGCATTATGGGTGATGGTGTTGTGGCATTTATGTTTGGCCTGGGCGTGGCGGGCTGGTCCTATGGAAAATTGATACGCCGTACCGGCGAGGGTGACGCCAAGACTACCCTCATGGCCTGCGCCGTTATCTTTGCGGCCTGCTTCCTGTTTTTGTATTCCCTACTCAAGTGGGTATTGCACGTCTAGTGGCCGTTTGATACCAGTTTCTTCCCTTTTAGCATGGCAACTGGTATGATATGGCTATGGAATCAAGTGGGAGCACTCTTGATGAAAAAACGCTGGGTAAGCGTTTGCAAACGGCACGGCAAAAGGCCGGTCTGACGCAACAGGCTCTCTGCCAGCGAGCTAACCTCAGCTATTCTACCCTGGCCAAAATTGAGCGCGGCGCCATCAAATCACCCTCTATTTTTACTATCCAAAGCATCGCCGGTGCTCTGGGTACTTCACTGGACGAGCTGGTAGGCGCCCCTACCGTCTCTAGTGAGAGTCCCAAACAGGTGTCAAAAAGTGGCGTACGGTTTGTGTATTTTGACCTCAACGACTGCTTGGTGCGCTTTTACCATCACGCCTTTGCCAATTTAGCCGGCGAAGCCGGGGTATCGAGTGATGTGGTAGAGACTATTTTTTGGCGTTATAACGATGCTGTGTGTCGCGGTGACATGAGCGTAGATCAGCTCAACACCGCGCTGGCTGAGCGGCTGCATATCATGGTGGACTGGAACAAGTACTATCTGGCGGCAGTACAGACCATGCCTGGCATGGCCGATCTGGTGCAGTGGGTGGCCGAGCGCTATCGCCTGGGTGTGTTTACCAACACCATGCCGGGGCTGGTGGACGCCATGCTAGCCAGCGGCGCCCTGCCCCGAGCTGCGTACGATGCCATAATCGATTCATCGGTGGTGCATGCCCTCAAGCCTGAGCCGCAAGCCTACGAGATTGCCGCCGCCCGAGCCGGTGTGGCCGCACAAGAAATTTTACTTATCGACGATAACCGGGCCAACCTGGCCGAGGCCGGCGCCCAAGGCTGGAACACCCTTTGGTTCAATGCCTACCAGCCCGATGAGTCAGTCAAGGCAATCCAGGCCGCCCTCGAGCCTGCCGTATAGAGTCTTGTCTGTACCCATCTCTCTAAAAAGGCCTACACCACGAAGTTTGCAATAATTGCTAGATTTATGTATAAGTAGCTTATTGCTGTGTGATAGGAATACAGTGAACCTTAGCAACACCGAGACCCGAAAGGGGCAAAAACATGTTCCTGCTGAGCATTCTAACTGTTGGTGGCCTCACATTTGTGGCCGTCACCAGGCCCTGGTCGACCACTAGTGGCGCCGGTAGCGGCGAAGGCGCCGGCATAGTCGTAGGTGTAATAGCCCTGCTAATACCGCTCTTCTTGATCAGTTTCTTCGTGCTGTGGCTTGATGATACTACGGGTATCAGCCGCATGATCGAGGATTCGTTCAAGTTCTTTTCTGGCGTAAACAGCCCAAGCGACGTTGTCGCAGGCGGTAAGATTTGCTCGGGCACAGGAGTGGCTAAAGGCTTATTTTTCCTGCTCCTAACCGTTGTGCTGTTGCTGTCCAACTTCATCTTTGGGCTTGTGGGAGTCGTCGGCATACCGTTCGGCATCATCGGCTGCCTGGTCGGGGCGGTGTACTCGTTCTTCAGCGGTGAGGTAAAAAGCCTGGTCTGGGGTTTGGCGGGATTTTTAATCCCCTTGGCTTCCATCATCCTGGCAGGACTCAATATGCGTGCCGTACACGCGCTATCGGGAGCCCTCTGGGGATGCTAGGCAGGAGACGTACACAGCAACATTTGTGTCCTTGGGCCATGACACAGCAGCTTAGCTGCATTAAACTGGCCCATTTCTTCTAATCGTCGCTGCACTCGACGTTTTTGGGCCTGTTTTTTCCGAGCTGGCACAACACTTTATCTACTAAAGCGAGCTTGTTCCTGGTTTAACTTCTTGAGTTGCGCCCGCGCCTCTGATAATTGGTTTTTGGTTTGCTCAACAACATGACGAGGGGCCTTCTGAATATACGATTTATTGGCTAGGCGCCCTTCCAATTGCTTGATAAGGCTTTCCTGGGCCGCTTGCTTGCCCTGCAGCTCTTTCAGATAGGCTTGGGCAGTATGTTGGTCAATATCGAGCCAGCACCGGTACTTGGTTTCGGTCAAAAACAAGCCGGTACCATCTTGCACTTCACTTACCTCTTGCAAGCGGGCGAGCCGCTTGATGAGCGGAGCATTTTCTTTCAAGAACGGTATGCCGGTGTAGTACAGCGTGACGCCGCTGGCGTGTAAGGTGTTGATGATAAAGCGAGCTTCGGTGACGATGGTTTTGATTTCCTCGAAAGTATCCGCCAGCTTTGTGTCAGTCTTCGCTAGCTCCGGCACCGTACGGCTAGCCAGCACCGATTCGGGCTCCCAGGCAAGCGTTTGCCAAATGGTCTCAGTGACGAAGGGGGCAAAGGGGTGCGCCAGCGTCATCACCGCCTCCAGGAGCTTGGCCAGTAGCGCTGGGTTCAGGGCACTCTTCGAGGCTTCAATGTACCAGTCGGCCAGTTCGTCCCACACAAAGTGGTACAGCAAATCGTAGGCTTCGCTAAAGCGGTATTCGTCCAAAAATGCAAAATATTCACCTTGAAATTGTTGTAATTTATTCACTATCCAATGATCAGCCGGGCTTTCAGGGCGCGGTTTTTCTAGTTTTGGCTGGTCGCCTAGTACCCCTTCAATGTAGCGGGCAATGTTCCAGAGCTTGTTACAGAAGTTACGGGCCTCTTCGACCTTGCGCGTGTCGTAGCCGCGGTTGACGGCGGGGGCACGGCCACTGATGATGCCCATACGCAGTGCGTCCGAGCCAAACTCATCGATGACTGGCATAGGGTCTACCACGTTGCCTATCGATTTGCTCATCTTGGAACCGTCCTCGGCCATCACGTAGCCGTGAATGTAGACTTCTTTAAAGGGAATCTCGCCGGTCACGTACAGCCCTAGCATTATCATGCGCGACACCCACGGGTACAGGATTTCACCACCTGTTTCCATGAGACCCAAGGGGTAAAAGCGCTTAAAATCGTCGCTGTCTGGGTGGTCAAGTGTGGCGTAGGGCCAGGAGCTGCTGCTAAACCAGGTGTCAAACACGTCGGGGTCGCGGTGATAGGTCTTCCCTGCCACTTCAATAATTTCTTGGTCCACGCGCTCGTCGTATATCCAATCATCCGGGTCGTCTACGTTCTGGAAAGCCGGGATAGGAATGCCCCAGGCAATCTGCCGGGAGATGTTCCAGTCGCGCAAGCCGTTGAGGTAGCCAACGAGCTGGTCTTTCTTGGTGTCGGGAAAGAACGTTATCTTCCCTGCCTCGAGTACCTCAATGGCTTTTGTAGCCAGCGGCTGCATGTCGACAAACCACTGTTCGCGCAACAGCGGCTCAATGACATTACCGCACTTGTAGCAGTGGCCCACGTTGTGTACGTGGTCTTCGGTCTTTACCAAATACCCCTGCTCTTCTAGGTCGGCTACCACCTTCTTGCGTGCAGCTTCTACTTTCAGGCCACCGTATGAGTCGGGAGCTTCATGTGAAATGGTACCCTCGTGCGTGATAACAGTGATGAAGGGGAGGTCGTGGCGCTTCCCTGTCTCAAAGTCGTTAGGGTCATGTGCCGGCGTAATCTTCACGGCACCGGTGCCGAATTCGCGGTCTACAAACGCATCGGCGATAATCGGTATCTCGCGGCTGGTCAGGGGTAGCTTCACGGTCTTCCCTACCAGCTTTTGGTAGCGTTTATCGTCGGGGTGGACGGCCACGGCGGTGTCGCCCAGCATGGTCTCTGGCCGTGTTGTCGCTACCACTATTTCCCCAGTTCCATCTGTTAATGGATAGCGGATGTGCCACAGATGGCCCTTAACCTCTTTGTACTCCACCTCGATATCGGCGAAAGCGGTACCGTGGAAGGTGCAAAAGTTTACCAAGCGCTCGCCGCGGTAAATGAGCCCTTCGTCCCACATCTTTTTGAAGGTCGCATAGGCTCGCTTCACTATCTTGTCATCGAGGGTAAAGGTAAACTTTGTCCAATCACAGCTCACGCCCATGCGACGCAGCTGGGTTTCAAAATTACCTCTGTTAAGGGCTACGAAGTCCCAGATCTGCCGATACAGCTCTTCACGTGAAAAATCAAAGCGGCTCTTGCCTTCTTTGGCCAGGTGCTTCTCGTAGACCGACTGCGTCTCAAAACCGGCATGGTCGGCACCAGGTAGGAGCAGTACGCTCTCGCCCTTTAAGCGGTGATAGCGGGCGGCGATGTCCTCGAGGGCGGCCGTCAGCTCGTAGCCAATGTGTAAGTTAGCGTTGGCGTTGGGGGGCGGCATGACGATGCTGTAGCTGTCGCCATGGTCGCGTGGGGCAAACGCAGCGGTTTTTTCCCACAAGGCATAGATGTCGGCCTCGTACTGAGACGGTTCATACACTTTCGGCAACTTCATATAGCCCTATGATATCACCTCTGGTAGAGAAGGGGAACCGGGCTACATGCTAAGATTCGGTGAGATGTCGAGTGAGTAGGGATCTGCCGTAGGCTGGTCCAGCATGGCCTTGAAGCAGCCCAGGGTGGCGATCATGGCACCGTTGTCGGTGCACAGTTTGAAATCAGGATATTCGACAGGCAAGGGCAGTGCCTCAGAGAGCTGGCGGCGTAACTCCGCACTGGCGGCGACGCCGCCGGCAATAACCACGCTGGCTGGCTGAAACTCGTGATATGCCCGCACGGCTTTATCCACGATGGTTTTGATGGCGGTGTACTGGAACGAGGCAGCAATATCGGCCTTCTGAGCCTCAGACAGGCACTCTGGCAGCTTCGTAGAGGGAAATGTGTAATCTTCCCCAATTTGCGCCTGGGCAAGCCGTAGAACGGCTGTTTTAAGCCCCGAAAAACTAAAGTCGTACTTGCCGGGCATATTCGCGGTTGGTAGTTCAAAGGCATGCGGGTCGCCCTCGAGTGCTTTTTTGGACACGCTCGGACCGCCAGGGTAGGGCAGGCCAAGGATTTTGGCTACTTTGTCGAACGCTTCGCCGATAGCGTCATCTTGCGTTTGGCCGAGCAGGGTGTAGTCGAAATGGTTGCGAAAGAGAGCCAGCTGGCTGTGGCCACCAGATACGATAACGGCCAGCATAGGGAATCCGGGTTGGCTGGAGCGCATAGTGAGGCTGGGTAGGGCCGTGGCGGTCAGGAAGTTAGCATAGACATGTCCCTCGACGTGGTTGATAGCATAGAGAGGTTTATGGTGAGCAATCGCCAGAGTGCGAGCGGTGAGTACGCCGATAAGCAGACTGCCGCCCAGGCCGGCGCCATAGGTTACGGCGATACCGTCGATGTCATCCCAGTCACACTGGGCATCGTCGAGCGCCTGCTGGATAACCGGCAGGATAGACTCAATGTGACTTCTTGCGGCAATTTCGGGCACCACACCACCATATTTAACATGCAGGTCCATGCTGCTGGCGACCACGTTCGAAAGTAGCCGTGTGCCGTCTTCCACGACAGCGGCAGCGGTCTCGTCACAACTCGTCTCAATGCCCAAAATTTTCATCTAGCTCTAGCTTACCATAGCTAATAAGAATGAAACTTGCTAAATAATCAATATAGTTGAAATATAATTGACAAAACACAAGCTTTTTGTTAGTATAAGCATACACATTTAAACACAAAGACCATGACAGAAGTTGCTCCATCAACCCCAGAAACACCTCAGGACCCCGGTCTCGAACAACTTCGTGGTCTTTTGGATCAGGCGGAGGCGCAGATGGCCGAAGGCGGAGTAGACTCCAATGCCGCTGCATTTTTGAGTGAAATGGCACAAGGTATCCACGTACACGAGCAACACCAAGCGGGCTTTACCATTCAAGGCACTAATGAATATATCCCAGGGGAGGTGACAAAAACGTATACCTATACCATTGCCGACCCAGAGGGGAAGCCTGTCACAAAGCCCATCGATGCAAGCACCGCAGAACGTCTGCTGCAGTTTATCCCGCAAGACGGTACCCCGAAAGAGGCTAGTGCAGACGATATCTTACCTGGAAAGCCGGATGAAACTGTATCAGCGGAACCTACAGACGAGAAAACTGCGCGCCGCGCGGCGCAACTTAAAAATGTTCAGCAGCGGGCGGAAACGATGAAACGCATCAGCGCCGAGCGCTTTGAGCAAAACAAAGATAACCCGAACGTAAACCCTGAGGCCTTGCAGAAGCAGTGGGCCGAGGAAGATGCCGCAGAGGCTGGCGGGGGTGACACAAATACTGACTCAGAAGAAACGCGGGCAGACGCTGAACAGCAAGCCGGGCTATCAGAATTACTTGCCGTATGGAGTGCATTGAGCGAAAGCGACAAAGCCACTTTGCTGAACCTACTAGGGAGTGTACGCGCCGGTAAAACAACCATAGCAGACATTGCGGCCCAGGGTGAGGCGAGTGCTCCGGCAGATGCTACATCTCAAGAAGCCAAAGTGAGCGGACATACATCGAAGAAGACTAAAAGTAAGTTTCCTACGCTTCGCTCACAAGAAAGTATAGATAAACTCTTGGCTTCTAGCCGGACCTCCAAAGAAGAAGCTCAGCTGAGGGCTGAGTACGAAGAGCAATGGGGTAAGCCTAAAGAAGTGAAGGAAAAAGCTAAAGAGAGCGGGTCTACTCTTCGCTCACAAGAAAAAATTGATGCCCTATTTAAGGAGCTTACTTCTGAGGAAGAAGCGCAATTGCGGGCGGAGTATGAGGCCCAAAATCCCACAACTACCGAGGAAGCTGAGCGTCGATATTTAGCAAAGCGGCGCTGGCTCGCCAGTAGGCTAGGGCGCTTGCTACTAGGTGAAGACGTTATGATTGTGCCTGCTGCCACTCAGTCTGGGGCCATGGCCGAAGTAGTACCTCTTCGCGCTGAGGCCAAGACTGACGCTGAAAAAGCAGCCTAAAGCCTGACACAGTACTCTTCAAAAGCTTTAACGCCTTCTAGGAAACCCGCTATACTGGGTGCCATATGAATGCGCGGAAAATTGTGAAGAAGTTCATCCCTAAGGGATTGTTCGCGGCCATTGAGCCCTATGGGCACTTGGCTGAAGCTATAGTGCTTAATACCTTGAATGGCTTTCCGGGCAAAAGGCTGAAGGTGATAGGCGTGACGGGCACCAACGGCAAGACCACGACGACGTTTTTGATCCACCGTATGCTGCACGAGGCCGGTTACAAGGTGGGTATGTTGTCGACGGTAGCATATGGGGTCGGGGACGACATCCATTCGCAGATTTATCACATGACCACGGTGCCGGTGCCGGAGCTTATGAAGCGCCTGAAGTGGATGAGAGACCAAGGGGCGGAATGGTTGGTGCTGGAGACTACCAGCCACGCGCTGGCGCAGAACCGCGTGTGGGGCGTGCCATACAGCATTGCCGTCATGACAAATGTTACGCACGAGCACCTGGATTATCACAAGACGTTTGAGCGCTACCGTGACGCCAAGCGCAAATTGTTCCAGCTGACCAATGCCAACAAGAAGGGGCAGCGCATCGGCATTATCAACGCCGAGGACCCGAGCGCTGAGCTTTTTGCCTCAGACATTGCCAATCCGATGACGTATGGAGTGAAAAAGGGCGACCTACGGGCTACGCAGGTAAAATCTACGCCTGAAGGCAGTACCTATACTGCTACGATTGCCCGACCGACAGGCACGATGGCCTATGGATACACGGCGGATGGCAGCAAGCCGTCAGCAGAGCAAGTCAGGGAAGAAGTAAGCCTGGACATAACCATCAACATACCGGGCAGCTTTAACGTCTATAATTCGCTAGCTGCGGCAGCGACGGGGCTCGCCATTGGCTTAAGTAAGGAACAGATAGAAAAGGGCATTGCCGCGCTGCGCAGCGTGGAAGGGCGCATGACTAACATCGAGGAAGGGCAGGACTTTACTGTCATTGTAGACTTTGCGCACACGCCCGACAGTTTTGAAAAGCTATTCAAAGATCTTCGGCCCATGGTGAAGGGGCGGCTGATAGCGCTGTTTGGCAGTGCCGGGCGGCGTGATGAGTCCAAGCGCGCCATCCAAGGGGAGTTGGCAGGGAAATATTGCGACGAGGTTATCGTGACGGAAGAAGACGACCGGGATGTGGACGGGCAGGAAATTATGAATCAGATTGCCGGTGGGGCAGAACAGGTGGGCAAAGTACGTGACAAAGACCTGTTTTTGGTGCACGACCGCACCGAGGCTATCAACTTTGCGATGCAGCGCGCCAAGAAGGGCGACACGGTGATACTACTGGGCAAGGGCCACGAAAAGACCATTGAACGAGCCGATGGCGAGCATCCGTGGGATGAGATTGCCACCGCAAAAGCGGCAGCAAAGAAGCGACTAGGCAAAAGTTAGTTGTCGAGGGTGAGGGTGGTGCAGCGGATAGAGCCGCCGCCTTTTTTGAGCTCGGGTAGTTCCAGGACGATAGCCTTAAGTCCGTGAGCCTCGAGCGCCGCCTGAAACTGGGGTGCGCCGGCGTTCATAATCACGGTCTGGCCGGTAGAAACCAAATTGAGCGCGTAGGCGCCCAGGGCCTCATTCTTGGACACTTCTATTTTGTCTACTGTATCGAACTGCTTGAGTATTGTGCGGCTGGAGGCGGTAAACGCCTCGGGGCACCAGGCGATGAGGCCTTTTTGATCTTCGGTGGGCCACTTGAGGATAGCCAGCGCCAGGTCGATGTCATACGTAGGACTATCCGGCCAGCCGGTAATTTTGTTGTGTTTGGCGGGGCCGAAGCCAAACCAGCGGCTAGGTTTGGTCTGGAGGGCAATAACTTCCGTGAAGCCGAGCACGCTCTTGAGGTGCTCGTGCGCACTGCGGGAGGTGCGGTAGGGGGACTGCGTAAATACGATATCGCCGCAAGGCAGGGCATCACCCTGGCCCGAAAATCGTTCGACATTCTCGGGTAGTATGACGGGTTTGATGCCGTGGGTCTGCAATTGTTCGCGGGCGTAGGGCTCCTCGGCCTGGCGTTTGTTGGGTAGGCGCGCCATCAGGGCTGCACCATTGCGTACAAGCGCCCAATTGGCCGTGTAGACGCCATCTTGGCAGTCGACTGGTGGGGCTACCTTTATAACTTTTACACCAGCACTTTCAAGCGCCTTGCGGATACGGTCGTGCTCGGCCATGGCTTTTTGGCCATCCACCGGCACAGAGGAGTCCATAAGGGCGTTGATGGCAAAACTGTCGCTGAAATAATCAGCGCCGGACATGAGTACGGTGCGGTTAAACTGCGGCTGCATGCTATGTCTATTATAGCGGCTGTGTAATTTTTCTTACTGCGGGAATATAAAAAACCATCCCGTTTATGCTTGCGAACGCACCCACAAGTTGTATAATATGTTCCAATTTAACTGACTACCCAAACGAAAACGGATAGCTAGCTAAAGGCTTTACGCCCTGGAGTTCTCTTTGAATTCGGGCGTAATGTACGTTGAGATTGTGAGTGATCTTTGTGGGAACAGTAAGGCTGGTTAATGAACTAGTCGGCCTTATTGTTCCCACAAGGGAGCTATAGCGCATTGGCGCCGAACAGGAGCACAGGAGGATGAAGTGGCAGTTGCAACATTTGCAGTACCTCGTCAGGCCCTAACCACTGACGACACTTCCCCTCGGCACAACCCCCCCAAGAGTCGAACTCGACGGCGTACCGCCCGACAGGTTCGGCGCGACACCGAGAAGGCGTGGGCTATGCGTACCAGCGAAAAGTCCATGCTCGATGACATCGAAACGCTTTCGGAGACCCCGGAACAGCGTCGTCATCGGCTCGGTCGTCAGGTTGCGTATCGCAAGAACCGTCCCGACGTGCGCACGAAGCCGTCGTGGTGGTCGCATGCCTTTGGGCGTCATCACGCTCACGCGGATGTGGTGGTTCGGCGCCGGCGCGAAGACGAACGCTTCGTGACGAAGGTGGAGATTCTCACCGCGCTCGCTGCCGACTCTGTGCCTGAGCAGGACGATGACTCTCCGACCCATCGCGGGGCCACGCTGTACTCCACTGGAGTGGAATTCAGGGGTACCCCGCTTTCCACGGCCTTCACCCAGGCCGCCCAGAAGGCGAGGAGTCGAATTCCCACTCGGTCTGCCGATGAAGGTCGTGCCGGTGGCGTCATCCTTTCATCGCTGGACGAGCTGATGGACGTGGGTGGCTTCTCGCTGTGCGGTTGACCTGAAGCTTGGTCGGAGGGGTGCATCTTGCACACAATGCACCTATGGTGCGCCCCTCCGGCCCTCCCAGGCAATCGCTCCACCCGCTCACAATCTCAACAAAAACTCATGATTATGGACGCCGGCTAGAAAGCCGGTTTTTTGGTAGCAAAATGTGGGCATACTCTCTTGACAGAGAAGTTGGCACGCTATTATTATGAGTGCTGATGGTTAGCACTCGCACTATCACAGTGCTAACTACAATACATGGACTAAACGGAGGAGTGAGATTTTATGAGCAAGCTACAACCCCTCGCCGACTATGTCGTCGCGCAAGCCGAAGAGGCTGCAACCAAGACCGCCAGCGGCCTGTACCTACCGGAAAACGCGGCCGAGAAGCCCAAGACTGCCAAAGTGGTTGCTGTGGGCAAGGATGCCACGCAAGTGAAAGTGGGCGATAGAATCGTCTACAAAAGCTACAGTACCACCGATGTGAAAGTGGGCAGCGAAGAGTACATTTTGGTTAAAGAAGAAGACATCTTAGCGACGGTCAAATAAGGAGGTTTTTGATGGCAAAGAAAGTATTTTATGACGATGATGCCCGCCGCCGGATCTTGAGCGGTGCAGAGGTTTTATACAACGCGGTAAAGACTACCATGGGTCCGAAGGGTCGCAACGTAGTCATTAGCAAGAGCTACGGTGCTCCAACCGTCACGCACGACGGTGTGACAGTCGCGAAGGGCGTCGAGATTGCTGACGTTGACGACGAGACGTTGGGCTACAAGGTGGGTGCCGAGCTCATTAAGCAGGCCGCCAACAAGATGAACGACGTGGCAGGTGATGGCACTACTACCGTGACGGTGCTGACCTACCACATCCTAAACGAAGCCAACAAGCTTATCGCTGCCGGGCACAACCCCATGCAGCTGCGCAAGGGTTTGGAGGCAGCCGCAGAGGAAGTCATTGCCAAGCTGTCGACCATGAGTGAAGACATTCAGGGCAAGAAGAGCCGCGTGGCGGAAGTTGCGACTATCTCTGCTGGCGACAGCGAAATTGGCAATCTGATTGCTGATGTTATCGACAAAGTCGGCAAAGACGGCGTGGTAACGGTGGAAGAGGGCCAGGGCCTGGCGCTCGAGAGCGAAGTGGTGGAAGGCTTTACCTTTGACCGCGGCTTTGTGAGCCCGTACATGGTGACCGACACTGCCCGCATGGAAGCCGTTTACGACAAGCCAGCCGTAGTGATTACTGATAAGAAAATCAGCTCTATCCAAGAGTTTTTGCCCTTGCTCGAGAAGCTTGCGCAGGCTGGCAAGAAAGACCTGGTGCTGATTTGTGAGGACGTCGAGGGCGAAGCGCTCGGGACGCTGATATTGAACCGCCTGAAGGGTGTATTCAACACCGTTGCCATCAAGGCGCCAGCCTTTGGTGACCGCCGTAAAGACATCCTGAACGACATTGCCGTGCTGACTGGTGGGGAGGTGATCACCGATGACACCGGTATGAGCTTCGAGAACGTAGACCTGAATGTGGTCGGCTCCGCCCGCAAGATTATCGTTACCAAAGACGAGACGACCATCATCGAGGGTGGCGGCTCTGCAGCCGAAATCAACGCTCGCATCAAGCAGATTACTGCTCAGGCCGATGCAGCCACCAGTGAGTACGACAAGGAGAACCTAGAGAAGCGCCGCGCGGCACTGCAGGGCAAAGTTGCCGTCATCAAAGTCGGTGGTGCCACCGAGACCGAGATAGAGGAAAAGAAATTCCGCGTGGACGACGCCGTGGCGGCCGTGAAAGCGGCTCTGGCCGAAGGTATCGTGCCCGGCGGCGGTGTAACGCTCGTGAACCTCGCTAACAAACTTTTCAAAAATGACACTAATAACGGGAAAGACAGTACGATTGAGGCGGGTTATGCGATCCTTGTTAACGCTCTCATGCAGCCATTTAGAATTCTGACGACCAACAGCGGTATAAATGCCGATGAATGGTTGCCTCAAATCATGAAAGGCAAGGAAGGCCAAGGGGTAGACGTTAACGATCCCACTAAACTTGTTGACCTGAAGGCGGTCGGTGTCGTTGATCCGACCCGGGTGACAAAGGAAGCCATCCTGAACGCTGTCAGTATTGCCGGTACCAGCATGACCATGGGAGCTCTTGTGGTGGACGTACCGGAAAAGGAAAAGCCCGCCGCGCCCGACATGTCAGGCATGGGCGGAGGCATGGGCTTTTAGCCGATACCCATCTAACTCATTTATAAAAACGGTCCCGGGGGGCCGCTTTTTAAGTCGCTTGTGCTTGCAGTGGTGCGCTTGGGTAGTAAAATAAAGTCATGAAATTGTTTGGACGTCAAAACAAGACGGTGGAAGTACCACCGGAACTCCAGCCGTATTACGAAGGCTCCGCCAGCACGGCTCAGCCAGCGTTATGGCGCTGGGGCAGGTGGGTGATTGTGGTGCTACTCGTGATAGGCATTGGCCTGGCAGTATACTTTTTGGGCCCATGGAACTCGACTGATACATCCAAGAACAAACCCTCTTCGCCGCCAGCTGCTAGCTCGTCTGGAGGCGTAAATGGCAACTCAGCCGTGCCCCCACCCAGCGGTTCTCAATCTGGCAATAGCACCAGTACTCCCTCGACCAATAATGACAATAAAAGTACTCAGCCTGTAGGAAGTGCTGCCGGGCAAAAGGCACCCCAGAACGGCAGCAACCAACAACTAGCCAACACCGGGCCGGGCGACACCGTAGCTGTGTTTGCGGGCGCTATTGTGGTAGGCGTGGTGGTCTACGAACTGTACTTACGCCGGCGCGCTACACGCTAAGCCAAAGTCTCGGTCTGCTCTCCTCTAGGGGTCTAAGCTGAAGGGTGCTGCGTGAAGTAGTTGATTTCGTTGACGATGTCGAGCAAGGCTTGGGCCTTAGCCTTTTCGTCAGATATTTGCTGGGCGGCTTCGTAAGCTGTCTTGATGAGATCTTGATTGTCGGTAGCTTGGATCATCATCATGGTAGTACGGAACTTCTCCTCTGGGCTTTGATCGAGGTGGTTGAGTAGAGGGCTAAGCTGTTGCAGGGCTTGTTGCTTCAAGCCAAGTAATTGGCCGGAGTCGCCAGCGTCACTAGCAGCATCGTCGTCAGTGTGGGCAGGCAATGCCAGCTCTGGCTGTTCATCGCGCGCTGGGGGTTCACTGGGAGAGGGCAAGAAGTCGTCAGCAGAAGGCTGCGTGACAGATGGTACGTCAACCTGGTTATCATCATGTGCCAGTGTGCCGTCGGCTACTGGCTCGGGAGCTGACGGAGCTGTAACGGTGCCGTTGTCCTGTATTTGTTGATTATCATCGTTTGTGTGTCCAAACATCATATCCACCCCCACGTAGTTAACTGTTCATAAGCACTATACCACAAAGCAGCGTGCGTGTGCACGCGCTTGAGGTAGATGCATTTAGAGCTTATTTGCCGTATGCGCCAGAGCTGTAGCCCCGACCGCTTTGCTGCAGTTTGGAGCCGTGGCCCAAAAGCCGCAACACGGTTGAGAAGCCCAGCAGAGAGGCAACGCCGAAGCCGACGGTAGTCATAAACTCCTTGCGCGACATCTCCTTCTGGAGCAGTGTGTCTATAGGTTTTGCCATAATTTTAGTTTGTTTTTTATGTTTGTAGGATACGTAGCGAATAATAGCCCAACGCCACCGTTATGTCAAGCCGTTTATGCTTAGAAAATCAGATGTCTATGTAGGGCCGGCGTGGCAGGGAATAAGCCCGCGTAAACATAGGCGAATCATACGTGCGGGAAGGCCGTGACATGCGCGCTGCAAGGGTGGACGACGACGCTAAAGCTACCGGCGCAGGAGCCGCTGGTGCTTCGGCAACCGGCAAGGGGGAAGACGCTACCAGGGGGCGTAAATGGCTGGCTCGCTCCAGGCGTTCGGCTTGTGCGGTAGCATCCTGGGCGCGTAGTTGAGAAACTTTGGTACGTCGGCTGTGCGAGTGTTGCCACCAAATGACCCCAATGCTCAGCTGATAGCTCAGCACGATGGGCAGGGCGATAAATACCTGATCGATAACGTTGGGAGTGGGATCCATAATAAATGCCAGCACAAACGATAAAATAAGCACCCACTTTTCATAATGCAGTAGCTTCTGGGGCGTCATGGGCTTGATGCGGTTGATGAAGAGTACGATAAGCGGCACCTGGAACATCAGGGCTGAGCCAAACATATACAGCGTGACAAACGACATGTACTCGTCGATGGTGAGCAAGGGGTGGATTTGGGCGGTATGGAACTGGTGCAGCAAAAAGTGCAGCGCTGCCGGCAAGCCGATAAAGTAGCCGAACGCCATGCCTACAAGTGCTAATACACCCGAGGAGAAGGTGCCCCAGTAAATAAAGCGGGTCGATGAGCGCTTGAGCAAGGGCTCGACGTAGCGCAAAAATTGGTAGACGATTACTGGCAAACTGGCAGCTATGCCTACGTACAGACAGACCTTGAATAGGAAATTAAGCCCCCCTACAGGGGAAGTATAAATAAATTGCTGCCCGTTGGACGGCTTGAGCAAAAAGTTGATAAGCTGATGCTCTACCGCGTAGGCAGCAATACTGAACGCAACAATAGACAGGGCAATATAAAATACCCGCCGCCTAAGTTCGCGGACGTGCTCGATGAAGGGCTGCAGCCGGTCTTCGGCGGAATTACGCCGTTTCTTGGTTGTTGCTCTCGTCGTTTGATTTTTGTTTTTGCGCCCCGCCGTCATTTATGCCCTTTCGTAATTCACGCATTGAGCTGCCGAGACTGCGAGAAAGCTCCGGCAGTTTCTTGCCGCCGAAAATCAACAGTACGATTGCCAGAATAATGATAAGATCCGGCGTACTGAGATCTAAAAATGCTACATTCGATAACATAGTTGCACCTTAGCCCTTGTTATATTGTTTGCATAGTTATAATATCATAAGCGTAAACACCTTCAATAGGTAAAGCTGAAAATTACTATGCAAAACTATTACTTTTTCGCCTCCACCTACGGGTCGAGCACCTATAACACAAACAATTATAATGGCACCTCTACAACGGGCACGAGTACGGGCGGCTCCACGGGTAGCAGTGGCGGCGGTTCAACCCTGATTGACACCGGCACGGCCGCATTGCTTGTCATAAGCGTTGCCGCTTTCCTTATATTCTGTGCCTTAGTGGTGCGTTTTGTACGCCGCAAACCGAAAGTTTCAAACCAAAAGATGCAAGACGATAGCGCTTATGCTAAACTAACGAAAAATAGTCAGGAGGACTAAACTATGGCCCGATTACCTACCCCTGGTGGCGATGATGGTACTTGGGGGCAAGTGCTTAACTCGTTCCTAGACGTAGAACACAACAGTGATGGATCGCTGAAGATCCGCAACGACGGTACGCTCACCGGTATCGGTAATGCGACAAAACTTCAAGGAAAAACCGTATCCAGCAGTGCACCGACCGACGGCCAGTCATTGGTATATGACGGGGCGTCCAGTAGCTGGGCACCCGCTACCGTGACCGGCGCGGGCAGCGTGCCAGATGCCGATGCTTCTACCAAAGGTCTGGTGCAGCTGGCCGGCGACTTGGCTGGCACTGGATCAGTGGCTTCAGCACCTCGCGTATCCGGCGTTAACGGCGTAGCGGTCAGTGGTACACCTAGCAACGGGCAAGTTCTGACTGCCTCAAGCAGTTCGGCCGCATCATGGAGCACCCCAGCGAGCGCACCAGTGACAAGTGTGGCCGGCAAGACAGGAGCAGTATCACTGGCAGCATCTGACGTTACTTCCGGCACCTTTACATTATCCCAAGGTGGTACGGGCGCTACGACGCAAGCCGGCGCTGCCAACGCTATCCTCCCCTCTCAGACCAGCAACAGCGGCAAGTACCTGACTACTGACGGCACCAACGTATCATGGGGTACGGTAGCCGGCGGTGGTAGTGGTGGCTATACTTTCAACTTTGTTTCCAAGACAGCTGACTATACCGCGAGCAACCTCGACTTTGTATTTGCAGATTCAACCTCAGCCGGCATTACCATCACGTTGCCAACCCCAGTCGCCAGCGGTTTCGTACGGGTAAAACGACTGAACACAGCCGGAAACTCCGTGCAGGTAGCAGCTCCAGCCGGTTCGTACATTGATGCAAGTGGCGTGGGTACTGACACTATCAACAGCCAATACCAAAGCCAAGATTACTTAAGTGACGGCACCAATTGGTACCGCGTCTAACGGAAGGGAGATAGCATATGTCATTCGGAGGAGGCGGTGGTGGCAGTAGCTCGATCTCTACATCATCAGATGTAGCCCTGAGCAACCCAGCTACCGGACAATTCTTAGAATATAACACGGCCACGGCCAAGTGGAACAACGCACCAGCAGCTTTAACCACTGGGGGTGGTGCGGAAGCTGTGTCAACCAATAGCGCTGCCACTGGCGCGACGACGCTCGACCTGGCTAATGGTAACGTGTTCAATGTGACCATGACCGGCGATGTCACGTTTACGTTCAGCGGTGCCACGAATGGCAAGGCGTGCTCGTTCGGGCTCTACTTGAGCCAAGATGCCACAGGTAGCCACGCAGTAACCTGGCCCGGCAGCGTGAAATGGGCGGGTGGTACCGCACCGACACTCACGACTACCGCAAGTGCTGTAGATGTCTTGGTGTTTGAATCGCTTGACGGCGGCAGTACGTGGTACGGCTCGCTCGTCGGCGCTAATTTCCAGTAGGCGTATGACCTATGGTTTGATACCGGTCACAAAGTTCTGACCGGCGTAGCTGCGCATAAATAGCAGTAGGCCTATGCTAATTATCAGTAATCCTAGTAGCAGCCAAAATTTGGTCTTTTCACTCATGACGATGGACCTTCTATTAAGTTTGAAACTACAAACAGTCGGTTGATGCCGGTCAGTAGCGAAGTGCAGGTGTAAAGCGTGAGGGTAGGTTTGCTGGTAGGCTGTACCAAGTGTGTATCGGTGGGCTTGACTACCTCAGTAAACGCTACCTGGTAGAGGTACCGTTTGCCTTGCCAGTACACAGCTATTTTATCGCCCTTTTTGAGTAGGTCCAGGTGGTAAAACACGCCAGTGGGATCGGGATAGTAGCCCCAGCGGTGTCCCAGCAAAATAGTGTTGCCGCCTTTGCTCGGATCGCTGCCTTGGTTCCAGTGCCACACACCCTTACGAAGTGTGGTGTAGGCATCGGTACCTTCGTACAAATGGTCGTTTAAGGCAATTTCAGGGATGATAAGCCGGTTGTCGCTAGGGACGGGGTTAACTATTCTGCGAGTGCCGCTCGAAGTGGGCGCCGAAGGCTGTGTATAGACCGCCAGGGCTTGCTGCTGATGTGTAAAGTGGCGCACCCACCAAAAACGTACCATCGGCCAGGCAGGCGACAGCATGGTGAAACCATTGACCACAATAATGGCGGTCAGCAAGATGTTGTTTGTTCGTTTTAACGACATCCCCTCCATCATACCGCGTGAAAGCCAACGCGGCTATGGTTATAATGGGAGCTAGAAAGGACTATTCATGCTTGATGATTTGAAATATATCCATGAGAAAGATGCCGAGGACGCCCTGGGTATCGCAGAAAAACAATGGCAATACCTGAACCATCACTTCGAGACGGAGGTTTATGTAGACGGGCCGGTGAAGAACGTCGTTCTTGCCGGTATGGGCGGTTCGGCGCTACCGGCAGTATTTCTGGGGTCGTGGCCGCGGCTCTCTGTGCCGTTCGAGATCGTCCGCGACTATACGCTGCCACAGTACGTCGGCGCAGAGACGCTGTTTATCTCTTCGAGCTACTCCGGCAATACGGAAGAGACCTTGTCGGCACTCGACGAAGCGGAAAAAAGGGGTGCGCACATCGTCGTGATTACTGCCGGTGGCACGTTGGCCGATCGGGCCAAGGCCAAAGGTTACCCACTCTTCTTGTTGCCGTCCAACATCCAACCGCGCATGGCGACATTCTTTTTCCTGGCAGCGTTCATGCAGCTGTTCGAGCCACTCGGATTGGTGCCTGCTGGCAGCCTGGACGAGCTGCACGAGGCAGCCAACTGGCTGAAAGACCAGCCTCAGGCATGGTTGCCGACGGTGCCCAGTGCTAATAATATCGCCAAGCGGCATGCCCTCGACATCGTGGGCAAGACAGTGATCGCATACGGTGGGCCAAAGATGTGGCCGGCGGTCAACAAGTGGAAGATTACGCACAACGAAAATGCCAAGAACCTAGCCTGGTCAAATCAGTACCCGGAGTTCAACCACAATGAGTTCATTGGCTGGAGTAGCCACCCTGTAGACAAGCCGTTCGCGGTCGTCGAGATCCGCAGCGACCTGGAGCATCCGCGGGTTCAAAAGCGGTTCGAAGCCAGCGAACGTCTACTGTCGGGTAAACGGCCGACCCCTATCGTTGTCCAACCCGAAGGCGACACCCTGCTCAAGCAGCTGCTGTGGGCATCGGTGCTCGGTGATTTTGTTAGCCTGTATGTAGCGCTGCTGAACGGGCTAAACCCCAGTCCTGTGGATCTGGTAGAGAAGCTCAAGAAAATCCTGGCCGAATAGGTAACGGCCGCGCACGGTGCGAATTGCTATAATACGCCTATGATAAAGGGATTGGGCTTGTCATCACCCAGGCAACAGTTCCTGCTCGCGTTGGTCGTGTCTACCCTTGTCAGCCTGGGGTTGTATACCTACGGCGCCTTCAGTCAGACTGGTTTCGACTTCAGCTATATGCTGGGCAACTTGTTTCTAGCCTGGTTGCCGCTGGCATTCGCACTATGGCTACTCAACGTCCTGGGGCGTAAGCGCTGGTCTAGCTGGGAGGGAATTACTGCCAGCCTCCTGTGGCTCATTTTCTTGCCCAACAGCTTCTACATGATCAGTGATTTTATCCATCTTCAGGAAGCCGACCCGATGTACGTACTTTTTGATGTAGTCATGCTGGCTTCATTCGTCTTCACGGGCATCGTACTTGGCTTCGGCAGCCTATATCTGGTGCACCGCGAGCTCGACAAGCGGCTGCACTGGCGTACGGCGGCGTGGTGGGTAGCCGGCGTGCTGCTCATCTGCAGTTTTGCCATCTATATCGGACGCGATCTGCGTTGGAACAGCTGGGACGTACTCTTTAGCCCCGGCGGCTTATTGTTTGACGTATCCGACAGGCTCATTACGCCGCACGAATACCCTGAGCTTCTGCGCACCACGCTGTCGTTTTGGGCACTGCTGGGCAGCATGTATTTCGCCGGTTGGTGGAACGGCCGTTTGCTGCACCGCCTGAACGAGCCCGCAAAACGCTGACACCTCTGGTATACTCATAGGTAATGAAACCGGCACTAGAACAAACAATCGCCGCTGCGATCAAAGAATTGTTCGGCAGCGAAATCCAGGTAGAGCTAACGCGTCCGGACGAACAATTCGGTGATTACGCTACCAATGTGGCGCTGCAGCTGGCCGGCAAACTGAACAAAAAACCGCCCGAGGTAGCGGCTATCCTGATGGAAGAGTTGCGGGTGAAACTGGTCGGTGTGGTCAGCGACATCAGTGTGGCCGGGCCCGGATTTTTAAACTTCAAACTATCTGACCAAGCCTTGGTGCGGGCGCTGACGGTCGCTTCACCCCAGAGCCTGGCAGGGCAGACTGTCGTGGCGGAATATTCCGATCCCAACCCATTCAAGGTGTTGCACGCCGGGCACTTGTATACCAGCGTGGTGGGCGACGCCATCGCCAATCTGTTGGAGCACGCCGGGGCGCAGGTGCACCGCGTCAACTTCGGCGGTGATGTGGGCCTGCACGTGGGCAAGACCATGTGGGCCATGCTCAAAGACCTCGGGGGCGAAAACCCCGAGGGGCTTCAAAAATACACCTCGCTTGACCAGCAAGTCGCCTGGCTGTCCGATTGCTACGTGACGGGCAACAACGCCTACGACGACGATGCGACGGCCCGGGCGGAAATCGTCGAGCTGAACAAACGTGTGTACCAATTGCACGAGCAGAACGACCACGATTCGCCGTTCGCACACATTTATTGGACCTCGCGCCAGTGGAGCTACGACTACTTCAATGCCTTTTATGAGTACCTCGGCAGCAAGTTCGAGAAATATTACCCCGAGAGCCAGACAGCGCCCATCGGTCTCGCGACGGTCAAAGAGCACGTCGGCACGGTGTATCAAGAGAGCGACGGTGCCATCGTGTTTGACGGTGAAAAGTACGGCTTGCACACCCGCGTGTTCATAAATAGCCATGGCCTGCCCACCTATGAGGCCAAAGACGTGGGGCTTATCATGGCAAAAGAGCGCGACTACCACTTTGACCGCTCGGTCATCATCACGGGCAACGACATCATCGAGTACATGAAAGTGGTGCTCAAAAGTATCGAACAGTTTGAACCCAAGCTAGCCCAAGCTACCACCCACCTAACGCACGGTATCGTCAAGCTGGCCGGCGGGGTCAAGATGAGCTCGCGGCTGGGCAATATTCTGCGTGCGGTTGACGTGCTCGACGCAGCCGCGGCGGCCAACAAAGCCACCACCGGCAAGGAAGATAAGCAGGTGACGCTGGGGGCGGTGAAGTACGCCTTCCTCAAACAACGTCTGGGTGGCGACATCATCTACGACCCCAAAGAGTCCGTCAGCCTGGAGGGCAACAGCGGACCGTATCTGCAGTATGCGCATGCACGGGCGCGAAGCATTTTGCGCAAAGCGGACGGCCAGGCGACAGGACACGTGTCCGATCTGCAGGCCGGCGAACGCAGCCTGGTACGCAAACTCAGCGAGTACGGCGAAGCTATCGATAAAGCCACCGCCGAGCTCATGCCGCACCACATTTGCACCTATCTGTACGAGCTGGCGCAGACCTTCAATCGTTTTTATGAGCACAACCGCGTCATTGGCGATGCGCGCCAAGCTACCCGCCTGGCTTTAGTTGCGCAATACGCTAACACCCTCAAGAACGGCCTGCAGCTTCTCGGTATCGCCGCTCCCGACAGCATGTAACCCTAGGCATGTATTGTGCTTAAGCCTAGCGGCAGTATAATGAACACATACTAAGCTAACAGGGAGGCTAGGTATGGAAATAGTAAAAATTCTTAAGCGCAAGGATGCGTCGAGCGTGGTAGCGGCCATCGTGGTAGGGTTTATCGTGCTCAGCGCGGTACAAGATTGGGCTTCACGCCCGGCAGATTGGCTTTCCGGCCAAGAAAGTACGGGTGGTGGCTGGAACGCAGGGCTGTGGCGTCCGCTCATCACTTTGGTGGTGGAGCTGGTAGTTTTTGAAATTGTCGTCCGGGTATACACCTGGTTGACCAGCGCCCAAAGCACCGAAAAAAGCCACGCCAGCAGCAAATAAGCCGCCAATTAGGCCCTTAGTTTCTCCGGATTCACCTAGGCTTAGCATAGGCAACATACTTGCAAAAATATAAAGCTTATGCTATATTACTGTTATTATGGACAAAAACAAAAATACCCCAGGCGAATACAAACCAATGCTGTACCACGACAAACCGCCGCGTACGGAAAAGCAGCGCAAGCAGCGCAGCATAGGTAAGATTGCTACCAGGACTATTTTGGCCGGCGCTGTTACTGCTGGTCTTGCCACCTCGCTAAAGGCAGCAGGGGATATGCAGCGTCATCACGTAGCGAATGAATATTCTGGGAGAGTTGCTTCCTCTGCGCTCCCCTCAATTCCTGAGCAATCACTACCTCCATTGCCAACTGGTCCTGAGGCTATTCCAGAATCACCCGACCTCAAGGTTATTTTGGCTCCAGCGTTACGAGATTACGCGGCTCGCATAGTTGACCTGACCACGCATAACGTAGGTGAGCATACATTTTTCGTGAGCAATAACAGCATTTCTTTGACTGAGAGTGTAAAAGTAGACGACGTAGCGACTCATAGCCAAGGCAGCTATACCTTTGTGGTGACCGGTAAACCCAACGCCCAGGGTGACAATGTTGACCCCAACCAAGTAAGCGAGATACAACTTGAAGCCCAAAGTGGCGCAACCCCCCTGTTTAGTGCATCGTTCACTGAAGTCCCAGGAAGCGATGATTGGGTCATTGCTGAAAATTTTGTTACTGATAGTGCACCGGTAACGTTCAACCTATCGACAGACCCCAATGCTGTTGGCAAGGAGGTGCTAACTACAGATACGTTGAACGTCGTATTGGCTAGCGCGAATCAATTTATAGAAAACGTTACTGCCGGCGTGCCAGTAGGAAAAATGCCAGTGCCTAACTTCCAGTCTGAGCCCGTACCTCCCCCATTTGATCCGGGCTTACAAGTGTAACGAAAGGCGGCGAGAGCCGCCTTTTTTGTAGGCGGGTATAATAAAAGTATGCCTGATGTATCTGATGACAACTGGAAGCAGAAGCTCACACCCGAGCAGTACCACGTACTGCGCGAAAAGGGCACCGAAGTGCCCGGCACGGGCAAACTGCTGTACAACCAAGAACAGGGCATGTACGTGTGTGCCGCGTGCGGCTCGCCGCTGTTTAGTAGCGAGACAAAGTATGACTCCACTACGCCAGGCCTCATCGGTTGGCCGAGCTTCAGCGAGGCTGCCAGCAAGGATGCCGTGGAGCTTGTTGACGACAACCGCTACGGTATGTATCGCACCGAGGTTGTGTGCAAAACCTGCGGTGGTCATCTGGGTCACTTGTTTGCGGACGATTCGTCGCCCAGCGGGCAGCATTATTGTGTTAGCTCGGTAGCTTTGGAGTTTAAAAAATCATGAAATTTATTGCTGAAGATGATGTGCTGACTATTAAACTTGAGGGAGCGGAAATGCTGTGGGGGCTCAAGCGCCAGCTGGTGCTGCCGCGCGAAAAAATCGTGGACCTTAGCTGGTCGCCCGAGTTTGACTACCGCGACCTGATGGTGCGTATCGGCGGCACAGGCGCGCCGCGTTTACTATATGCCGGGCATTTTCGCGATATCGACACCAAAGAGACGCTTTTCTTGTACCTACGTCGACCCAAAGGCATCCCGGAGCTACGCAGCGTTTCTGACGCCAACGTGCTGGCTGTGACGATGCGTGATTTTCCCTACGCCAAAGTTCTCGTGAGCTGCCAACCGGATATCGGGGCGAGCCTCTTGAACTGGTTTGAGAATAAACCTCAACAGCCGGTGTCGTAGTATTTGTTGCCCCAGGCGGCCATCTGCTCGAGTACGGGCACCAGGTCGAGGCCTTTTTTGGTTAGGCTGTACTCGCAGCGGGGCGGGACTTCGTTGAACGATTTTTTGGTGATAATGCCGTGCTTTTCAAGCTCGTCGAGACGTTGAGACAGGGTGCGGGGGTTGATGGAGCCGACTGATGCTTGCAGCTCGCCAAAGCGTTTGGTGCCGGCGGCCAAGTCACGCAAGATAAGCGCGGTCCATTTGCTGCCGATGATCTCCATGGCGGCGGCAATGCAGCCGACACGCGTTTCCAACGCGGTAACGGCCGGAATCTCGCGATCCGGGTCAAGTTGTGGTTGAGTGGTGATAACAGAGGTAGTTTTCATACTTTACTTTGTATAGCATTAGGCCTATACTAGGCTTATTACTATACAAAATATACCATAAAAGGAGGTTTCATGAAACTGCAGATTATCGTGGGTTCGACGCGTCCTAACCGCGCCACTCTCAGGCTGGCAAAATGGGTGGCGAAGGAAGCCGGAAACTTACCGGACACTACTGTCGAGCTTGTGGACCTGGCAGACTACCCGATGCCGTTTCTTGATGAGCCGATGAGCCCGCGGTATAACCCGGAGCGCAGGCCCAATGAGCCAGCCCAAAAGTGGATGACCAAGATTGCCGAGGGCGACGCGTACATTTTTGTTACGGCCGAATACAACCACTCTATCCCGGGTGTGCTCAAGAATGCCATCGACTATCTGACGTTCGAGATGGTGAAAAAGCCGGCCACTATCGCCAGCCACGGCACCGTCGGTGGTGCCCGCGCAACCATGCACCTCAAAGAAATTTTGAGCGAATCACGAGCGGCGATTATCCCGACGCAATTGGCCGTTCCCCAGATGAGCGACAAAATTGATGAGGACGGTAACTTGAGCGAAGAGCAGCGGGCACTTGCCTATGGACCGCTAACATCGCTCACGGGCATGCTCGAAGAGCTCAAGTGGTACAGCGACGCTCTTGCGGCCGCTCGCGCCAAGCAATAAGTTTGAGAGACTTATATGTGAAAACTCCGGCCGGATGTGCCGGAGTTTTTGTTTGCGCTATGCGAAACGGTATAATGACTGGTAATGATTGATAAAAACCTAAAACCGACCAAGCTGCTGTGGGTGGATTTGGAGATGACGGGGCTCGACCCCGAAAAAGATGTGATTTTGGAGGTGGCGGCCGAGATTACCGACTTTGAGTTTAAGACGCTGGCCAGCTACGAGGCGTGTGTGGCTCAGCCGCGCAAAGTGGTGCTGGAGCGCATGCAAAAAAACATCTGGTGGGCCGATTACCCTGAAAACCGTGACGAATTTGTTCGGAAGCTGGAAGATGGCAAGCCGAGTGGAGAAGTCGAACAAGAATTGATTTCACTGGTCAAAGAACACTTCGGCGACGAACCGGCTGTGCTGGCGGGCAATAGCATCCATAACGACCGTAATTTTATCAAACAGTGGTGGCCAGAGCTGGATTTGAAACTGCACTACCGTATGCTGGACGTGAGCGCGTGGAAAGTATTTATGCAAGGCGCCTACGATGTGGGCTTTGACAAAAAAGAGGTGCACCGCGCCTTTGACGATATTCAGGCCAGCATTGCCGAGCTGCAGTACTACCTCGACTGGTTCAAGCAAAACGCCTAGGCAGTAGCGCTTCGTTATAAAAAGTTCTATGATGAGCCTATGAAGTGGCGTGAGCGTTTTCTGCGGCGTATGCCCGAAGGGAAGATACTAGAGCTGAGCGATCGAGAATGGGAACTGGTACGCCACGTAGCTCACGAGGGAATAGCCAATGCATGGCGGCAGGGACAACCTGTAGATGCACCAGATGCCTATTTGCTAGCTAACGAAGGCAAAATCTTATTCTTCCATAAGGGTAAAGGGATTGACCATTTTATGGGTAGGCTGGCTGCGTATACTGAAAATACTGATGCGCAGGTAGCGCAATTGGCTGTTGGATTGTACGGCGATATACCTGACCCGATGCTGCACGAGCTAATGGGTGAACGTGCCAAAAATGCTGAGGGAGTTCAGGCTTTGACCGACAATATTGCACATAGTCAGCGGTGGATCCAGACGGGCAAGCAGCTAGTAAAAGCTGACCAATAAGCTAAACCCCCTCACGGCTTTGGAGGGGGTTTAGCGTAAGCTTTTTGTTTGTGCCTTTATGATACCACCAGAACGGAAGGTGCTGTCAATGTTAGCGAGGCTTATGCCTTTTTGTCGTCGGAGCCGGACTTGCCGAGGACGAGCCACAGGAAGCCAAGAATGACGGCTAACACCAGGAGCCACCACCAGCCCAGACCCAAGAAGTTTTTGCTGTTCTTGGTGCTGGTGTCTTTGCTGCTTGAGGTGGAACCTACATTGGACGTGGGGGTGCTGTCGCCCTTCACGTTGCCGGTATCGTTGCTAGTGTCTTGAGGATTGGCAGTGTTGTTGCCAAGCGTTGAGCTGGTGTTTTGGACGGCAAAGTTATGGAAGGTTTGGGTGCCACCTTGCGGGCTGGTGTTTGACCCTGACGTAGTATTGCTGGTGGTAGAAGCTCCAAGCACGCCAAACCCGGCGGTAACCTGGGTAGCGGCATTGCCAGCTGCGTCGGTGCTGTCTGCGGTAACGTTGTGGTGGCCGGCAGCCGGTTTTGGTACGGTGACGCTCCAGTCGTTACCCGTTAACACGACGCCGCTCAAAGTGTTGCCGTCAAGCTGGATGACGAGCGGTGAGCTTGGATCATCGGTGGTGCCACTAAAGGTGTATGTGCCGTTATTGTTTGGCGTAACGGTGATGGGCCCAAGCACCGGAGCTGTCGTGTCGATGGTGAAGTGACTCGAAGCCCAGTTATAGTTGTAGGCTTGATCGGCTGCGGCCAGGACCAAGGTGTATTGGCCGTCACTGTAGCTGGTTGCGTCAAAATTGCCGATGGTTTGATTTTGGAAACCTGTGCTGGTAAAGGTAATGCCGAGCAGATGACCGCTTGAGAGTGTTGAGAAGTCGCTCACGTTGACATTACCATCAAGCAGAACAACGGCGTAGCCGAGTAGATTTGCATCCTGCACACTACCAACGACGGGGTTGCTGCTACCTTGCAAATAGCTGCCATTGGCGGGAACCGTTAGGCTGACGACGGGTGCTGTGTTGTCTACGGTGAAATTGGCGGTCCAGCCAGGGTCAAAGGTGTTGCCAGCCATGTCAACGACCTCTACATTTGCGGCATAGGTGCCATCGGGCAGACCGAGCGAGCTAATGTCGTAGGTATGAGACCAATGGGCGCTAACGCCGACTGGGTTGATGCCGTTTGGAATGAGATTTATCGTTGTGCCACCATAGCGTGCGCCGTCTTCCCGGCGTACAAGCTGAACGTAAACGCGGTTGAGCGATAGATTGTCGTGGGCATCGCCCTCAACGGTAAAGGTGCTGTTGGTGGCGTTGTTTGTGTTAAGGCCCGTTACGGTAATGTCTGTACTGGGAGCAGAGTGGTCATAGTAGTAGTGGACAGGAGCGCTCCAGGCACCGATATTGCCTGCAGCATCGACAGCACGGACCCAAATGGTCACGCCGCCTTCTTCGCTACTGCCTGGCATGTGATTACGGGAAGTACCCGACACGTCTCGGCAACCAATAAAACCGCTGTAGCCGCTAATAGTTACGCTCGGGCAAGTGCTGCTGCCGAACGAGTGGCCATCATCGTAGTTGTACGCAATTTGGTAGTGATCGACATGCTCGGGGTTGCCATTGACGTCTTTCGTAACGGCTGTCCATGAGTCGGTAATCGGCGAACTCTTAAACCATTGTCGGGGGGTAGGATGGGTAATCGTGGGCACAGCCGGCGCGGTCATGTCGATGGTCATTTTCCATACGGCCGACCAGTTGCTCTTAGCGCCTTTTGTGTTAACGGTGCGCACTTGCCAATACCATGTTCCGCTTGCACCCACTGAATGAAGTGTCGATGCAGTTGGCTGGTGGTGCTGGTAATCGCCCGTCCATACGTTGCTATTCAATGAGCCGTTCCCGTCCGTGGAAGGACTTTGCGAAGCCTGGAATTCATAGCTTGCAGCACCTGGCACGTCGTTCCAGTCGAACCAAAAGTCATTGGTATTTATATAGCTATTGTTGTCTGGGTAGGTCAGCGTCGGTGCAGCTGGTTTAAGGTTGTAAGCGCTGTCGTTTGCTCGCAGGAAAGGATGCATGACCGAATATTGTCCGTTTGTATCGACCACTTGGCCAATGCTGGCGTCGTCGACGTAAATGTCCGGACCCATCTCGGTATGGTGGCTGGTGCCATTTACAGTCAGGATAGCACCGGTTTTATCGACGTCTACACCATCCCAACCATTGTGGGCGGTTGTCAGGTTATTGACCATAACAGCAGATCCGTCAACATTAAGACCACTGTAATCATTGTTTTTGACCGTGACGTAGTTGAGGTTAACACCGGTTGCATCGAATACATTAATGCCGTGTAGGCTGGTACCGGCTGCGCCGTTTTCGAGCAGGTGATTTACTGTGACGTTACTTGCTTGGATTCCTAAGCCGGCATTGTTGCTGTTGTCCGTTTTTGCGAAGGCAGGGCTCAGCATGTGTCCGTGGCCGTTGAGTGTAACTGATTTATCCAGCGTAAGCTGCTTATAGGTGGTGAGACTGGAGTCAAGTGAAATGATGTCACCGTTTTGTAGGTTGGTAAGTACATCGTCCAGGTTATTCAAGGAGGTGCTGACGTGATAAGTAATTATCGGTGCGCCACTCACAGAGTTCCCGTGTGTTGCTAAGCGATAGCCATTGATCCAGTCTACGTTTGTAGCATAGTTCAGGTGGACGTTAGTAAGCTTGAGTGTTGCACCCGGGGCGTGGTCGGAAATGCCGCCATTGTTAATAGTTACGTTCTTAAGGATTTGCATGCCGCCGGCATTGTTATAGTAGATTGATCCGCCCCAGTGGTCTTCGCTATGGTCAAAAGGATTACTGTACTCTGCCGGGTCGGTTAGCGTGTTTGGCTCCACTGTGACGTTTTCGATGGTGGCATGCTTACCTATAACTTCAATAGTTTTATTCGGCTCGACTTTCGGCATCAATTTTAAGCCTTTTAGGGTCACATTATTACCAAAAATGGCAACCAGATCTTGTGTGGCCCAGGCCCCATCTGCAGTGTAGCTATCGCCGTAAATAATTGGATTTCCAACGCCTTTGATGGTGATGTCGTTGGCCGTGATGGGGAAGTACCAGCCTGTTTGACTACCAGCAGTGATGGTGTTATTTGGTGTTAGGGCATAATGACCGGGCCCTATGGTCCATGTTTGGCCGTCCGCCTGATTTTCGATCGCATTTTCCAGCTGAGTGCTGTTGGAAATAGTTATAGGTGTTATGGCAAACACCGTTTTAGATAAAAAGAGCGGCAAACCGCCGCCTAGCCCTGTGATTGCAACAACCGCTGCAACTGATAGATTGGTAAATCGTGTCCTAAAATTTTTTACCGCTCCTGCGGCTTGAACGTACCTCATCAGCGTGACTCCCGTTACGTTTCCTTACTTGAACAATATCTCTGTTAGTGTGGTTTGTCAAACAACAGGGCAGCACCCTATAATAAAATGAATCATGGATAAGAAGACTGTAGAGGATTACATCTTGAGCATGCCGAACGCCCGGCTGGAGTACCCGTTTGGCGAGGATGTGGCAGTGTATAAAGTACATGACAAGATGTTCGCACTGATGGATGAGAAAAAGGCGCCCATCAATCTGAGTCTAAAGTGCGACCCAGAACTCTCCAAAGTATTGCGCGAACGCTATGAGTCGGTCATGCCGGGTTACCATCTGAATAAGAAGCACTGGAACACCATCGTGCTAAGTGGTCAGCTTGCCTGGGAGGAGGTCCAAGACCTCATCCGCCATTCGTATCAGCTGGTAAATAGTTAGGGAAAAGAGCAGCCCGCACGGCGGATTTACTCCGTTGTTCGGCGCGATGAAAAAAACCGTAGGTTTGTCTCATGAGGCGGAGCCGCAGTCCAAGACCTCATCCGCCACAGCTACCAGCTCGTAGCAGGGTAAATTAATCCTGTGCAGTGGCGAGCTGCTTGAGCAAGAGCGTAGTGTTGGCGTACTCGTCGTTTAACAACTGCCGCGTGGTGGCCGAGTTGCTGGCGGCGTAGGCTGTCTTGAGCGTGGTTTGATATTTGCCAAGGTCGGTCTTCATGAGGCCTAGGAACGTGCTGTCGTAGGAGTTGGTGTCGAGAGCGGCGCTTAGCTGCTGGTCGGTCTGAGAGTTTTGCAGTGCGGTAAGTGTTTTATCGCTAACTTTCACGCCGTGTTTTTGCAGATACGATACCAGCTGTTGTCGGTCGCTCGTCAGGCTCAGCTGGGTAGTGAGAGCGAAGTTTTGCGTAGCTTGGGCTATGCCGGTTTGCTGGTGCGTGGCCAGCCCGGCGACGCGAGCAATCTCGGTCTGGTCCTGCGCGACCTTTATATATGGTGCGGAATTGCCCCCGCCACCAGACAAGGCGCTAGCCACGATGATAATGAGTATGAGCACCACGGCAATAGTGCCGCCCAGCAACACGAGGCGCTGCTTTGGTGCACCTCCGCCAAGTAGGCTCCCCAACCCCCGTCGAGGCGGCTTGCCGGGGTCCATGATGAAGCCATACGGATCCTGACCTTGAGGGGTCGGAGAAGGGGCCGAAGCCGGCATTTGGGGCGGGCCGTAGTACGGTTGCTGCGGTTGCATGCCTATTATTTAAGCATAAGGGGAGCTCTTTCAGAAGTGTAGCAACACGTCAAAATTGACAAAAAAGCACAAACGTGATACATTGGAGCTAGCAATAAAAAAGAAACAGGTACGAAATATGTCAGAACAACCCAATCCCAACCCTACTCCCGAAGATGCGCACGATCGGATGCATGATGCTCTATCTTTTGCAGAGACAGCTCGTGCCCCAATCTTTGAGCGCGTTAGCCGGAATCTTTACAGCAATGCCGTCAATAATGCCAAGGTTGATACTAGGGATGTCACTGTTGAGTACACCGATGCACACGCTCGCCGCGACCTAGAGGAATATCCGCAGAGCCTGTTACGTCTTACACGTGTTGATCTAAATATTCCACAAGGAAGGTATGACGCAACCCTAAGCTCTGGCGACAAGAGTGGTAAATCAGCTAGAGCTGGAGTAGTACGGGAGGGATATTTACACAGGTTTCGCCCAGAAAGCGAACGAAGGGCTGCTGCGCTTATAACTTCAATTGCAGCGAGACAGCTCGGTGACCATGCCTTAGAGCACGTCGATAAGGTCGCTGCAGCTAAAGAAGATTACCTGAAAAAGCGTCATAGCAAATAACCATGCTCTCTATGGGGGCCGGAGAAATCCGGCTCTTTTTGTTTGTCAGAATAACGGAAATCTTCTCTGGTAGCGTACAATAGCTTTAGATATGGACGCCGTGGAAGATATAAAGCAACGACTCTCTATTGAGGATGTAGTCAGCGAATATGTGCAGCTGAAACGGTCGGGGCGCAACCTGAAAGGGCTGAGCCCGTTTACGAGCGAGAAGACGCCCAGCTTTATGGTGTCGCCCGAGAAGCAGATTTGGCATGATTTTAGCTCCAACAAGGGCGGCGACATGTTCAGCTTCGTCATGGAGGCGGAGGGGCTGGACTTTAAGGGAGCGCTGGAATTGCTGGCGCGCAAAGCCGGGGTGGACCTGGACAAATATCGCGGCAGCACACGGCGTGGGCCCAACAAAGAGCGGCTGTTTGAGGCCAACGAGGCGGCAGCGCATTTTTATCAGGTGCAATTTAGTAAGAACAAAACAGCGCTGGAGTATGTATTTAAGAAGCGGCAGTTTACCAAAGAGACAGCACTGGCCTGGCGGCTGGGTTACTCGCCCAACAACGGTACGGCGTTAGTTGATTTTCTAAAGAGCAAAAAGTTTAGCGATGCCGAAATCAAACAAGCGGGGCTGAGCGCCCAGCGTTACCGCGGGCTGGGGGATATGTTCCGCGGGCGGCTGATGATACCGCTGATGGACCAACAGGGGCGGGTGATAGGCTTTACGGCGCGATTGCTCGCCGACGACCCCAATGCGCCCAAGTACATCAATACGCCGCAGACGCCGCTGTACGACAAAAGTCGGCACGTGTATGGCCTGCACGCCGCCAAAGAGGCTATCCGCAAGGGTGGCTACTCGGTGCTGGCCGAGGGCAATTTGGATGTGATAGCCAGCCACCAGGCGGGCGTGGCGCAGACCGTGGCAACCGCTGGTACGGCGCTTACGGAATATCAACTGAAAACCCTCGGGCGCTTCGCACCGGATGTGCGCCTGAGCTTCGACCAAGACCGGGCCGGGCTGGCGGCTGCTGAGCGGGCTATCCCCATTGCCAGCAAGGTGGGCGTAAGCCTCAGTATCGTTACCATACCGAGCGGCAAAGACCCCGATGAACTTATAAAGCAAGATCCAAAACTGTGGGAGCAGGCAATTAGCCAGCCGCAGTATGCGCTCGACTGGCTGATGGCGCGTTACGAAACGCTGCTGGACATTACCAGCGCTGAAGGTAAGCGCAAGTACAGCGACGTGCTGTTGCCCATCGTGCAGCGCCTGAACGATGCGGTGGAAAAAGACCACTACATTACCGCCATTGCCGAAAAAATAGGCGTAAGCCGCGAGGCGCTGTTGCAAAAACAGCGAACCACCGCCAAAGATGCATCGCCACGGCTACGCAAAATGGTCGCCCCCCAGCCACTCGACAAAGTAACGGTCGAAAACACCAAGGTGCAGGACCATTTTCTGGCCATCATGCACGAACAGCCGGAACTTAGGGAGTACCTAGAGTCCCTTACCCCCGACATGTTATACACTGACGAAGCCAGACAACTCTTTGCTCGCCTCAAAAGGGGGGCCGACAAGATGCAAAATTTGGAGAATTATGATAAGATAGTAGCATTAGAGTATGAAGAACTCTATCAGGGCCTCGAGCTAACAGAACTTCGCTACGAAGCAGCTCGATTGCAGGCACGACTGATAGAACAGTATGTCAAAACCGAAAAAGCAAAGCTGGTCGCCCAACTGTCTTCCGCCGATGAATCGGCTACGCAAGTATTGCTTGGGCACGTACGAGACCTAGACACTTTATTAAGACGAATCAAGGGAGGCGCTTGATGGCAAAAGCCAAGAAGAACGCAGATAAAAATGCTCCGGAACCGAATTTTGAAGAACTCAAGCAGCAACTAGCTGAAAAGGCTAAAAAAGATGGCCACATTACGCAAAAGGATATTTTTGCGCAAATTCCTGATGTACCCGAAAACGCCGAGGTACTCGACGAGCTGTACACCGAGCTGGCCGACGCAAACGTAGAAGTGATGGTGTCGGACGAGCCAGATGCCGAAAACTTTAGTGATGAGTGGGCGCTGGAAGAGGGCGAGGAAGTAGAAGACCCCGAAGCGGCCGCCGTCTATCTGGACGAAGACATCGCCGATGACTCGGTACGCTTGTATCTGCGCGAAATCGGGAAGATCCCATTGCTATCCGCTGAGGAAGAGCTTGCCTTGGCCCAGCGCGTGGTAGCTGGCGACAAAGACGCCAAAGACAAGATGGCCGAAGCCAACATGCGTCTGGTGGTGTCGATTGCCAAGCGCTACGTGGGCCGCGGGCTGGACCTATTGGACCTCATCCAGGAGGGCAATACGGGTTTGCTCCGCGCGGTTGAGAAGTTTGACCCCGACAAGGGCTTCAAGTTTTCGACATATGCTACCTGGTGGATTCGCCAGGCCATTACACGCGCCATTGCCGACCAAGCGCGCACCATTCGTATTCCAGTGCACATGGTGGAAACCATCAACAAGCTGCTGCGCACGCAACGTCGTCTGACGCAGGAGCTCAACCGTGAGCCCACCAACGACGAAATCGCCAAAGCCATGGAAATTGATGTCGACAAGGTGGAGCACATCATGAAAATCAAGCAGGATATTAGCTCGCTCGACGCCTCCATCCGCGATGACGAGGAAGACAGTGTACTGGCTGACTTTATCGAAGATGAGGATACCGTCACACCCGAGGAATCCGCTACTGGTCAACTGTTGAAAGAGCAGGTAAAGACTATGCTGGGATCTCTCACTGAGCGCGAGCAAAAGATTTTAAAGCTACGCTTTGGGCTCGAAGACGGCAAAAGCCACACGCTCGAAGAAGTGGGGCAGGAGTTTTCCGTTACCCGTGAGCGCATCCGCCAGATTGAGGCCAAAGCCCTCGCCAAACTGCGCAAGCACCGCGACGCCCGCAAGTTGCACGATTACATCAAATAAATAAGAAAACCATTCGCGGCCCTTTGCTGACCGCAAAGGGAACCTCCGGATAGGTTTTCTCATCGCGCCGGGCCGCCGTAGGCAGCTCGGGCTGCTCTTTCCAAAAAAGTAGCCAGACCTGTGTTTGAAGTGAATCCAAGCACAGGTCTGTTTTTATGACGAAATGTTGGCGTCGGACAGGACTTTTTCGAGACGACTTATAAGTTTGTCGGGGGTGTTGTCGTTGACGATAGTGTAGTCGGCGTTGGCAATGGGTCCGCCCTTTTCGATGTTTTCAATCTCGGCATATTCACGAGCGGTAACTTGCTCGTCGGTGAACGGGCGTACGGGACGGTTTGCCAAACGCTCGTGGCGTGCTTTGCGCGGAGCGGTGATGGCAATAATAATGGCATCATCTCCGAAGCGTTCTTTGAATATCTTGTACTCGGTCCAGCTATACAGACCGTCGGCTATCACAATGTGGTGATCTTCATCGAAAAGCTTTTCAATCTGCGACAGGATGCGTTTGGCCATCACGCCCGGGCCTTCTGTAGCGCGCAGCTCTTCGCGTACCATTTTTTCGTTTGTTTCATTCACCTCGAGGCCACGGCGCTTTACCTCGTCCACCGTGATGCCGCCAAAATATACAGACGGCCAGCCCTTTTTCTCCAAATATTCTACGCAGTAGCTTTTGCCAGCACCTGGCATGCCCACCAGGGTAATTACTTTTTTGTCACTCATGAACTCTATTGTACTAGATTATTTTACGGAGTGAGACAGACCAAGGGTTTTGTGTAGGTCGAGGATGGCGTGGCGGGTATGCTGGCGGGTGTGACGCTGCAGAAGCCGAACGCCCAGATAAATCACCGCTGCACTGACGGCTGTTGCCCAGTCGGCCCAGTCGAGCGAGCGCGTCTGTAGATAGTGATGCGCCCAGGGCAGATAGATGACACCCAGCAGTATGATGAACGCGCTAATCATGGCGCCCAACAGCCGCTTGTTTTGTACTAGGAACGAATCAAAAAACTTGTCATGTTCGTGCGCGCGGACAAGGTACACATTGACGCGTTGGCAAAGCGCGAACGTGACAAGCGCTAGGGTAGCTGCCTGCAGATATACGCCACTTTGTGTGTTCATGTAGGCCAGTGCCACGTGGTGGCGAGCAAAAAAGAATACATAATTTGCTACAGCAAGACCTGCAGCAACAAGGCTGGCGTCAAGTAACTCGCGCACGAGGTGCTTGTGCAGACGCGGATGTTTTAGTGGACGAGGCTGCTTGTCCCAGCTGAGCGCGGCGACGGGCAGGGGCTGCACCAGCAGCTCAAAGGCGATAAGCTGTACCGCCAGAAGCGCTACCGGTACATGGAGCCACAAAGTGCTAACCATACCGGCCAAAACGATGAAGGCCAGGGCAGCTGAATCCCCCAGGCTGCTACGTAGCATGTGTTGAGTGGCAGCTTGATGGTGGTGCGACGGAGCCGTATTGGTGCGGACAACTGCCAACGATTCGGCCATGAGGGCCGCCGGTACCGCGGCCACGGCTAGTAGGGCCACAAGATTCCAACCGGTGTGTGCGTCGAGGCCAATTATCCAACTAGCGAGTCCAAAACCAATCAAAAGTATGCTAAGTATGCCAACAAACCACTGCTTGAGCTGAAGAGTGGGGTGATGCAAGGGGTTTGCCAGCAGGCCGAGGGCACTGGCAGCTTGGGCGCGCTCTGCGAGCAGCGTTTGGGTACCAACAGCCACCACTATACCCAGGCCTTCACCGGCCGTAACCAGGCTGCCGGCGTAAAGCGTGTTGCGCTGCTGTTCGGGCGGTAGAGAGGTGCTGAGTGCGGTAGTAGATTTACGGACGGTATCATCATCGCCTGTCAGATTCTGCTGGTTGGCGTGTAGGCCTTTGGCCTGGATGATACGTACGTCGGCCGGTACGAGCTCGCCGGCCTCCAGACAGACAACGTCGCCGCGCACGAGCTCGTGCGCGTCAATGTGCACGCGTTTGCCGCCACGCAGCACAGTCGACTGGGTGGTAAGTTTGCGTTGCAGGTGGCCCATAAAACGGTGATGACGCCGCAGCAACGACCACGTGGCTGAGCCGTGCACGTATAGGGCGAGGACAATAATAAAGGCAGCTACGTACTCTTGTAGGGCGGCAGTAACTATGGCCGCGCCGACCAGCGTGAGTACAAACGGGTCAATGCGCAGCAGTTTTTGAGGGTTGGTAGTCTCGGGCTGATGCAACACATTGGGCCCGTCATCGTGTAAGCGCTGCTCGGCCTCAGCAAGCGTCAAGCCTTTTTTGCTCGAGTCAACGTGCTTCAATGCTGCATCAGCGGTAAGTCGGGAGTAGTCAGTGCGCCCATCCATGCTATGCATTATACTGTAAAATGTTGTTTTGCTTACGCTTGCATGTTTGGAAGAAGCGTTGCAGAATAAGGCCATATGGAGAGTCCCACATGGCGGCTGAAATAGCTGAGACTATCGTAACGCCAGCGGTGCAACCGCAGCCCGACGAGGTACGTGTGTTTGGCGCACTAAGCATAGCTTTGCTGGCAGGGGAAACCGCAGTTCAAACCCCGGAAGTATTTCAGGCGCCCAATCCCAAGGCCCAACGCTTTATAGAGACGCTGGTTGGTGCTGAGCTGGCCGACTTTGAGAAGCCCGTGTCCCAGGCGCACATTGAGAAGTTTGTAGATGAGGTGATACTGCCGATCTATCAAGCTCGTCGAGTTATCACCACGTCAGTAGATCGTTCAGAGCCGATAAGGCTCATAGTCCAAGGGCTACCCAGCAAAGAAATAGCTGAGCGCACGGGTATAACGGCGCGGAATGTGGATACGGGTCGTACTAAGTTTATCGATTTGTTCCACCACTCCGGCTATACGCCCGAACTCTTACGCACCGCCCTAGCCGTGTCCATAAAAGGGGTAGTCAGTGCGGACCTTGTAACGGCATTACGAGAGACTGTGCCACCGGTTATGGGCGTGCCACAGTACAAAGACCGACCAGCCAAGACACCAAAACCTGTTCACGCCAAGAAAGAAGTTTCAGAAGAAAAAAATGTAACAGGCCGCGCCAAGCCTGTCCGTGGCGAGGGTAAGGCCTCCCCGGATAAGGCCGGTGAAACGGTTGACCTCACGAGGGCCTACTTGAAGGACATCGGTCGGGTCGCTCTGTTGGATGCAGCCCAAGAAGTAGACCTGGCCAAGCGTATTGAAGCCGGGCTCTATGCGGGCCATAAACTAGAAAAAGATTCAACGCTCCCTGAGGAGTACCGCGGCGAGCTCGAGCAGATTCGTGATGATGGCCAGAGGGCAAAGCGGCACTTGCTGGAAGCAAACCTACGTCTTGTCGTGTCGGTTGCCAAGCGCTACGGTGGACGTGGCATGGATTTCTTGGACCTCGTCCAGGAGGGCAACACCGGGTTGATACGTGCGGTTGAAAAATTTGATTACACCAGGGGGTACAAGTTTTCGACCTATGCTATGTGGTGGATTCGCCAAGCTATCACGCGGGCCATGGCCGATCAGGCACGTACCGTCCGGCTGCCAGTACATGTGGTGGAGCAGCTTAACAAGTTAGAACGGACGCAGCGCAGCTTTAGCCAGCAACATGGTCGCGATGCGACTATAGAGGAGCTGGCCGTTGAGCTGGATTGGATACCCGAACAGGTTCAGGAAATGCTGCTCAGCGCTCGCTTGCCAGTCAGTCTCGACAAGCCGGTTGGAGAAGATGGAGACTCACGGCTGGGGGACATGATAGGAGACTCAGACGCAGATGATTTGTCGGAAGCAGTTCACTACCAGGAGAGAATAAAAATGGTACGTTCCGCACTAGCCAGTCTTGATCCGCGCCAGGCACGTGTTTTGGAGCTACGCTTTGGGTTTGTTGGCGATCGACCACATACGCTAGACGAAATTGGCCAGGAGGTAGGTCTTACACGTGAACGCGTTCGGCAAATAGAAAAAGAGGCGCTAGCTCGCTTACGAGAGAACGATCCTGACGATCTTAGCGCATTTGCTTCATAGCGGCGACGTCATGAAATAGTTGCCCACTTTGGGTTAGTGGCGGCGCTGTCCTATACTTATCAGTATGGCGGAAGAGGTGAACAAACCAGAGAAGAAAAAGTTTGCCATCATTGATGGCAAGAGCGTGTTTTATCGCGGCTACTACGCCATGCCCAATTTGGCTACCAAGGACGGTACGCCCACCGGTGGCGTTTACGGTTTTGCGGTGCTGGCGCTGGAAGTCATCAAGCGGCTCAAGCCCGACTACGTGGCGGTGGCATGGGACAAGCCCAAGACAAACATCCGAAAACGTCTGGAGCTATACCCGGAATACAAAGCCGGGCGCAAGCCGGCGCCGCCAGATTTTTATGAACAAATTCCGGTGCTGCATGAACTACTCGACGCGTTTGGCTGGCCGCTGTACGAGATGGACGATTACGAGGCCGATGACATCATGGGGGCGCTTGCGGTGCAGGCCCGCGAAAAGGGGCTTGAGACCATGCTGGTAACGAGTGATCTCGATATGCTGCAGCTGGTGAACGGCAACGTCAAGGTGTATGCGCTGAAAACGGGCCTAAGCAACATCGAGTTGTACTCAACCAAGAGTTTCGAGGCCAAATATGGCATTGGCGTGGACCAATTTTTGGACCTGAAGGCGCTGAAGGGCGACAGCTCCGACAATATCCCGGGCGTACCGGGCATTGGCGAAAAAACAGCGGTGCAATTGCTTCAGGAGTACAAAACTCTCGACGGCATTTATGAAAATATTGACCTTATCAAAGAAACGGTGCGCAAAAAGCTTGTGGCAGGCCGTGACCTCGCGTATCTGAGCAAAAAGTTGGGTGCCATCTGGACCGATGCGCCACTCAAGCTTAATCTGCACGAGGTAGATGGCAGCAAAATCCAGCCGCAAAAAGTGCTCGAAATGCTTGAAAAGCTAGAGTTTAGGAGCCTCGCCCGGCAGTTACCCGAAGTCATGCAGCTGGCCATCGACGCCCACCAGGCGTTCAACGGCTCCGCTAGCTCCACGCTCAAGCCGGGCAAAAATGTGCTCATTGACAGCGACAAAAAGGCCGCCGAGTTAAGGCTTGGTGATTCCGAATACTTTTATATCCACGCCCGCTCGGCCGGCAAGCACGGGCAGAAGCCCGAAGTGCTCATCATGAGCTTGGACGGCAGCACCACCTACACGATTGACTTGCGCAAAGTGAGCCACGCGGCTATCGCCAAAGAGTTCAAAGATGTGCGGCCGCTGGTGGGCTACGACGTAAAGTCCACGCTCAAGACGTTGCTGGCGCTGGGGGTCAGCGACTTTCCGCCGGTGGGACACGATGTGCTTGTGGGCGCGTTTTTGCTCAATAGCCTACGGCGTGAACAAACCCTTACCGAGCTTGCCAAGGCCGACCTGGGCTACGAGGGCTCGCCGTTTGACGACCTTGACGCAGATGAGCTCATGACACGTGCTCCCGAAATTATTGCCGTTATCAAAGCTCTGCACGAGCAGCAAGCCAAAGACCTCCGGGCCATTCCCAAGTTGCCTGAGCTAGCCAAAGAGGTGGAGTGGCCGGTGATTCCGGTGCTGGCGCGCATGGAGTACGAGGGTATTGAGCTCAACACCGCGTACCTAAAGGAAATGAGTGGCGAGATCGACAAGGTAATTGCCAGCATCGAAAAGAAAATTTATGACCATGCCGGTCAGGAGTTCAACATTGGCTCGCCCTCGCAACTGGCCGACGTGTTGTTCACAAAATTGAACCTGCCGACGCAGGGCATCAAAAAGGGCAAGACCGGATATAGCACTGCCGCCAGCGAACTCGACAAGTTGCGTGGCCAGCACCCCATCATCGACCTCATCACCCAGTACCGTGAGGTCGCCAAGCTCAAGAACACCTATGTCGACACACTACCGAATATGGTTGACGAACGTTCGCGGCTGCACACCACGTTCAACTTGACTATCGCTCAGACCGGGCGGCTATCGAGCACCGACCCCAACCTGCAGAACATCCCGGTGCGCACCGAGCTGGGGCGGCGTATCCGCACGGCGTTCGTAGCGGGCAAGGGCAAGAAGCTCGTGAGCGCCGACTATTCTCAATTTGAGCTGCGTTTGTCTGCTGCCATGAGCGGCGACCAAGAGCTCATTGACATGTTTAACCGTGACGTGGATGTGCACACCGCCACGGCCGCGCTGGTGTACGGCCGCAGCCCCGAAGATGTCACCAAGCAGATGCGCAGTGCTGCCAAAGCGGTGAGTTTCGGCATTTTGTACGGCATGAGCCCGCATGGCCTCACCATTGCCACCGGCATGAGCTACGAACAAGCCCAGCATTTTATCAAACAGTACACCGAGGTGCGCAAGCCGCTCATGGCCTACCTGGACAGCCTAAAGGACAAAGCCCGTACCGACGGCTACGTCGAAACCTTGTTTGGCCGGCGCCGGCCCATGCCCGACATCAAGTCGAGCAACTTTGCGGTGCGCGGTGCGGCCGAGCGCGCTGCCATGAACATGCCTATCCAGGGCACCGAAGCCGACCTCATGAAGCTGGCGATGATACAGGTCGAGCAACTTTTGCGCGCGCAGCACAATGATTGCCATCAGTTGTTACAAATTCATGACTCAATTTTGGTCGAATGCCCGGCGGAAGTTGCCGAGCGAGTAGCAACATTACTCAAAGAAACCATGGAGGGTATTTACCCAGAACTACCCGTGAAGCTCACGGTCGACACCAGCATCGGTGACAACTGGGGCGAACTGTAGTCGTAAGGCATATATCCTCGAGGCTGTCCGTAGTTAATATATTACAGATAGCAAGCTTAGGGGTGATAAGCTGAGAGGGTAGCTAACAAGGAGGCTGACAGTGCCAGGAATTCCCGAGCTTAGATTGAGTACGGGCGATACCATACCGCAGGTGGGCTTCGGGACATGGCAAATCACAGAAGAAGCGGCGTGTATCGAAGCCGTTTCCTTGGCGCTCGCGGCCGGCTATCGGCACATTGATACGGCCCAGCTGTACGGCAACGAGCAGTACGTGGGTGAGGCTATACGGCAGTCTGGCATTGCGCGCGAGGAATTATTCCTAACTACCAAAGTGAATCCGCTTACGCCCGGGCCGTGGCGCATAAAAAGCAACTTTGAGCGTTCTTTGGCGCGCCTGCAGACGGACTACGTGGACCTGCTGCTGTTGCATTTTCCGGTGCCGCCGCGCCTAAGGTCCTGGCGTATGCTTGAGGAAATCCACGAGGCCGGCACGGCTAAAGCCATTGGTGTGAGCAATTACACGATTCGTCACCTGGAAGGGCTCATGAAGCACAGCACCATCAAGCCGGCTGTCAACCAAGTAGAGCTGCACGTCTTTTTGCAGCAGCCAAAACTCGTACAGTTCTGCAAGGACAACGACATAGCGGTGGAAGCTTACTCGCCGCTAGCGCACGGCAAAGGCATGGATCATCCGGTACTGAGCGAACTGGGGAGTAAGCACGGCAAAACACCGGCACAGATTATGCTGCGCTGGTGCATCGAGCAGGGGACTGTGCCGCTGCCAAAGTCGGTACGTCAGAACCGTATCAGACAAAACCTTGATGTTTTTGATTTCACGCTTGATGAAGCCGATATGCAATCCTTGGCTGGGCTGGGCAAGGCCAAGCGCACCAATTTTAACCCCGGCCTCATACCATAAAATAGCGAAGAGGGAATAATAGCTACTATCCCAGATATTTTTGATTTTATGTTCGATGATGACATGAAAGATTAAGACCTCGACAAAGATTTGCGCACCTGCTGGAGCCCGGTAAACGTACCCTAACTAGCTCATTGTTTCTACGGCCCTGGTATCGTAGCAGTTGACATATATTTTTTGGCATGGTACCTTTTTGTAGAAAGGTAGCTTAGTATGAACGATATATCCGACAAATTTGCCCCGCTGCGTAAAGGTTTGCTGGAGTTGGTAGTGCTCAAAATCATTTCAGCGCACAAAGTATACGCAGCTGATATATTGGGCAAGCTCAACAAAACGGATTTCGCCACGGGCGAGGGCACGCTGTACCCGCTGCTGAGCCGACTGCGCCGCGACAAGCTGGTGGACTACGAGTGGGTCGAGTCCGAAGCCGGGCCGCCGCGCAAATATTATCGGCTCACCACCGAAGGCGTCGCGCAGCTTAGGGCGCTCGAATCGTACTGGCAGAAAATGCATAACACCATAGAAGGCTTAGGAGGTAGTCATGAATAAAGTTACTGCTATCAATCTGGGCGGCAAACCGTACCAGCTGGAGGACAAGGCCTACGAAGCGCTGCAGGCATACCTGAAGCAAGCCGAAGCCAACCTGGCGGGAGACCCCGACAAAGAAGAGGTCATGAACGACTTTGAGCGGGCGGTGGCCGAAAAGTGCGAGCAGCACCTGAGCGAGCACAAGCAGGTCGTAACCGTCAAAGACATGCAGGAGATTTTGGAGGCGATGGGCCCGGTGGAGGCGAGCGTGGAGAGTGACGAGGAACCGTCGGTAACGACGGCAGCACCTGCCAAGCGCCGACTGTACATCCTGCCGAACGAGGGCATGATCGGTGGCGTGTGCGCGGGGCTGGGCGCGTATTTCAACATCGATGTAACGGTAGTGCGTATCGTGTTTGTCTTGCTGGCATTCATTAGTGCTGGGTTCTGGATTTTGGCATACTTGCTGTTGCTCGTCATCGTCCCGGCGGCGCGTACGCCCGAGGAAATTGCCGCGGCGCACGGCGAAACGTTCAGTGCACAGGAGCTGCTGGGCAAGGCCAAGCAAAAGTATGCCAACTTGCGAGTCGGCGAAAACGTAAAGCACACCGTGGACAGCGCCCGCCCGGCGCTCAGTGGACTGGGCCAAGCCATTCGGGTAGTTGCCCGGGTGGTGGCGTTTGCCTTTGCGATATTCAGCGCGGCTGCCATAGCGGCGGCCACGGTGGCTTTCGGGGTAACGATGTGGGCACTATTGTTTAACGATTACCACCTGCCGCAGCAGCTGCACAGTATCTCTACCGCCTCGATGGTGCTGGCCGATGCCAGTGCGTACTATTTGGCGTTACTGCCGCTCATACTGCTCACCTATGTGTTCTTGCGCATTGCGCGCGGCACGGGGCGGGGCCTGGGCCGGCAACGGCTCTGGGCATTTATCGTCGCCATCGTGGTCTGGCTGGTGGCCCTGAGTACGCTCATCGCGGTCGGGGTCAGTAATCGTACGCAGATCCGTGCATACGCCGACGCGCATCCACGCCACAGTGATACTATCCAATGCGATAGCTGGGGATTTGGCAGCTGTGGTTGCTTAAAGCCCGGCAGCCAGGGCCCATTTTGGGTACACGACAAGTGGATGTGCAACTAGGCTGCGCGCTATACTGGTTGCATGACGCATAGTTTTGATGGCTACAACCACCTGATTCGGTTAGAGAAGGGTGAACGGCTCACGGAAGCCATGGAGCAGTTCTTTGCCGAATCCAACATAGAGGGCGGCTGGGTAAATGGCCTCGGTGCCGCCAGCGAAGTGACACTGGGGTTTTATAACTTGAACTCCAAGGAGTACAAGTGGCGCACCTTTGCCAGCATGATGGAAATAGCCGGCATCGTCGGCAACATCGCCTACGACCAGGATGGCAAGCTGATGCTTCATTTGCATGGCACCTTTGCGAGCGACGACTATCAGACCGTCGGTGGCCACATCAAAGATCTCGTCGCCGGAGCGACGGTAGAGCTGTTCGTGCATCGCAGCTATCAGCCCATGCATCGCCAGTTTGACGATGAAACCGGCCTGCAACTACTCAGCCTTAATTAGGCTTCGAAACGGTCGAGTATATCGATGACATCGTCGTCTGTCAGCTGCGGGAACTCTTCATAGTGACTGCCGACGGCACCGAGGAAATTTTGCGGCTTGTCTAGAATGATTACTTTATCGGCTTCTTCAAGGAGTATATCGACAGCCTCTTCTGAGGCTACGGGAGCGGCTACTACGATGCGGGCAGGCTTCTGCTGCCGAACCTCATGTATGGCTGCTTGCATGGTGAGGCCGGTGGCAATACCATCGTCCACGATGATAGCTGTTTTGCCTCCGGCAGATACGGGTCGATGGCCAGCCAGGTATATCTTCTGGCGCCGTTTAACTTCAGCCCGACCTGCAGCTTCAGCTTGAGTAGCCCAGGTGTCGTCAAGGTTCGCGCGTTCGTGTTCATTCCAAACGGCCGGGGCGATTTCGGTCACCGCTCCCACCGCGTATTCTGGGTCGCTCGGGTGGCCAATTTTGCGTGCAACGACGAGCCCTAGGGGCGCATTGAGCTCTTGAGCCACCGGGCCACCTATTGCTACGCCGCCACGGGGCAAGGCAAATACTATTGTGTTGGTGGCATACTCTGTGAGTGATGCAGCCAGCAGTTTTCCCGCTTCATGACGATCTGCAAATGTCATCATGACCTCATACTAGCACTGTAGCCAACGGTACTTATGAAGATTTTTACTGCCATGAGCCGGATAGTTTGAGAAGCTACTGTATACGAAATGGTGGGGGAGGAAATATGATAGATGCACTCATCGAAAATCCGGATGGCGATTGGGATCGTGCCGCGGCCGCGGAGTTGTGGGGCAGCCAGGGCATAGATTTCCGGCGTGCTGTAGGTAAAGAAAGAGTTACGCGGCCCATCTCACATCTTGGTGGCTATGCATGTAACCTTGCCGGTCGGATAGAGACCCTCACGGCAGAGCAAGAGGGCCGAATTCAAGCCAGCAACGAGTGATGACCGGCCACGTCATGGACGCGCAGGTAGCGCGCACCGGCCTGGGCAGCGATACGTCCGGCGGCCAAGTTGGGCTCAAGCTCCATACGCTGTTCTCCCAAAAACCGTTTGCGTGAATAGCCTATCATAACGCGTTCGTCGGGTGCCTCGCGGGCAAACGCCAACAGCTGCCGATTCAGCTCCGGCGTTTTGCCAAAACCGATGCCCGGGTCCAGTATGATGTCCGTGATGCCGGCTTGTTCGAGCGTCTTTTTACGTGCCAGCAGCTCATCGCGCACCTGATTGATGTCGTCGAGCAGAGAGCCACGGTGAGCGGCTTGGGCATCGCCATGCGCACTGTTGGGCAAATGACTGATGATGCAGGGCAACGTGTGCCGGGCCGCAGCAGCTATCATTTCCGGATGGGCAAAGCCAGTCACGTCATTGACGATAAAGGGTCCCAAGGCGGCAGCGCGCTCCACGGTTTCGGGGTGGTACGTGTCCAGCGAGATTTTACGAGGATATTTTTTGAGTAGAGTGGGCAATACGTTTTCGAGTCGCTGCCACTCTTCAGCAGGTGTGAGCGGCGTGGCATTGGGCCGGGTGGATTCTGCGCCTACATCGATCAAGCTAGCGCCCTCGGCAAAAAGCTCATCCGCACGAGCCAGGGCAGCCTTGGCGTCCAGAAACTGGCCACCGTCGCTAAAACTGTCCGGTGTTACGTTCAAAATTCCGACCAATTCAACCATGGCTGTATGCTACCATTGCCATATGATAACTGTCTATCTGGCGCTCGGGTCAAACGTGGGCGACTCGGCGCGCTATATCGCCAAAGCGGTGGAGCTGTTGGCCGCCCAGGTGCACGACATAGAGCAAGCACCCCTGTATGTGTCGCACGCTGTCGGCTACACCGACCAGCCGGACTTTGTGAACACGGCGCTGCGCGGTCAGACCAACTTGAGCCCGCAGGAGCTGCTAACGTTCGTCAAAGATATTGAGCAGCACGTGGGGCGCATCTTTCGCTTCCGCTGGGGCCCGCGCGAAATCGATATCGATATCATTTTGTACGGCGATAAGGTGGTGGCCAAAGAAAACCTGACTATCCCGCACGCGCGCTTCCGCGAGCGTGACTTTGTATTAAAACCGCTGTGCGACCTGGATCCAAACGTAAAAGATCCCATAACACGAAAGACTGCTGCCGAACTGTTGCAGGCAATTCCCGCGGCTGAGCAGTCTCTGGCTGGTGATTACCAAGCAGACCAAGCGTGATAGTATGAAACCAATAAGAGGTAACTAACATGGCACACGAAAAACTGTTTCAGGTTGGGGTAAAAGCACTTATCACCAACCGAGAGGGTAAAGTGCTCGTGATGGAGGTGGATACCACGGGTTTTACCTCGCCCGAACAAAAGCATTGGGATTTGGCTGGGGGGCGTATTCAGGAAGGGCAGACCGTCGAAGAAGCACTGCGGCGTGAAGTGGAAGAGGAAACTGGCATTACGCAGGTAGACAACATCACATTTTTTACGTCGGTGATATCGCGCATTGAGATCCCCCTAGGCAATAACCAAAAAGCTGGCCTGGTGCTGATGGTGTATCGGGTGCGTGTGCCCGAAGGCGTCGAAGTAAAGCTCAGCGACGAGCACGAAGCCTACGAGTGGGTTGAACTCACCGAAGCTGCCAAACGACTAGAATTTAAATTCTCAAAAGATTTCAGTGACGCTTTACTGCGTGGCGGGGCCGCGGTTTAGCCGCACGTGCCTTGCCGGTCGTCAGCAGTTGATACGACAAATACACCACAACCAGAGCTAGCACAAAATCACACAAGCTGGTGAGAAAGCTAAGAGGGCTGCTGAGCTTATAGAGATCGTAGAGCGCCGCCACGGCTACCATGAACTCAATGGCACCCAGCAAAAATGCCAAGCTGCGGCTCCGGCGATCTTCGACAGCATAGGCCAGCACGGCTATAAAGCCAAACCATATGAATATAAGTATCAAATAGGCAATAGACATCTGGACCCCAGAGCTGTTGACGACGGCGTTGATAATATTGAGAACTACCATAACTCCGGCCTGCAAAAAGGCAACGGGGCCAGTACTATAGCGGGATAACTGCATATATTCCTTCTGATCTTTACGTTGCTGCCATTGTATGTACGAACTAGAGGCAAAGCCTATAAGAATTTTTACATCCGGCAGCCCTTAGCGCAAGCCAAAATGCTCTTGCTTTCAGCAAAGCATAAGCGTATTACAGAAGTAGAGTAACGTTTGGAAAATAAAGATGCGCAAAGTACTCCACGATGATTTCTGGTATCTTAACCAAAATCAACTGACGACAATGGACAAATTCTGCAGTGAGTTTGTGGACCCGGACCCCGATAGTGCACCAGCATCATTCGTAGGGGTGGTAGATGTCCAGCAGAAGCCAAAACTTCTACTGGCAATCCATGAACGTGCGGGGTTTGCCAAGGATGATGCAGGGCGCTACAGCGTCGCAACCACGGATGGCGATGAAACATGCGCCTGGGAGGCCGTGAGCGTACATGAGCTGCCCGATCACAAATGCATAGTCAGTGTTCGGGGCGGGAATTTGCTGATGAGCCTGACGGTGTTTTTCGACGAAGAGGCTATCGCCAATGTGGGTTGGCGTGACGGCCCGGTGTGCACTACCACGACGACTCCAAAAGCACCAAACGATTTTCTACATCTTGAGCAAGCCCAGACTGCCGCCTAAGCTTGCTACAATTAAAGGATGATAAAAGCTATTATCTTTGACTGTTTTGGTGTGCTGGTGACGGAAAGCTGGCTGGCATTCAAGGAAGAGCATTTTGGCCACGACAAAGCGTTATCGCAAGAAGCGGCCGATCTGATGCAGCAAGCCGATGCCGGCCTGATTTCGCACGAAGACTTTGTAGGGCAGGTTGCCGACATGGCTGGTATGAGCTCCGCAGAGGTTAATAGCATTTTGGATCGGAATGTGCCCAACGCCACGCTGTTTGATTTTATTGAAAAAGAGTTAAAACCGCACTACAAGGTGGGGATGCTGTCGAATGCGGCCGCCGACTGGCTGGAAGAACTATTTTCCAAGCAGCAGCTAGGCTTGTTTGATGCTATTGCACTCTCGTACGAATCGGGCATCGCCAAACCCGACGAGCGGGCGTATTACCAGATTGCCGAAAAGCTAGGGGTTGAGCCGGAGGAGTGTGTCTTTGTGGACGATCAAGAGCGCCACTGTACAGGTGCGCAAGACGCCGGTATGCGCGCTGTACTCTATACCTCAGTTAAAGACCTCAAACGTCAACTTCAGGTACTTACGCAACAAGAACAGGGATAGTACCTCTTGAAAAAGATGGACAATAGTGTTACTATAAGCTTGTTCTGATATCTGGAGTACAGGAGAGACCTTTTATGCGTGCACTTATCGGTATACTGGTTGCAATCGGTCTGGTGGTACTTGTTTTGGTACTCATTTTTAGCGGTGGCGGTGGCCCCACCAAAAAGCCACTGTATTTGCCAGATTATGCCACGAGTACTTCTTTTGCACAAATGAGCATTCGGGGCCCCATCAATGCTCCCCAAGATCACAATGATGTGCGTGTTACGGTAAGCAGCTCGGATTCTAGCCTGGAAATCATCAAAGGCTACGAAGACCAAACTGCTTCTACAAAAACATTCGACATGACACCGGCCGCCTATACGCAGTTTTTGTTTGCCTTGCAGCGCGAAAACTTCACCAAGGGCAATCCGGATTCGTCACTGAAGGAAAATAGGGGTATCTGCCCGTTTGGTCGGTTGTATACCTTTGTATTTAATGATGGTTCAAATGAACGGGAGCGCTACTGGACCACCTCATGCGGCCAGGGCAACTTCCAGGGTAATGGCATAGCCGTGCGCGACTTGTTCCAAGCGCAAATCCCCGACTACAGCACTCTTACAACTGACGTAAATCTTTAGCCAATCCGAAAACCGATTCGCTTGGTGGTGTTGGCAACCTTTTTGAGCGCAGGCAGTTGCATGCGCAAGGTGTTGGCCAGCGCGGCGCTGCGCACCTGAATGGTGATGTCGCGTTCACGCACTGTAACAGCAACGTCTTCTTGGTACGTATCGTGTACAAATTTTTTGATCGCTACGCTCTCGGGCGGTTCGTCAAAATCTTTTTTGCGCAAAATATCGAAAAGCGAATCAGCCATATCTTATACAGTATACCGCCCCGCTTGCATTTTTGGCCGCCGAGGCATACAGTCGGGAGTGAGGTTTTAAAACACATATGCGAAGCGTAATTAAGCCCGGCGAGAGACTTGATGAGACCTTGTTCTTAGAAACAGGTGAGGACCATATTGCTGCCTTTTGGTCACTGACATTCCTTGCAGACCGAGCCAACAGAGGCAGTGTTATTAAACGATTTGAGGGATTAGGGTATGAAGAGTATGACGTGATACGTGCAAAGTGCGAGGAGCTTAAACTTGATGTACTCTCTGGTTTATCCCGCTCTCGGCGGGGATATGGCGAGACACGCTTTCATGAAGACGACCCGGTTTTTATAAATCAAGCTATCGATTACCTAGGGCAGCAGACCGAGCATAGTCTAAATGATAGTGAACGGCAGAAGTTCTTGCCATACGTGGCTGCAGCTAAACTGGTTGGCAGAACAACCTTGGTAGACATGCAGCTTACAGAAGCCAGTACGGCCAGTGCCGCCTAGGCTCCTTATTGGTACAATTGCATTATGCCGGAGTTGCCTGAGGTAGAAACTATTCGCGTGGGGCTGCAGCGTTTGCTGCCCGGCCGCACGTTTAGGGCGGCCAGCAGCGACACGCCCAAGAGCTTCCCGAACTCGCCGGCGGACGTGGAGCGGTTTCTGGTTGGTGCGGCGGTGGTGGAAGTGCGGCGCAGGGCAAAAGTGTTGCTGATTGAACTTTCCAGCAAATATTCGCTGGTGATCCACCTGAAGATGACGGGCCAGCTGGTGTTTCAGGGCCAGGGTGTACACTTTGGCGCCGGGCACCCGAATGATTCGTTAATTCATGAGCTGCCCGACAAATCCACCCGTGTCATTTTTGATTTTAAAGATGGCAGCAAGCTGTTCTTCAACGACCAACGAAAGTTCGGCTGGGTGCGGCTGATGCCCATCGCCGAAATTCCGCAGCTCGATTTTTTCAAGAAGATTGGCCCTGAGCCGCTTGGGGCAGACTTTACCTGGGATGTGCTAAAAGAGCGCCTGGCCAGGCGCAAGAACACCAGCATCAAAGCTGCCATTTTGGATCAGTCAGTTGTGGCGGGCATAGGCAACATCTATGCCGATGAAAGTTTGTGGGGCGCGAAAATTCACTCTGCCACCAGAGTTGCTAATCTGACTGATAAGAATATCAGGGATTTATACAACAGCATGCAAGAGATTCTGCAGATTGCCATTGCCAAAGGCGGCAGTACCGACCACACGTACGTGGACGCTGAGGGTAATAAGGGCAGCTACCTGGATTTTGCGAGGGTGTTTCGGCGTGAAGGTCAAGCGTGCCCGCGCTGCGGCACCATTATCGAGAAAATCCGAGTAGCTGGCCGCGGCACCCACATCTGCCCGCATTGCCAAAAGATTAATGATTAAGATCCTTCAGTAGTCGTATGACGTCTTTGGTGGTTTTGAGACGCAGCTTGGCCAGGGTACGCCCGCGACCTACCTTAATGGTAAAGGCAGAGGGCGGTAGAGCGGCAAACGTATCCTCGTCGGTATAATCATCGCCGACAGCCAAAATAAAGTCGAGATTATCGCGCAGCCAATAGCCGGCGGCTTTGCCCTTATCGACATTGGTCGGACGGACTTCCAAAATTTTGTTGCCATGGCGCACCTCCAGACCGGCCCGTCGGGCAATAGGACGCAACAGGCGCTTTAAAATAACGAGGTGTTTGTGGGCGTAGTAGGGGGCTGCGTCGCGGTAGTGCCACACCACGGATTGCTCTTTTTTCTCCACCAGCGCGCCGGGGGTTTTGGCCGTGTATTCCTCCATGATGGGAACGATATCCTTTTGCCACCCACTCCTAGCCTTGCTGCTTTGCTTCCAGCGGTGGCCTGCTTCGCGGATAAACGCACCGTGCTCGGCCACCAATGATATGGGCAAATCGCCCAACCAGGAGTCAATATCGCGCTTGCTACGCCCGCTGATGACAACTACCTCATTGTCCGGCTGGGCTGACAACTTGGTGAGCAACTCGCGTAGCGAATCCGGTGGCTCGGCAGCAGTGTAATGTGGCGTGTAGGGGACGAGAACACCGTCGTAATCGAGCAAGAGCAGGCGATGCGTGGCATGGCGATACCCCCTTAGCAGCTCTCTTTTTCGCATGGTGGTAAAACCCTTGGTCCAGCGCCGGGGTGTGCTCATGGGCTGCTGCAGTGTCTTGATAAAAGTTCCGGCCCAGGCGTGGATAGTGTGGACCTGCAGGTGCTTTTGCATGGAGCGGATGCGGTGGCGCAACTCGCGCTCTGGCAGGGTAAAGGCCTGCACCAAGGCATCAACTACCGTATGGGGCTGGCTGGGGTCGACAATGAGTGCTTCGGTGAGTTCTTCGGCCGCTCCTGCCGTCGCGCTCAGTATCAATACGCCATTGTGCTTGGGCCGGCTGGCTACGTACTCTTTGGCGACCAAATTCATACCATCCCGAAGCGGGGCGATGAACGCCACATCAGCCACTTGATACAGCGCAGCCAGCTCCTCGAAGGGCAGGATAGTGTACATATATTCGACCGGCCGCCAGGTCACGGTGCCAAATTCTTTATTTATCTTGCGCACTCGTCGTTCCAGTTGAGTTTTCAGCTGCTTGTAATCCTCAATGTCGGTACGCGACGGCACTGCCAGCATCACCATTACCACTTTACCCTGCAGCTCTGGCTTTACACGCAAAAATTGTTCGTATGCTTTTAGCCGTTCTACCAGCCCTTTTGTGGGGTCAAGGCGATCCACGGTCAGTACAATGCGCTTGCCGCGGTACTCTCGTTGCAGTCGCCTGACCGCCCGCCTGACCGCCCGCTGCCGGGTTGCCCGGGCAAATTTTGCGTAATCAATACTAATAGGAAACTCTGTCACCCGCACCACACGGTCTTCCAGAATAACCTGCTTTTCACTAACCAGTCCAATCTCAAAATGTTGGCACGCACCCAGAAAATTTTGTACATACGAGGGCGTGTGAAAACCCACCAGGTCCGAGCCCAGCATCCCATTGAGCAGCGATTTGGCACTGGGCAACATTTGCAATCCGTCGACACTGGGGAAGGGGATGTGCAAGAAGAAGCCAATCTTGTCGCTGGGGCGCTCTGCGCGCAGCAGTGACGGCAGCTTGAACAAATGATAATCGTGTACCCATATAGTGCCGCCAGGTTCACTCAGGGTCAGTACCACATCAGCAAACACTTTGTTGACGGCTCGGTACGCTTTCCACCAGCGGTCATGCTGCTCAAGGTGCGGCGTCATGTCGTGCAGCATCGGCCACAAGATGGAGTTGCTGTACCCGTTGTAGTAGTCGTCAAGCTGCTTTTTGGTCAAAAATACGGGGTAACAGTTGCGTTTTAACAGTTCATGGGCGACGAATGATTTGTCTTGTTCGCTTAGATCATCGCTGGCGATACCCGGCCAGCCAATCCATTTATTCTTTTTGTTGGTGACATATGAGGAAAGGCCGGTAGCCAGGCCGCCGACACTGTTGTAGAACTCCAGCTCGCCCGCCTCGTTGCGCTTGACGCTTACCGGTAAGCGGTTGGATACAATGATGACACCTTGTTGCATATACTCGTACTATTGTAGCAAGAGAGCGCTCGAAACCTGTCGGCTATTGCTACAATATATCTGATGGCCACTACACTTACGGGAGAGAATGCGTTTGCGTTGCAGGCGGCGCTTATCGAGCAGACTCATCGCTTTACAGATGAGTATGGCGATATGGCGCTGGAGCGTCTGGACGGCGAAGAGGCAAGCTTTGAGCGCCTGCAAGAAGCGCTGACGAGTTTGCCGTTTTTGGCGCCCAAAAAGCTGGTGGTGCTTCGTACACCAGGAGCCAACAAGCAGTTTGCAGAGCGGGCTGAGCAGCTGCTGGGTGACATGCCCGAAACCACGCAAGCCATCATTATCGAACCCAAGCTCGATAAACGCAGCAGTTATTACAAATTTTTGCAGAAGCACACAGATTTTCACGACTTCAAGCAGCTAGACGTGTCTGGGCTGGCGCGGTGGCTGGTGGAACGGGCCGCGGCCCAAAAGGGCTCGTTGAGTGCTGCCGATGCTCGGTATTTGGTTGAGCGTGTCGGTGTGAACCAGCAGCTGTTGGGGGGTGAGCTCGACAAACTGCTGCTGTACGACAAAAAGATTACCCGTGCAACCATTGATCTGCTAACCGACCAAACGCCTCAGGGCAAAATATTTGACCTACTTGACGCTGCCTTTGCCGGCGACACGCGGCGTATGCTGGCGCTGTACGATGAACAGCGGGCACTCAAGGTGGAACCCCAGCAGATTATCGCCATGCTGACGTGGCAGCTACATGTGCTGGCCGTCATAAAAGCAGCGGGCAACCGCGGTCCGCAGGCCATAGCGGCTGAGGCCAAGCTGAACCCCTTCGTGGTGCAAAAAAGTCAGGCCATCGCCCGTAAATTAAGCATAGATGACGTAAAAAAACTTGTTCGCGATTTGCTGACTATCGACACGCGTCTCAAGCGTGAAAGCCTTGACGCCGACGACGTACTCAAACACTATTTGCTGCGGCTGACTAGTTTGTAACGGTAACAGTACCGAGCATCTCGGTATGGATGGTGCAGTGATAGTGGTAGGTGCCAACCTTATTAAAGGTAAAGCTATAACTTTCACCCGGTGCCAGATCTCCACTGTTTGGGCCGGTCTGAGCATCTTTTTCGGTAACGGTGTGCGTCACGCTGTCGCTGTTTGTCCAGGTAACGGTAGTGCCCTTTTTGACGGTGATGCTGGCGGGGCTAAAGGCAAAGTTCTGGATGGATACTTTGTCGGTAGCAACCGGAGCAGCGTTATTGGTGTTTGTCTGGCTGTTCATGTTCATAGTAGGCGAGCTGTTATTGTTGTTGTGGCTGACCCCGAGCCAAATGCCGACACCGGCACCAACCACTACGACGGCGGCGATAATCGCCCACATCGATCTACGCATAGTCTCCTCAACTTTCAGGGAGCAATCGGCGCCGCACACTGGTAATCCGTGCGGCATACGTGCAGCCTACTGCCAGTATACGGCTGGCATCATAAAACCCCTACAATTTTGGGGCTTTCAACTACAGCGAGTCCAGAGTAATAAAAACCGGGCAGGTAAGTGCCCGGTTTATGCCTTCGAGAGGGCGACTATTTCTTGGTCGTCTTTTTGGCTGGAGCTTTTTTGGCAGCAGTTTTCTTGGCTGCTGATGGCTTTACGCCGGCGGCCTTGGCACGGGCAGCGGCTTGGCGCTTCAGGCGAGCGGCCTTGTTCTTATGAATGACGCCCTTTTTGGCGGCTTTGTCGACGGAGCTTTGAGCAGCGGCGTGGCTCTTGCTGTCGGCCTTCTTGGCAAGCGCTTTCAGGGCACTTTTCAGGGAGCGCTTGGTCTTAGAGTTGCGTACGGCAGCTTTGCGGGCTGTTTTTACACGTTTTTTTGCGGACTTAATGATTGGCATATGTTCCCTTAAATTAGTTATGTAGTCGAAGGAAAACTATACAGATACGGCCGCTGTTTGTAAAGCGTGGCGCTTTTTGAGAAATCACCCAAGACGCTTATACTTATCACCAAATGGCTGCATGGTCTATCACTAGCAAGACGAGGCGAGGGAAGCTAGCGCAAATACTAATCGGAGCTGTCGTGGCGATAAGCCCGTTTTTCGTGCTTGTCTCTCCGGCTCACGCGACTTCTGGGTTACTTGCTTCATACAGCTTCGACCGCGATTCTGGGCCATACACGAACCAGGTTTTTTTTGACGAATCGGGTAATGGTAATGATTGTATTGGCTCTGACCAGCACATAACTCTACAGGCCGGGCACACAAACACGGCGATTAACGACGCTTCGTCTAGTCAGTATGCAACTTGCACAAATCATAACCTTCAGCCAACTACGGGTATTACCGTGATGGCGTGGATACTCAACACTAGTGGTGGCGGGTATCAAAGCTCACTTGTAAACATGCCCAGTAGCGCTACGACAGACGCTTGGGGGTTGTATGGGGGCACATGGGCGCAGGGATTTAGTGGTGGAATAACTACCACAGGGGGCTCAGCGTGGTTACCAAGTTCAGTGCCCCAAAACGACGGCCAGTGGCATCATCTGGCACTGACGTATGATGGCGCCACCGCCAAATTTTATGTCGACGGCACGCTTACCAATTCTCAGGCACTAACGGGTACCATTACATACAGCAGCACTCTCCCGTTGCAACTGTATGAAGACAATACGGGAATGAGTAATTTCCAGGCTGACATTGATGACTTACGCATTTACGACACAGCGTTGAGCAAGCCAGAGGTACGAACACTCATGAACACCCCGGTATCAAGCAGCGCTAGCCACTCATATAGCCGCAGCATTACCATGAGCGATTCCACTCCCAGTGCATCAAATGTCACCTACAGTACCACCATCACAGCTGACGAGACGTACGACATACAGACCATCGTCGTCGATTTTTGTAGTGATTCGCCTGTTGTGGGCGAGACCTGTACGGCGCCGGCTGGGTTTTCACTGGGCACGCCTGCGGTATCTAATTTTCAGATTGGAGGTACGCCCGTGACGGGCTGGACGGCCTCGTCACCAAACAGCACAACGTTGGTGTATGGCGGCAGTAGCGGTACCACCGTAAACTCTGGGGGCCAAATCACCTTTGATATCACGGGTATTACTAACCCCTCGGCTACCGGGAGTTTTTACGCCCGCATACTGACGTATTCGTTCGCATCACCAAGCTACACCGACACCAGCCCCGATAACTTTAAAGAAAGTGGGGGATTGGCCCTTAGCACCGGCCAAAATGGTACCAACATCACGTTTGAAGTGCCAGAATCGCTGACGTTTTGCGTCTATCAGGCTACCTGTGGTGACGATCCGAGCTTTACCATTGGCCATACCGTAGGCACGACAAAAGTTATCGATAGCACCGCTGTTGACACGGCCACTGTCAACTTTTCGTTATCCACCAACGCCCAGACCCAAGTGGCCATACGGATGAAAGGCAATACACTCACCAACACCGCTGGCTCTATCCACCCGGCTGGGGCTACCGCAATACCATTTGCAGCCGGCACAGAAGATTTCGGTCTCCGCGTTTCCACGGCGGGTGCAAGCCTGACAGCGAGCGCTCCCTACAACGGAGCGGCCAACAATTACGCTTTTGACACCACTACGGGTGGTGAAAATGTCACGACCACCTACGGTGACCAATTGGCCACCGTGACCGGTCCGGTCGACACCTCGGTCAGCACTCTGACATTTGCCGCTACCACCCAGGCCACTACGCCGGCAGGCACCTACAATGCGCCAATCGCACTGGTTGCGACGGCCACTTTCTAATCCTCTAACCTCGACAAGCATGAGCGGATATGGTACGCTTGGGCTAAAGAAGATAAAATAAAAACATGGACGAGCAAAGAAGCCAGTTAGTCGAGAAGCTCAAGGGCGCCAACAACATCTTGGTGACGGTTAGCAACAACCCGTCGGTAGACCAGTTGGCGGCCTGCATCGGCCTGACCATTTTACTCAACAAGCTCGACAAGCACGCCACGGCTGTCTTCAGCGGCAACGTGCCGTCGACCATTGAGTTTTTGAAGCCCGAGGAAACACTCGAGCAAAACACCGACAGTTTGCGCGATTTTATCATCGCGCTCGACAAAGCCAAGGCCGACAAGCTGCGCTACAAGGTCGAAGACAAAGTGGTGAAAATATTCATCACCCCATACCGCACCTCGATATCGCAGGACGATTTGGAATTCAGCCAGGGCGACTTCAATGTGGACGTGGTGGTAGCGCTGGGCGTACACGAGCAGCGCGACCTCGACCAAGCCATTACTTCGCACGGCCGCATCTTGCACGACGCAGTCGTGACAACGGTGAATATTACTCCTGACGGCGGTCTAGGTACCATCAACTGGCACAAGCCTTCCGCCAGCAGCCTGTCGGAAATGATCGAAGAACTTGGTGGTGAGCTAGGCAAAGACTTGCTGGATAGCCAGATTGCCACGGCACTACTTACAGGCATCGTAGCCGAAACCAACCGTTTTAGTAACGAAAAGACATCTGCCGAAACCATGAAAGTCAGTGGTGAGCTTATGGCGGCCGGTGCCAACCAGCAATTGGTGGCCACGGAGCTACAGAGTCAGCTCAAGCAAGACGCGGAGCCCCAAAACAAGCCCGATGACAATCAGTCTCCTGAGGGCGCAAAACCACCGGCGTCTACACCGCCCAAGTCTGATGACGGCACACTCGAAATCGCGCATAATCAATCACCACCCGCCGATCAACCCGCACCGCCCACAGATAGCCCGGCCGAACCGGAGGATGACATCGACGCGCTACTTCGTAAAATTAACGAACCCGCGTCCCAGGAGCCGCCCGCAGATGCGGCGAATGACACCGCCTCTTCATCGCGGCCGTTAACCATGCAACCGCCTAGCTTGGGTGGTACGCTCACGGCCAATACGACACCGGAAGGTCTCGACCCGGCCATCGATCCGCTCAGCTTACCAGAGGTAGAGCAGCCGCTTCTGACTCACGAGCACGACGATAACGCATCCGCTCAGGCGTCTCCACGAGCTCCCAGTACCGAACCGGTACAACCCCTTACGCCATCCCCGAAGCCTGATTCTACACTACCGCAGGACAAGGCAGCTGAAGCCCCTCCTGACGAAGCAAAAGAAGCGAAAGGCGACGACAACGAACAAACCCTGATTGATATCGAACAGTCGGTACATAGCCCACATGCCGATACCGAGACTACTCACCTTGATTCTGCTCGGGACGCAGTGGCCCAAGCGCTCAACAGTGCGCCGGATACCGATGTACCACAGCATCCCATCGAAGCGCTCAACGCCTTGCCGCTGGGCGAAGAGATCCAGCATCAAGACGGTGATTTACCTGCACCCGCTGCGCCTCCCCAAGAGGTACACATAGATGATGAGGGCAATTTCCATCCGGCCGCGCCAGAGCCCCTCAATCAGCCACCGGCAGCAGAGGTGCACGAGCCAGCACCAGGCGAAGATATTTCTCCGGCCAATAAGCCACTCGATATGCCCACGCCGCCCACGAGCTTTACGCCCCCTCCTATGCCCAGCCCCTCCACAAACCCCAACGGACCGCCACCGAACCCGCCACCTTTCATGCCGTTTTCCGGCCCGAACGGTCCAACCCAGCAGTAAGTTACAATAGACATTAGTGAACGGGATATTACTGGTAGATAAACCGCATGGTTGGACGTCGTTTGACGTGGTAAATTATGTGCGCAAAATGGTTGCGGCATCGGAGGGCAAGAAGCCAAAGAACACAAAAGTTGGTCACACCGGCACGTTAGACCCCATGGCGACGGGCCTGCTGGTGCTGCTGATTGGCAAGGATTACACTCGCCGGGCGGGCGAATTCAGCAAGCTCGACAAGACGTATGAGGTGGTCGCGCGACTCGGTCAGACGAGCACGACAGGCGATGAAGAGGGTGGAAAAACAGCAGTATCCGATACTGTACCTTCTGAAGAGGCCATCAGAGAGGCTCTGGAGCAGTTCAGGGGCGAAATCTCGCAGGTGCCACCGCAGTACTCGGCCATCAAAATCAACGGCCAGCGAGCGTACGACCTGGCCCGAAAGGGCAAAATTGCCGAGATTGAGCCGCGAACAGTACGTATCGACCGCATCGAGCTGACGAAGTATCAATACCCGGACGTACATTTCGTCTGTGATGTCAGCAGCGGCACCTACATCCGCAGCCTCGTCGAAGACATCGGCCAAGCGCTTGGCACCGGTGCCTACACGACCGCCCTCCGCCGCACCCGGGTAGGGGAATTGAGGATTGCCGACGCGGTTACTATTGACCGAGTTACGTCGGAACCGCTGACCAGCTTACTATTGCAAGATTGACTATTTTATGGTACTATTTACTTAGATATAATTGTTCCTTTTGGTGGTGATAGAAAGTATCCAACGACTACACCACAGCTAGCTTTTGAGAAGGAGGCAAGACAATATGGGGCGCAGCTCTCATCATCCCATAGTGCCAAGGTCAGTTTTGAACGCCGGAAGCGTTCCTGAAAATGCATATAAATTGCCATATTCGGATTTGTGGAGGAGTGGCGTAAGAGTCGTGCGGCACATTTCGCTGAGCAGGCCAGACTGGCGGCTGGAAGGTCTTGCGTCGCCAGTGGTGCAAGACTATGCCTCGTCAGACCCTCAGGAGTTAGAGGACCTGCAAATACCATTGTCTCCCGATTCAAATTTTATGGTTCCAGCGCGTACTTTCGCGGAAAAGGCGCGGAAATATGAAGATGTACGCAAAGCTATGATAGCGACCTTTCTACGGCACTTTGTGGGAAAGCCGGGTATACGCGCAATGATTGTTGAAGAATCTATGGTAAGTGCACCTGAAACATACTTGTGGCATGAAGCAATCGCTAGAAATGTTGGCAATGTCGCAGTCTATAGTGCCTCCCCAAATGGGTTCGCCAAAGCCCTTTCTCCAAGCGAGCTTGTCACACCCCAAGGTAGCGTCGCTTCAAAGTGAGGAGCGGAATCGCCATTTAGCTTGCTTTAGGGGTGGGCCTCTGGTATAATTGCGGGTAACGCCATCTTATTAATCTCTTTAATGCACAAGGAAGTACATGATCTCAACAGAGAAGAAGAGCAAGATTATTAAAGACCTTCAAGCTAGCAAGAATGACACCGGCAGCTCGGCTGTACAGGTTGGCATTTTGACCGAGCAAATCAAGGAGCTCACCGAGCACCTCAAGGTGAACAAGCACGATTACGCTGCTCGCCGCGGGCTGCTGCAGGCTGTTGGCAAGCGCCGCCGTTTGCTGCGCTATATCGCAGACCACGATAGCAAGGAATATCTAGAACTTATCCAAAAACTCGGCATCCGCCGCTAGGAGATTTTTCAAAAATGCACAGTTTGCGCGCAAATTTCCAGTCCGCACTCACCGTACCGTCTAGTACGACTCGTTTACGGGCTTCGATTTGCATCGCAAACTGCACTATTTCTGAAAAAATCTCTTGCGTATAGGTCATTGGCCTCGAATATCGAGGCTAAAAACTTGTGCACATTAACCTAACCAGTAGGAAATTGCCGGCGGAGCCACAGATATACGCTCGCGTTCAGGCACAAGGGGCTGTATATTTGCACCCCGCTTGCAATTTCTGTGAAAGGAACCCATGGGAGACATCATCAACCCATACGGCAAGAAAATCATAAAAGTAGAGACAGAGTTCTGCGGCAAACCGTTGAGCTTGGAAGTGAACCGCGTCGGTTTTCGCACATCGGCGAGCGTACTCGCGCGCTACGGCGACACGGTGGTGCTAGGCACTGCCATGGTGAGCCCGAACAAAGTGCAGGGCATGGACTATTTCCCGCTGTCCATCGATTACGAAGAGAAGTTCTACGCCGCTGGCAAAATATCCGGCAGCCGCTTCATCAAGCGCGAAGGTCGCCCATCTGACGAAGCCGTGCTGATTGGCCGGCTCATCGACCGCCCAATCCGCCCGCTGTGGCCCAAAGGCTACCGCAACGAGGCCCAGGGCATCGCGACGGTACTCAGCACCGACCCCAACTTCCGGCCGGACGCCATCGCCATGATTGCCACCAGCGCCGCCTTCATGCTCACCGGTGCGCCGTTCGACGGCCCAGTGGCCGGCGTACGCGTGGGCCTCAAGGACGGCAAACCAACCGCATTTCTCTCCCGTGAGGAGCTCGACAACGGCGAACTCGACCTCGTTGTGGCCGGCACTGCCGACGCCATCATGATGGTCGAAGCCGGCGCCAAGGAAGTGTCTGAAGAAACCATCGCCGAAGCCCTGCAATACGCCCACGACGCCATCCAGCCGGCCATCAAGCTCCAGCAGGAGCTGGTCAAGAAGGTCGGGGTAGAAAAGCAAGAGTATGAGCTGGACCTGCCCAATGAAGAAATTCAGAAACTCGTCGACAAGTGGGTCGAGGGTAAACTCGGCGAAGCAATTCGCAAGCCGTACCCGGAACGTAACGAGATGATCAGCGTGCTGCGCGAGCAGATGCACGAGCATTTTGCCGAGAAGCTCGGCGTAGACTTTGACGCGGTCAAGAACGAATACGACGAAGCCTTCCAGATGGCCGTGCACAAGGATGTGCGCAAGGGCATCGTGGAGCACCAGCTGCGCCCGGACGGCCGCCAGCTCACCGAAATCCGCCCGCTGTCCAGCGAAGTCGGCTTTTTGCCGCGCGCCCATGGCTCAGCCCTGTTTACCCGCGGTGTGACGCAAGGCATGAACATCGTTACCTTGGCCCCGCTCAGCTACGCCCAGCTGGTCGACACCATGGAGCATGAGGGCGAGCGTCGCTACATGCACCACTACAACGCGCCCGGCTGGACCGTCGGCGAAGTGCGCCGCTTAGGCAGCCCGGGCCGCCGTGAAATTGGCCACGGCTACTTGGCAGAGCGCGCCCTGACCGCTGTACTGCCGGATGAAAACGAGTTTCCGTACGCCATCCGCTCTGTCACCGAAATTATGAGCCAGAACGGCTCGACCAGCATGGCGGCGACTTGCAGCAGCTGTATGGCGCTGATGGACGCCGGCGTGCCGCTGAAGCGGCCGGTGAGCGGTATCGCCATGGGCCTGATGCTCGAGGGCGATAAGCCGTACATTTTAAGTGACATCGCCGACGCTGAAGATTTTGCAGGCGATATGGACTTTAAGGTAACAGGTACAACCGAAGGTATTACCGCGCTCCAGATGGACATGAAGGTGCACGGTTTGCCGGTGGACGTGCTGAAGCAGGCGCTGTTGCAGGGCAAAGAGGGTCGCGCCGAGATTCTGGCGCATATGCTCACAGTCATTCCAGCACCTCGCAAGGAACTCAGCCCGTACGCACCGCGTGTCGAAACCATGACGATCAACCCGGACAAGATCCGTGAAGTCATCGGCAAGGGTGGTGAGACCATCCAGAAGATTACCGGCGAAACCGGTGCCGAAATCGACATCAAGGACGACGGCACCATCATGATCGCGAGCCCTGACAAAAAGAGCATCGACGCGGCCCGCCAGTGGATTGCCAGCATCGTCGAGGAACCGGAAGTGGGCAGGATTTACGTCGACAAGCCGGTGGTGAGCGTGATGGACTTCGGCGCCTTTGTGCAGATTATGCCAGGCAAAGATGGCCTGGTACACGTATCGGAAATGGCCGAAGAGCGGGTCAACAAACCCAGCGACGTGGTCAAAGAAGGTGACAAAGTTACCGTCAAACTCGTTGCTATCGACGACCGAGGACGGTTGCAGCTTTCCATGAAAGCCGCCGCCCGCGAGCTTAAAGACAAGAAATAGATGAACGCATTTACGCAGATCAACCAGTTTCACAAGACCCGTTTCGGCTATGCCGTTTTCGGGCTTGTGGAGCTCGGTCTGGCGTATGTGTTCGCGAGCCTTGCCATCGACAGCGGTAATTTGTGGCTTTATCTGCTGCTACTGATTTTTCTCGTCGGCGGTTTACAAAATATCGTAAAACTTGTTAATAACGTTATCCATGGCCACAAATAAGCAGCAACAACTCGATGACTTGCAGCGGAAGATCTTGGACGACAAAGTCTGCCCAGACCTCGCTAAAACGGCCACGCAGTTGGTGTTCGGCGACGGAAACCCGGACAGCGACATTGTGTTCATCGGCGAAGCGCCGGGCAAGAACGAGGATGAGCAGGGCAAGCCGTTCGTGGGGGCTGCCGGCAAATTTTTGAACGAGATGCTCGAGATGATAGGACTGGAGAGGAAAGACATTTACATCACCAACATCGTCAAATACCGGCCGCCGAACAATCGCGACCCATTGCCCGAAGAAAAAGAGGATTTCTTACCGTATTTACAGGCCCAGCTGGATATAATTGAGCCTACGCTCGTGGTGACCCTTGGGCGCCACAGCCTCAATTGCTTCCTGCCGGATCTGCAAATTAGCCAGGTTCATGGCCAGCCGAAGCGCTATAAAGGGAGAGTATATCTACCTTTATTTCACCCCGCTGCTGCTCTCTACAATGGGTCAATGAGACAAACCCTGATAGACGATTTTGCACTGATCCCAGCAATCATCAAGAAAATTAAATCTTCTAACTAAACTCGAAAAGGAGAATATACATGGAAGAAAAGAAACATAACAACCAAGGCCGCCCACCCAGAAATAACGGCAACCGCAATGGCGGCAACCGTGGTCGCCAAGACCAAGGTTTGGGCGCCAATCTCAAAGTATCACGCGGCCAGGCCGTACGTGCCCAAAAGCGCTCGCAGATGGACGCCCAAAGGGTGGCCAGCCAGTACGCTGCGGCCAACGTGCCGCAGGGTAAGCCACAACGCGCCAACGTCATCGACGACCAGCCGCGACTGAAAATTATCGGTTTGGGCGGTATGGACGGCGGTGGTTCCAAAAACATGCTGGTCGTGGAATACAAAGACGACGCTGTTGTCATGGACTGCGGTAACGACCTGGGCGTAGACTTGCCGGGCATCAACTACGGCATTGCTGACACAACGTACCTAGAACAAATTAAACACAAATTGCGCGGCTACCTCATTACTCACGGCCACCTTGACCACATCGGCGGCTTGCCGCACATTGTGCCACAGTTTCCGGCACCTATTTACGGCAGCCGGTTCACCATCGGTATGGTCGAAAAGCAGTTTGAAAACTTTGGTCTGCCTATGCCCGACGGCTTTGAACTCAAGACCGTTACCATGAACGAGGAAACGCATGAACGGCTCAAAGTTGGATCATTTTTTGTGGAATTTGTGCGCATCACGCACTCCATTCCGGGCAGTACCTGCATTGTGCTGGACACGCCGGTAGGGCGCATAATCAACACCGGCGACTTTCGCTTGGACCCGAGCCCGCTCGACCACGAGCGCAGCGATACCGAGCGACTGAAGGAATTGGGCCGAGAAGGCGTGCTGGTGCTGATGAGCGATAGCACTACCTCTGAGCGCCCGGGTCGTACACCCAGCGAAAGCATCATCGAGCCGACCTTCATTGACCTATTGGAACGGGCCCCTGGCCGTGTGTTTGTGGCGATGTTCTCGAGTAACATCAACCGTATCCAGATGCTGGTGAACGCAGCGGCGCACCACGGGCGCAAGATTGCCATGGATGGCCGCAGCATGATGAGCACTCTGGAAGTGGCCGTAAAATACGGCATGATTCGTATCCCCAAAGGCACCTTCGTACCGATTGCCAGCGTGTCAAACTTAAAAGACGAAGAGTTGGTAGTCATCTCTACCGGGGTACAGGGCGAGCCCAGCTCGGCCTTGCAGCGCATGGCTAGCGGTGACCACAAGCACGTGAAGCTCAAGGCGCAGGATACCGTCATTTTGTCTGGTACGCCTATTCCGGAAACCGGCAACGACAAGCTCATTGGCGATATGGTGGACAACCTCATGAAGATTGGCGTGCACGTTTTCCGTGCCGACCACACAGAGGTGGACGGCTGTGGACCGCTGCACGTATCTGGTCACGCCAGCCTGGAGGAATACGGCGAAATGATGCAAATGACTCAGCCGAAATTCTTTATGCCCATCTACGGCTCTTTCCGCTCTAAGTGGCATCACATCGAAGAAGCGGTGCGCCAGGGCATCCCACGCAAGAACACCGTAAACGTCGACAACGGGCAAGTGGTAGCATTCACACCCGATAGCATGGAGGTCGTGGGCGAAGTGCCGCACGGCACCATCCTGGTAGATGAAACCGGCGCTATTGTGAACAACGTAGTAGTCAAAGACCGCGTGCTGCTGGCCCAAGAGGGCTTGGTGGCCGTGGTGCTTACCATCGACAAAAAGTCGGGCAGCCTCATGACCAGCCCCGACATCATTTCGCGAGGCTTCATTTACATGCGCGAAAACGAGGAAGTCATGAACGGGCTCCGCAACGAGCTCAAGCGGGCAGTGCAGCAGCGCTTCAAGCGGGTTGATCTAGACCGCTTCAAGGCCGAACTCAAAGATCACGTTACGCACTATTTGTTTGAGCAGACCCAGCGCAGCCCCATCGTCATCCCTGTAGTGAACGTGGTGGGTGCCAAGGGCGAAGTGAAGACGTCCAGCAATGGGCATACCAAGACGGCCGATGAAATTGCTGCTGAGCAGCAGCGCCGTTTCCAAGAGATGCGGGCACGTCTGCTGACCCAAGACCCGCGTGTAGACTAGCGATGTCTAAAGCCAGAGACCCCTACGTAAACCCGGAATGGCAAGTACATAACTTTCGAGCGCATGATGAGGTACCCGCACTGGTAAGTGATACCTGGTGGGGAAGTTTTAGGGGGCTTCTGGAGCTTTCGTCATTGCGTAGGCCTCTTGCCAATACCTCGTGGGCTGGACAGAGTGCGCTTAACGCGGGCAGGCATGTTTCTTTTGTTCCCGAACAAGTAGTAGGTGTCGGTGCTACCGAGCTTACTTCCGAAGAAGCCGCCCCCTAAAACTCGCTTACGACTGGTCATGGTCCAAGCACAAGCGGATTGACAAATGTAGTAATTTTTGCTATAATATTTTTATGGCAGAAATACCTTCTGAACCATCTTCGGACGACCCAATACGAGAGGCACTTGCCGCCCAGCAAGAAGCCATTGCTGGTCATAGTGCAGAAGAGGTGGATAAGCTGAATTTGTGGCTTCTTGATTACGTCAACAGGACTGCTTCTTCTGGGTATGTGCCCCGGTCTCCCGCAACCTACCTTAGCCCCGAAGATCATATGAGACTTGAGCTTGAAGCTCAAAAACAGGCTTTTCAAAGTGGTAACCAAGAGCAACTTGAACGAGCCAATCGGCGTATAACTAATATCCGTAAACATATAGACGAGCAGCGGCAAGAATAGGCTAGCCCGTCACCCGTTTTGAGGGTATAATATAAAAACTGTTATGGCTAAAAAGAAAAAGCAAGCGAACAAAGCAAAGCCACGCAAAAAAGCCGAAGAAGTAGTGATTGAAAAATCACCATTCTGGCCACTGACGGGTGCTATTTTGCTGTGTTTGGCAGCAGTATTATTGCTGTTTGGCGGCTTTGGCGCCGGAGGTCCGCTGCCGGTCAACATGTTCAAGGGCGTTTACTGGGCATTTGGCTGGGCAGCATACTTCAGCCCCCTCGTGTTGGTGTACTGGGGCGTATACAAATTCAAGAGTGAAGACCGGCAAATTCCGCTGGGTAAACTCACAAGCATACTAGGTGCGCTGGTATTTGTAGGTGCACTTTTTGATGTGGTATTTGCCAGTAAAGCCCTGGATGGCACGTGGCAGGGGGGACACGGGGGCGGTGTAGGTACCGCTGTAGGGAGTGCCGTGTTGAATGCACTCGACAAATTCCCGGCAGCACTCGTGTTTTTGGTACTGGCTGTTTTGGCGGCATTTTTCGCCTTTGGGATCTCCCCCAAGGCACTGCTAAACTTGGCCAACCTGTTTAAGAAGTCTGAGAGCGAAGAAGATGGCGAGCTAGCTGCCCTGAAGGCCCGGGCAGCCGAAAACGAGGGCTTTAAGCTAAACGAAGGCGTGCCAGTAATCCACCATTCTGCTGCAGAACGCGAGCAAGCCCGCCTGAGTACACTTAAAAATACTGCCCAAAAACTAGCGCCTTCTGAAAACCATGAAGCACTTACCACGGCCAGCGATCCTGACTGGCAATTTCCCTCGCCAACGCTGTTGAATCAAAAGCAAGACAAAGCCGACGCGGGCGATGTGAACGCTAACGCGCAGATTATCAAAGAGACATTTGACAACTTTAATATCAATGTTGAAATGGAGGGCGCTAACGTAGGACCGAGGGTGACGCAGTACACACTCAAGCCGCCCACAGGAGTTAAGCTCACTAAAATTACCGCGCTCGAAAACAACTTAGCGCTTGATTTGGCAGCACACTCCATCCGTATGGAAGCGCCTATCCCGGGTAAGCGTGCCGTAGGCATCGAGGTGCCGAATATCAAGCCGGCCACTGTGCGCATTGGCTCACTTTTGCAGTCACGTGAGTGGCAAGAGGTAAAGAGCCCACTGGGATTTGTCATTGGTAAAGACATTGCCGGCACGGCCATTGTGGCCGATCTGGATAAAATGCCCCACGTGCTGGTAGCCGGACAGACTGGCTCTGGTAAGTCAGTGATGATTAACACCATTTTGACGAGCTTGCTGTACCGCAATAGCCCGGCAGACCTAAAGCTTATCTTGGTTGATCCTAAACAAGTGGAGCTCAAGCCGTATGATGACATACCACATTTGCTTACCCCAGTGATTACAGAACCCGAGAAGTGTATCAGCGCCCTCAAGTGGGCGGTGGCCGAGATGGAGCGCCGCTACAGTGCTCTTGCAGAAGTAAAGCGGCGTAACATTGCAGAATATAATGCGCTAAAACAGGGCGAAGGCATGCCCTACATTGTAATTGTTATCGACGAGCTGGCTGACCTGATGATGATGGCTGCCCGGGACGTAGAAGCACTCATTGTGCGTATCGCCCAAAAGGCACGAGCGGTGGGCATCCACCTGGTGCTGGCCACGCAGCGCCCGAGTGTAGACGTTATTACCGGCCTTATTAAGGCCAACGTGCCGGCCCGCATTGCCTTTACCACCGCGAGCCAGGTCGACAGTCGGACCATTATCGACCAGATTGGTGCCGAAAAGCTGTTGGGGCAGGGCGACATGCTGCTGCTGACGGCTGACATGCCTAAGCCAAAGCGCGTGCAGGGTGCCTTCATTGACGATCATGAAACGCTGAAAATCACCGACTTTATCCGCATGCAGCGCCCGCCGCAGTACGACGACGAGATTATCAGCCAGCCCGTGCAACTGAACGGCAAGGGTGGCGTCGTGGCCGACTACGGCAGCAACGACGCCGATGATGACATGTGGCGCGATGCGGTGCAGGTAGTGATAGAGGGCGGTAAGGCTAGTACCAGCTTGCTGCAGCGGCGGCTTCGTATCGGCTATGGCCGGGCAGCTCGGCTCATCGAAACTATGGAAGAGCAGGGTATTGTCGGGCCGGCCGATGGCAGTCGTCCCCGCGAAGTGTTGGTGCGCTCAATGGATGAAGTGTTCGGCGGCGGCGCTGCTACCGAGGACGCAATACCCGATACCGAGCTTGTCGAGTAGACTAACGTTGTACATTTTAGGCTTGCCAAACAAGCGTAAGCGCGATTAAATGTAGGAAAATACAAACTGCAAATGGAGGGAATGCAGTGGCATACGCACCAATGGCACCAGGCGAAAAGCTCCAGGCCGGCTGTGCTATGCCGCCCTCTGAAGCCCCTGTCAATGACGGGGGCTTTTTAATTGGGTCTGCTACATTGGACTTGCGGGCGCAGGGCGATCCGCGTCCTCGCATTCCCGTCAATCCTGAGACGGGTCTTTCATATCCCCTTATATTGCCCTCCGAGAGCTTTAGGGATAGTTGGACGAAACATCACCATAATTTCCCGGAGACTTATCTTGCCGGTCACGCCTTACGTCATGTGTATGTACAAAGAGCATATGCCCGACTTCATAACAGTGGCCCACGCTCAATACATGCGCAGTGCTCAGTACCCGCTGCCCTGCCTGAGACACATGCCCAACAACAAGGGGCATTTACCATGGCTATTGGGGGGCACGTACCCCATGAGGGCCTGGATGTTTTTAGCGGAGATCCAGAGGTGCGGTGTGCAACACGTGCCGAGGATGATCGATTACTAAAGCCCGGTGTATGGGGGCTGGCGCGTTTGCAAACAGATCTTGAGACGGTTCCCGCATTGCATATGCGTTGGCGCGGGGAAGGCAATAGGGTTATCCCGCCACAGGACGAGATTAACCCTATACACCAGTATGCGACCAATATTTTGCTAGAGTTTGTACCGTATGTCGATGCATATCAACGGCGCAGCGAAATCTTTGAATCGACGAGTCATCCGGAAGTAGGCTATATGATGCTCAGAGATGCGGCCAGGATATTAGTGGAGAATACGTTTTTCTGTGGTGAACGGCTAGTCGATAAGTATAAGCGCGCGAAAGTACAGAGAAGGTTGCGCCCAGATGCGCCGGAAGAATGTGCGGATTTGTTGGTGGGCACACTCGGATCGCGTGGCGGTCTGGCAGTAGTCTTTGGAAGACTGAAGGCCAGGATTAGAGAAGAGCATGATGCAGAAGCCCTGGTTGCTTAACAGAGTGATTTAGGGTATAATCAACCGGTTACAAACTAACTTCAGCTCATAGCTCTAAGGCGTATGGGCTAACCCAAAGGAAGGAGTTCAAGCTTTGAACCAGTACGAGATTGCTGTGCTGTACCATCCTGATCTGGAAGTAGATCTGGAAAAGGGCTCAAGCCGCGTGGAAAAAATCTTTACCGACAACGGCGGTAAAATTACCAACGTGGACAATTGGGGCAAGCGCAAGCTGGCCTACAACATCAAAGGCAATGAACACGCCGTGTATGTTTTCTACACCGTGGAATTGCCAGCCGAAGCCGTCCGCAAAGTGGAAGGCACGCTCAACATCACCGACGAGGTGATCCGGTTCTTGATTACCAAGCCGGACCTCAAGGCGATTGCCAAAGCCGAAGCTGCCAAGCGTGAGAAAGCCGAGCAAGCTGCCAAGCGTGGTGAGGCTGCCAGCAGCGACGACAGCAGCGACGATAACGAAGAGTAGTTGACGAACCGCTACGTGTAGGCGTAGGGTGAAAGTACAAAATTAAGCTAAGACATATGTCTTATAAGGAGGGTGCTATCGTGGCACGAAGTTTCAACCAAGTAGTTTTAATGGGGAATCTAACCCGTGATCCTGAGCTCAGGCAAACGCCGAATGGGCAAAATGTCTGCAGCTTTAGCCTGGCGCTCAACCGCAGCTACAAGGGCTCAGACGGCAACTGGCAGGAAGTCACCGACTACATCGATATTGTAGCCTGGGGGCCGCTAGGCGAGCGCGTGGCGCAGTATCTGAGCAAGGGCCGACCTTGCCTGGTAAACGGACGCTTGCAGTCCCGCAGCTGGGAGCAAGATGGCCAGAAGCGCAGCAAGGTGGAAGTGGTAGCGCAGGACGTCACCTTCCTGGGTGGCCCGGGCCAAGGCGACGGTGGTGGCAATGGTGGCGGAAGCAGCGCTGCTCCGGCCAGCAAACCAGCACCCAGCAAGAAACCGCAAGATGATGATGTGGTCATCGAGGATGTGGGCGATGAGCCCATTAACCTCGACGACATCCCTTTCTAGCACGTAGGCCGCGGCTCTCTGCTAACTGGCAGAGCCAGCTACTCCAGAGCCGCTCTTGGCGCAGTGCGGTGTTAGCTTCCTGCGAATCTCGCTCACCGTACCACTCGTACGGCTCGTTCGATTCTCGTCGCTGCCTTGCACCGCATCCAATCCTACGCACTAGAACCAAATTTTTAAGAAAGGAGTTCAGTAATGGCAAAGATTTTTAAACACCGTACAGATGTTGCATATTTCGACTACAAGGATTTCAAGACCTTGCAGCGCTACGTAAACGTGTACGGACAGATTGAAACCCGCAAGAAAACTGGCCTGACCGAGAGCCAGCAGCGCCGTTTGAGCACCGCTATCAAGCGGGCCCGACACATTGCACTATTGCCCTTCGTAGCTAACAACTAAGGTAGCTACGGGTGGAGCAGCAGTCGCCGTTTTTGCTGATTAAGCAGCTGGAAGCCCAGCTGAATGGTGCGCTGTCGGCTTTTGACCTCTTCTCGTTGCCAGCAGGCCAGCGCAAGACTATCACGACGCTCCGGCGTGAGCTGACCGATGCGCGACTGGACGTGCGCGACTATGAGCTGAGTGAAACGCGTGATGAGCAGCTAAAAAATGCCAAGGTGGCAAAAAAGCGGCTGGACCAGGTGCGCAGGCATATCCTGGCGGCCAGCGAGTTTAATGTGTTCGGTCCGGTGGATGTGGCGCAGCTGACCGCCCAGGCCGAACAAATATCTGATAATGTACGATAAGGAGAAGTGATGGCACTGAGTATTACTGATCTAAAAAAGGGCACATTGTTCCAGTGGGAAGGCGACCCGTATCGGGTGGTGGACTACAAACAGAAAGTGATGGGCCGGGGCGGCTCCATCGTGAACGTACGCATCAAGAGCCTCGTGGACGGCAAGGTGCTCGAGAAAACCTTCAAGGGCAACGAGCAGTTGGACAGTGCCGACGTGACCACCCAAAACGTGCAGTACCTGTACAACGACGGCAACACGTTTTATTTTATGAACCAAGACACGTTTGAGCAGTTTGAAGTGCCAGCCGACCTGGTGGGTGACGGTGCGGGTTATATCAAAGAGGGCGACGTGGTGCAGCTACAGTTCTTTGACGGGCGGCCTATCAACGTGGAATTGCCCAAGAACGTGCCGCTCAAGGTGGTATACACCGAAGATGCCGTGAAGGGTGATACCAGTACGGCCATCACCAAAAGCGCGGAGCTCGAAACCGGCATTACCATCAAGGTGCCGGCGTTCATCAAACAAGGCGACCTGATATCTGTCGATACTGCCACCGGCGCGTATCGCGAACGCGTAAAGGAGTAGGTGTTTCATCGTCACTTAAAACGAGTTCAATATGACGAATTCAACAAAGCAGCGATTGGACAAGGAACTTATGCGACGCGGGCTGGCGGCCACACGCAGCCAAGCCGAGGATGATATCCGTCGCGGCTTTATAAAGGTCAATGGTACGGTGGTGACCAAGCCTGGATTTTTGGTGAGCGAGGCTGCGGACATAGCCCAGGCGATGCACCAACGGTTCGTGTCGCGCGCCGGTGAAAAGCTATTCTCAGTCCTAAAACCACTGAGCATAGATTTTCGTGGCAAAACCGTGCTGGATGTGGGGAGCTCCACCGGAGGATTTACCGATGTGGCCTTGCAGCAAGGGGCAAAAAAGGTAATAGCCGTCGATGTGGGTACCGACCAGCTGCACCCAAGTCTAGCGGGCAATCCACGTATTAAATTGCACGAAAAGACCGACATCCGCGATTTTAAACCAACGGAGCAAGTGGAAGTGGTCGTGGCGGACGTGAGCTTTATCAGCTTGCGCGACATTTTGCCCCATGTCGCCCGGCTCGTCGGCCGTGATACAGCCATCGTGGCGATGGTAAAACCGCAGTTTGAAGCGGGGCAGAGCAGCTTGAAACACAAAGGTGTCATTAAAAACGACAAAATGCGCCGCGACATCCTGAAAGATTTTGAAACGTGGGCACGTCAGCAGTTTGTCATTATCAACAAAGCCGATTCCGCTGTGGCGGGCAGCAAAGGCAACCTCGAACGCTTTTATCTCCTGCGAAAGAGCGATAAATAAGGGAAAAGAGCAGCCGGAGTCGGCGGATTCATTCCGCGACCCCGCGCGATGAGAAAAACCGTAGGTTTGTCTCATGTGCCCCCAAAGGCAACCTCGAACGCTTTTATCTCCTCAAGATAAAACAAGGCTTGCAATCACAAACGCAACGGGCGTAGCATGGGTATAAGCTTACGAATGAGGGGCGGGAGAAAGAGTCTGTTTTGGGATATTCCGGCGAGCTATCTTCACCAGCAAAAACTGAAGATATGTCGCGTCGGGATTTTTTGCGTTTAGGCGGCAAAGTTGTCGGTGTGGGCGCGGCAACGCATCTGCTTAGCAGTTGCCGAGCGGACAGTACCAGGGCCGCAGCCGAGGCGCCTACATCGGATCAGGCCTCGCCAGCGTATGAGCCTTTGCCCAGTGTGCCATTATCGCCTTCTCCTTCTCCCAGTGAGAGTTCAATTGCTGCTCAAACTTCCAGTGAAATCGCCGCGCGGCTCAGAATTTTGTCTGCCCAAGGGGTAGTACACGCTATAGCGCCGCACCCCGACGATGCTATCTCGGCCTGGTCACTCCTGGAATATAGCCCGCATTTGATTATTAGTCTGATGACGCAAGGAGGAGAAAGTGTACACTGTATCCAAAACGGCGGCTTCAGGAGCGATGAGTGCAAGAGTAAACGTATATCTAGCTGGCTGCAATTTTTCTCGGAAGTCGGCTATGAGATGGGACCACCACAGACAAAAAGTGATCATGCTGTCTTCGCCGGCTATACCCAAGATTCACGGCGACTGACACTGATCCTGCATAATTACTCTGACGAGGGCCTTGCTACCGAACAGGTAGTAACAGCTGTTGAGCTGGCGGAAAAGTACAGTATATCCACCTATGGCATGACGCCTCTGCTTACTGTCGATGCCTCCTATAAGTATGCATACCATAACCGTAAGGTAGCGAATAGCCCGGTCCTAAAGCGTTATGCGGATGAGTACGAACAACCACCGCACCCCGACCACTTAGCGGCCGGTATGGCGCTTAAGTACTTGCTTGAGGATACAACCGTGGGTCGTCTCTCTGTGAATGGCCCTGCTATGCCTGAGTACAATACGTCGTTATTTGTATCTAATGCGAGTCAACTACTACAGTGGGCGAACGGTCATGGTGCATACGGTTGGTTAGCGAACGACGGCAATTCATGGCATTGGAGTGACCTTTCGCAGCTGACCGGATTGCGCCAGAATGGGAAGCAAAACTTCAACGTGTATGATTTACCTGCCGCCGCGTAGGTTTGATATATAAAATAGCCTCAAGCAAAATGCTACACTAAGAGATATGTATTTTGCTTCGAGACTGCAGGCGGGGCGCATGCTCGCGAGCCAATTGGTGCCCAAATACCGCTATGAAAACTGCGCCGTGGTCGCGCTAAATAACGGTGGTGTAATGGTAGGCGCGCAAATTGCTGCCCAGCTGCACTGCGTACTTAACATGCTCCTGGCTGAGGAAATAAAATTACCGCAAGAGCCAGATGCCATTGCTGCTATTACGCAAGATGGCTCGTTTTCGTATAACGAAAAGTATGCACAGTCGGAAATTGACGAAATGGTCATGGAATATCACAGCCTGATTGACCAAGAAAAGTTTAGTCGGCTCGAGCACATGAACCAGTTGTTGGGCGGGGACGGTCTGATACGCAAAGAGTTGCTGAAAGGGCACAATATTATTTTGGTGGCCGATGGGTTTTCGAGTGGCTTTATGCTGGATGTAGCCGTGGCGTTTTTGAAGCCTATCGCGATAGAAAAGGTAATCATAGCTACGCCGCTAGCCAGCGTGGACGCGGTAGACCGTATGCACGTGCTGGCAGACGAGCTGTATTGCCTAAGTGTGGTCGGCGAGTACATTTCCACCGATCATTACTATGATCAGCAGGATGTACCCGACCAAGACACTGTTGTAAAAACGCTTAGCAATATAATTCTAAACTGGAAGTAGCAACGATTACCTCTGCAGATATTTCTGCAGTTCTTTGGGGTTTTTGATAAGAATATTCTGCTGCGAATTCTCGAGCAGACCCTTGCGTTGCAAGGTGGCAATTTCGCGGCTGGTAGTTTCGCGGGTAGCGTTGATAGAACTGGCGATGTCCTGGTGCCGCAGGGGCACCGATATGAGCGTCCCGTCTTTGGTAACCGTACCAAACCGATGCATCATAGTGAATAAGAACGAAATAAGCCGTTCCCTGACCGAGCGGTACTCCAGATTTAGGATACGTTCGCTATGCAGACGGTACATCTCGATAGTCATATCGAGCAGGGGGGCCTGGGCTTCCGGGTTGGACTGCAGAAAGTGAGTAAAGGTGTTGCGCGAAACCTGACAGGTGATGGTAGGAGTACTTAAGGCCTCATATATGATATGTCGCTCTTCGCCCGTGAGCGCCCAAATGAGCGGGAAAATCTCCCCGTCTTTGCGGACAATCAGTAAGTTGTTTTCGCCATATTTGGTGATGTCATAGGCCTTCACCAACCCCTGCTGTATATAAAAAACCCCGGGCGGCGTTTCCCCGGGGCGGATGATGTAATTGCCCTTTTTGTACGATTGCCTCACTCCTTTGGAGCGAAACAGTTCGACCAGTTCGTCCGTTTGCTTTCGGGTGGCGAACATATCTTCAGTATGCCATAGGCTGAATAAAAACCCAAACACCCTGTGTGATATAAATCTTGTGCTTATGGTAAGAATCCTTACCATGATGTAATGCTATCAGCGGTAAGATATGGATGTAATGAAGGAGGGGTTATGGTAGGGTTAAAGGAGTTGGAAGACCAGCTCAAGCAGATAGGCTGCTCGATCCGTTTCTGGGGGAGAGCCGAAATGCGGGAGTTGGCAAATATATTACTGCCAGGAGAAAAAATTCAGCAATGTCTCAACGGGCAGTATGAAGGCGGCTTTGCCATGTTGGCTGCCACCGATTTACGAGTGTTACTTATAGATAAAAAGCCGATGTACCTGACCCTGGAAGATGTTCGTTTCGACATGATTGCCGAAGTTGATTACAACCACAACCTCTTTAACGCCACTCTTCGTATCTTTACACCCAACCAAACCGTGCGCTTTACGGGCTATAACCAAGCCAAGATGCGCAAGTTTTTCAACTTTGTGCAGCAGCGCGTCATGGAAATCAGGCAGCACTACCTGATGCTCGAACAAACGCCACCTGGCCAAGCGACGACTCAACAATCACAGGCTGCGCAGCCGTCATTTAGTGGCACGGCCTCAGTGCAAGCTCCGCCGGCAAACACTCCATCTCAACCTTCGGTCAGCCATTTGCAGGTGAGCATGGGTGGCATTCGCCGCGTAGCCCCCGTTATCAGTGCCTATACGCGGCTTCCCATGATGACTCGTCAGCGACGTTACATGGGTTTTGGCGGTTTCACACCGCGCGCCTAAGCAAGAGGATTATTGCACAGGATTTCCCGTAGGCCTATAGTAATGCCTAGGTGAAAAGACGACTTATTATCGCCGGTGTAATACTTGTATTCGCGGCGGCAGCTGTGGGTGGGGTTTATTGGGCAAAATATCATACCCCAAAAACCCAGAAAGCTTCTACCGCAGCGTCTACGGTGCCTAAAAAGGCGCCGCCAGCTCCGGTAAAAACAGTGAGCGGCAGTTATTTGATTTCTGGGGATGTGTTCTGGGGCCGGGGTATTGATTATTATGCGCAAAGGTCACCGTTGAAATACGATTGGCCCTTCTCGCGGTTGAGTGAATTCCATCCGGATCGCTATGATGGCTGGATCAGCGACATGGAGTGCCCCATTACCGATCACACAGTGCCATACCAGACTCAGGTAGACAGGCTTATCCTGCAGTGTCCACCGGCGTACACTGCTGCCGCCAGCAAATACTTCACCGCGTTTACCCTAGCCAACAACCATACCGACAACACCGGTGCTTCGGGGTTTGCTGACACCAAGGCGAATCTGCAAAAGAACGGCATCCAGTATTTCGGTCATTACGACCTGTCGCAAACCGCTGATTTATGCGAAATCATATCTATGCCGGCCAAGCTCAATGGCAAGGCGACGCGGCTGCCGATAGCTATGTGTGGCTATCATTGGCTGTATAGCTATCCGACTGACGCGGAGCTGGCGCAGATAAGTTTGTATGCCAAATATTTCCCGGTGTGGGTATTCCCGCACGGCGGCGTGGAATATGTTACGTCGCATACATCTGCGCAACAGACGTTGTATCGCAAGATGATTGACCTCGGGGCCTCGGCCGTGTTCGGCGATCACCCACACGTGGTCGAAGACACCGAGGCGTACAAGGGAAAGCTTATCGTCTATAACGTGGGCAACCTGGTCTACGATCAGTGGTTTGACAACGAAGTAACGAAATCATTAATCCTAAACGTACAGGTTTCTGCTACGGTCGACAACAACCTCCAGGCGTACCTCGATATGGCCGACACCTGTGTGGCATTCAAAGACGATTGTCTGCAACAAGCACAGCAAAAGGGACTGCACGCGCCCGGTTTTATATATCAGTACAACGTATTGGCAGGTGATAGCTCGAACGACAATGACTACACACGGCGTAAGCACCCGGCTACCCCCGAAGTATACCAATGGCTACTCAAACGCTTGGACTGGTCGCAGACCGAAGCAGGTTTGACCAAAGAACCCATTCCGGCCACCGATTAAAATGCTCGGTAGTAGCGTGTTGTAGGCTTTGGCGGTTTTAGTCGCCAGGTAAAGACGTTCCGCTGAGGCAATCACCGGTAAACGGTGTTGTCGAGAAGAAAATCTTGGCATATGTGTCCAGGCTGTTATCTGATGAACTATCACCGGTCACGGTTTCGTAGTGGTCAAGCTCGACCTTTTGCGGCAGCGAGGGCAAGGAGAAGGTGCTGCCGAATGTCGTTGTCATAGTGGTGGCGTTATGTCTTACATCGCAAGTAAGCCCTGTGGCAGCTATCTGGGTATTATTTGACCTGAGGAATCTTACGGCCAGCGATTCATTGGGCTCGATATGCCCTGCCTCTGGATGCACCAAATCCTCGGTGGTAATGGCAATGTAATAGTTGCAGCCCGCATCAAACGCCGGTGTGCTTACGCCGGCGGTATAGGTGAGGTGATTGCGGGCGGCATTATAGTAAAGGAATCTTGTCCGATTAAGGGCCGTGCCGGAAACGGTCAGGTTGAAGCTGGGGCAATTGAGGGACGGTGGCGGGGGTGGTGGAGGGCCAGAGGGGCTCGTTCCACCGGTTGGAGGGGCGTGGATGCGATAGATGAGCAACACTTGGTCACGGCCGCCTCCCAAACGATACCAGCGTACCGTAGCGGAAAAGTTGTCGTTGTCGGAGTTATAGTTTACCGAAGCATTGTAGAGGCTGTTGATATTGGCGCAAGCAGGCGGGTAATGGCTGAAGTTGTCCTCGTCCAAAGGGGGCAGCGAGGAAATGGTCGTAAACGTCACCACCGCCCCTGAGGAGTCAAAGCAAAAAAGATGGCCCCCGGAAAAGGCATGACCATTACTGGACACCATGGTTTGACGGGCAAATTCCAGCTGGGCTTGAGCGATCATTACCGCCTGGGTATGTTCCTGGGCGTCCCGGGAGCTATTGAGGGCACGGTTGGCAATGCCATATGACACGCCCAGCGCGCTGGCAAGTACCGATAAAGATATCAGCACTTCTACGATAGTGTCGCCGGCAGCTGCCTTGATTACATCTTGGAATGCCGGGAATGACCTTTGCATACACCCTACCCAGACGCTTATGGTTAGCTAGCTTTAGTTAACTACGTTTGGGTGGATATTACAACACCTCTTTGAATTACTTGCTAACGTTGAAACGGAATTCGACGACATCATCTGGCTGCATGATGTACGTTTTGCCTTCGGTGCGGACTTTGCCGGCGGCACGGGCAGCGGCCAGGGAACCGGCTGCGAACAGATCGTTATAATCGACCACCTCGGCGGCTATAAAGCCGCGCTCAAAATCACCATGTATGACTCCGGCAGCCTGCGGGGCGGTAGCACCGTGCGGAATCGTCCAGGCGCGGACCTCTTTCTCGCCGGCAGTCAAATAGCTCTGGAGCCCCAGGGTGTCGTAAGCGGCGTGGATGAGCAGGTCAAGCCCACGCTCAGTTTGCCCGTAGCTGGCGAGCAGTTCGCGGGCATCGCTATCGTCGAGCCCCTTGAGCTCGTCTTCGAGTTTTGCGGATATAAAAATACTGCGGGCGGGTGCGACTACACTCTGCAGGCTCTGTTTTTTAACATCATCTGCTAAAGTGTCGTCGTCGACATTAAAGACGTATATCACCGGCTTGGCGGTGAGCAAAAACAGGTCGGCGATATGCTCGTATTCAATATCATCCACGGACGACAAGGGCGTGCCGTCGTTGAGCAATTTTTGTACGCGCTCATAGGTATCGAGCACGGGCTTGAGTTTGGGGTTGGCCTTAGCCTCTTTTTGGATTTTAGGCAAACGGCGTTCAAGCGTTTGTAGGTCTGCTAAAATCAACTCGGTATTGATAACGTCTATGTCTTTCTTGGGGTCGTGCTGATCGTCGACATGGACAACGTTCGGGTCGGCAAAGGCACGTACCACATGGCAGATGGCATTGCAGGCGCGGATGTTAGCCAAAAACTGGTTGCCCAGGCCTTCGCCCTTGGATGCGCCGGCCACGAGCCCGGCGATGTCGACAAAGGTGACGGTAGCCGGCTTGATGGGTGAGTTGCCGTATAGATTGCTCAGTTGCTGCAGTCGCTCGTCGGGCACGGGTACAATGCCGGTGTTGGGTTCGATGGTGGCAAAGGGGTAATTGGCCGCCAAAATGTTATTGTCGGTCAGGGCGTTAAAAAGGGTGGATTTACCGACGTTCGGTAACCCCACGATGCCGATAGATAGTGATGCCATGACACTAGTGTAACAGAGATAGGTACTGCCACGTGCGCCTTTTCGCATGATAAGATATAACTGATGCGCATAGAGGTTACGTATATCGAAGACCCGGGGCCTAAAAAGAGGTTCAAATTGCGTGCGCCCAAGATTCGTATTGCAAAGCCAGTGACTGCTATGGCGGCTGTTGCCGCGGCCAAGCCCGCAAAACTCGCCAAACCTTCCAAGCCCACTAAGCCTGCCAAAAAGCCAAAGCCTATTAAGCCCCCCAAGGCACTTAAGCCCAAACCCCCAAAGAAACCCGTCAAGCCGCCTAAATCCGTAAAACCCGCGAAGCCTATCAAGAAAAAGCCTGCCAAACCCAAAAAACCCACCAAGCCCGTATTCATGGACGAGCCCAGGCGACGACTTCCGCGACCCCTGCGAAACGCTGTAATCAGTGCGGTCGTATTGTTGGTGCTGTGCATAGGAATAGGTGAGGTGTATGTCATGTTTACAGATAATGGATCGGTGCCGGTTGCCGCAGCTTCGATACAACAGACGGCCTCGGCGTCTACGGGCGAAATCAAGCCTACAAAACCAGCGGCAGATATACCAGAAAGCGCGGCAGTCGAAATGGCCACTTCGCCGATTGCACCGGGGGCACCGGCCACTGTTTCGGTACATACCAATCCGGGGTCAGCCTGCAGTATAGCTGTCGTGTATAAATATGATTCCCAAACTGCGCGGGTACCCGTCAACGATCCGAACCTGAGCCCTCAGGCGGCGGATGATTTTGGGATGGTGAGCTGGAACTGGACGATTCCAGAAGGGGCACCGCTGGGAGCCGGTCGGGCAACAGTCGTCTGCACGTATCATACGCGGCACGCTATGGTGATAGCTGACCTCTATATAACCAAATAGGTTACCGCAGGGCGCTTACGTAGTCGACCCATTGGTTATTACTTACCTGATCGGACGACCTGATCAGAATAAGTAAGCCTGCTTTGGTGAATATGACCGATTGCGAGCCACTGTCTGAGGATGCAATATATACGATGGTGTTGTTGCTAGCGGTAACTTTATCGGTGGCGTTATAGCTGGCGGCAAGTTGGGAAATCTTGCTGGCCGTATTTGCCTTAAAAGTATCCGGTAGAGGTTGCTCACTCACATTGAGTTGTACTTTGCCAATCTTGTCTACATAGGTGTACACAGGATCTTTGCCGGGCGGACTAATACGTGTCCAGCCACCCAGCTGGTTGATTGTTTTGCCACTCGGTAATACGGTCGTGTAATCTGGAGTGCCGCGAGTGAGTTTGGGCGCTGCCTTAGCTGCAGCCGGGTGGCTAGCTGGTTGCGTACCACCGTTACTGCCGAATATATGAATGCAGACTATTGCGATTACGGCAGTCAGGGCAACGATGCCCACTCGTAGCCAGACTTTTCTACGCAGTCGGGTGAGTTTGCGCCAGACCTCTGTGGCCGCCGGCAGAGTGGGCCACGTAAGGGTAATATGGATGGTTTTGACGGTGTAACGCAACCGGGGCGTGATGACGATGGGCGCGGGCTGGCTATTTGTGGGCGGCTGAAATACAACAGGGAAGCGCGTAGGTGAAGAGCGGCGTATTTCACCCCCGACTACCGGTTTTTTGCGCGTGAGCTTGTTGCTTGGCATGGGACGGTGTAAAAGGCGCACAGAGATTTTTTCTAAACCTTCACTGACATCACGAATGATGACATTAGCTAAGCTTGGGCTGTCTGTAGGGTCGGCCACGCGCACCGGCACTTTGATTGTGATAGGAATCCTCATGAATACTACTATTTTACTCTAAAATGGCGTGGCGTCGGGCTGTTGTATGCCGCCGGTAAAGGTTCGTCCGTGCATGAGGCGCTTGGCAGGGTCGGCGGTGAACTCGAGCGTCAGGTCGGTGATGGTCGGCCCACGCGTGACGTCGTCGGGGTAACCATAGGCCTGCGAACTGTCGATAGCCATCGACAAGTAAAAGAAACGAGCACAATTGGTGTTCGTGCCACTGCCATCGAGGGGAGTGTAGGTGCCCGGTGTGCCCAAGGTGACACTGCCGACATCAGTGTTTTGACCCCAGGTGGACATAGCAGGGGACGTACACAGCGTGGTGGTGTTGGTCATAGAGCGGTAGGATAGTTGCCATTCGGCACCGATGGAGTTGTCGAGGCCGTTTAGGAGCCATTTTTGTGGATACACATCGCTGTCGGTATCGAACATGATGGAATAATGTGCCACCTGTGGCTGGGAGAGTAGGCTGGTTTGCTGGATGACCGGGCTGGCATAGGTAAGTGTGCCGCTGCCGCAAGCACCACCCATTACATAGGCTTTTCCTTGGTAGTATGCGGCTGCATTGCCATAACGGTCGCCGGAATATTTTTGGTTGCCTCTGAACCATTGGCCAACGCCGGTGGGATGGTTGCCACTGGCAATGGTGGTATTGGCGCTGATAGGCGCAACGAGCGTTACGGGGGAGCAGGTAGTGTCATCAGACCGGCCGCCTATCAGGTACACATAGCCGTTGGCGGCAAAGCCATCGCCTTGTGCTAAAGCCTGTGGCATGGTGGTGGAGTAGGACCAGCTGCTGACAGAACCATCGGTGGGGCTGATTTGTGCGAACTGGCTGTCGCTGTAATATGTGCTGCCGTTCTTGCCGCCGAAAATGTATAAGTTATTGGCATAGGCAACAGCTGTCAGGCCACTGCGCGGGGCGTTGATGGAGCTGCTGCTGGCCGTCCAAGCAGATGTTATATCACCACCGGAATTAAGCTGAGGGCTTATATATAGTGAGTCGGTGCTTCCATAGGAGATAACAACCTTACCCGCCGTACCTGCACTACCGCTGCCACGGGTTCCGGCACCGTTGCCTCCTTGACCGGCCGAACCGGCATCAGGATCGGCAGAATTGCCCGGTGTTTGTCCGCTACCTGCCGTATTGTTAGTAACCGTACCCGTTCCATAGCTTGAGCCACCACCACCGCCAGCTCCGCCATCGTAATATTGATACGTTGGAGCGCCACCACCACCACCACCATAATAGCCACCACCACCACCACCACCACCGGGGTATCCGGTACTGGTATAATCACCGCGTCCACCCGCGCCCCCTCCTGTTGAGCCACCACTGCCACCATTACCTGTGCCGCCTCTGCCGTCTGCACCTATACCTCCGGTCAGGGATCCCCCAGCCGTGCCGTTATTGCCACCCGTACCGGCACCACCGCCCGCCGCCGGAGTTCCACCACCGCCACCATTACCACTATTCGATGAGCTGCCGCTTAACCCGGTCGTGCCTCCGCCGGCACCACCGCCGCCGGAGTTACCATAATAAGGATAGTATGCCGCACCACCACCACCACCACCACCGGCAGCGATAACGAGAGGGGTAGATCCGTTGTATGCGCTACTATAACCACCACCACCGCCACCGTCGCCAGAATAGGTGCGGTACGTACCGGCACCACCACCCCCACCTACCTTAACGGTAAGGTTTTCCCCGGGTGATACGCTAAGGGTGGACTGAATGAAGCCACCACCGCCACCACTGCCACCACCACCATAGGTGCCACCACCACCACCACCACCACCGGCGCCCCAGGCCTTGATTGTAAGAGAGGTTACACCTGTCGGAACGGTGAAGCTGTACGTACCGGCCGTGGAATAGCTTGCTGAGCCGGCTGTACCATTGACGCCACCCACGACGTAGATGCGGTTGTTCCATACTGCCGCCCCGAAGTTTGCGCGAGACTGGGGCAAACCGTTCGTGGCCGTAGCCCAGGAGTTCAAACCGCCACCTCCAAACCAATTTCCTGTGGGGCTCGTAGTTTGTACAGAACCAGCGGTCTCAAAAGACGACGGAGTATTACTGTTATTGTATTCGGTAGTGATCCAGCCGGCTGTTTCTGCCGTAGCCGAACCGACGATGCGTACATCGTCTATCTGTCCGTTAAAGTAAGATGTAGATCCTGATGGTGGGTTTGGCCAACTGTTGGTGTAGCCTGCACCAATCGAAACGTTTGTAAATGGTCCTTCAGGTGAATTGCCGGCAGTACCAACGAGTGACCCGTCCAGATACAGTGCCTGGGTACTGCTGCTTTTGTTGACTACCAGTACCGCATTGTGCCAGGCACCATTGTTGACTGTACCGCTGGTGACGAGGTTAGGGACTCCTCCACCGTAGATTCCGCCGTGTAGCTTGCCCGTAGAGTCGACATAGAGCATCGGATCCCAGGACGAGGGTGTTGAACCGATGGGTTGGTTTTGTTCGGAGAAAAGTACACCATTCGACGTTGTCTTGAACCATAGCGAGACCGTGAAATTGGAGGAAGCGGGAAGGGAGGCAGAGGGAACGCTAATGTATTGGCTACTGCCGTTTAAGTTGGCACCGCCGTCAATTTTACCAGTCGTGGCTGTAGCACTGTGATTCGTAGCAGTACGGTTGTTTGCCGTGGAATCTACCATAGATAGCGTGGTGCCATCTGGCAGATGCCAAATGTCGCTGTAATTGGAGTTCCATGTTGCGTTAACGTTGCCCTGGAAGGTGGTGATAGAACTGTTGTCGTAGTACATATAAACCTGTGTGTCGGCGCCAGCACCCAGCGTTGGGACATTCACCCAGGCCAGCAACGTGCCTGTCGTAGCGTTATATTGTTCGACCTCGAAAGGCAGGGGAGTGACGCCGTCGCCGGCAGTAAAGGCAATGTCATAGCCGTTGCTGTTTTGAATTTTGCCCCCGTTGGCAGCCGTCTTAAGATCGTTTTCGGTTAATGAAACTAACACCGGGAAGTTAGACAAGTCTGAGCCGCCCGCTACCTGTGAATGGTTTAGGGTAATAGGCTGACGGTATTGGTAGCCTCCGGAAGTTCCCGGCGTCGCGTAATAAACCGTCGACTGGGCGGTACCACCGGAGTTATTGCCACCGATATAGTAAAGAGAACCTCCGGCTGCCTCTAACTTTCCCCAGACGCGGCCGTTTGGTAACGAAGAAGTGGTTGTCCAGGCGCCAATATTGCCCTGTGGGTCTATTTGGGCATACGAAACGTCAGTCGTTGCAGCGGTGCAATCAGTCGTACTGGTGCAACCACCAGCAACATATATGTAACCATTCAACACCGTGGCGCTCACACCTAGACGGTTGGGGTCGGTGGTGTAGTTGTTGCTAGACGTCGCGTAGCTAGCCGGTGCTCCACTGTCGTTATTAAAGATCTGCACAGTGTCGACCGTAGTTTCCATGCTGGAACAACCGGTCGGAGCCGAACCGGCTTGACATCCTCCCACCACGTAGACGTATGAGCTGGATACTGGTGAGCCAAGCCCCCAGCGGGCATTAATGGTTACAGACGAGGTTTTAAAAGCATCAATACTGCCATCGCTGACATTTATCTTGGCAAACTCTATGTCATTCAGTACCCCATTCGTACTGTTGTACCCACCAATGACATAGATGTAGCCGTTATAGCCGAAGCCGGCCGCCAATTGGCGGGCCGTGGACATTTGGTTGCTCTCCTCGGCCCAGCTGCCGCCGCTGGCTGCCACAATATCGTTGCTGTTATCGAATTTCGCATAGCGTACGGTTGCCAGGCCGGAAGTCTGGCCCGGCGCCGTGCCCCCGATGAGGTAAATGTAGCCGGCATATACCGTACCTCCCATGCCAGCAAGGCCCGCACCGGTGGCGCCGCTTACGGTACCAATCTGCAGCTGGCCACTCGTAGTACAGTTAGAAATAGAGCCGTCTGAGGCCACGTCACATTTGTAGACGGCGTCAGTATAGGCGGTGCAACTAGCATTGTTGGTGTTGCTGCAGCCGCCAAAGATAAACAAGTTGGCCGGCGCCGTGCTGGCCGCACCAGGGTTGGAGCGCATGTACGCGTATTCGTACGCTACGGCGGTGGCTCCGGTGCCGCTCATAGACTCGGCCGACCAGGTATTAAGGCTACCGTCGGTGTTTAGGGCTGTGTAATAAATCTCGTCAGTATTGCCGGTACCGTCGATGCCGCCTATCAAATAGAGATTATTGCCGTAGACTGCGGTAGCGGCGGCGGCGATGCCTCGAGTTCCGCCTCTTCCTCCGACTGTAATCGCGTGTTGATTGTCCACGCACCAAGTGCCAACCAGGGTGTTGCCATCTGTTGCACAGTTGGCCGGTGCCCCTAGGGTGCCATCGCCGTTGATTGCCGCGTATGTTGTGTTATCAGAGGCGCTACGGCAGTTGGTAGCGGTACAGCCGCCCGCAAGGTAGATATACCCGTTAATAATTGCGGTGGCATTGAGCATTTGCCCGATTTGGCCGTTGTTTTGACCGGCCGGAGGCAGATTACAGTTGGAGGGGGTGCCGCCAGAGCAGGGTGATGTACCATTTGGTACCGAGCTGCCTATTAGCGAAACGTCACCGTCCTGGTTGATAGCGCCATAGTTGATAGAGTCAAGCGAGACGTCGCAGCTGCCAGCTGACGTGCCGGCAGAACAGCCGCCGATTTCGTAAATATAGTTTTGCCAGGCCACAACGTTGTGGCCGACACGCGCATCCGATATACCCGGCACATCATTCCAGACATCCAGGCTGCCATCGGCGTTGATACTGGCCAGCTGCGTGTCGCTGGTGATGGATGTGCAGTAGCCGCTGCCATTGACAGCTGCGCAGCCGCCGGCCAAATAGATATAGCCACCCCACACCGCCGTGAAGTTACCACCCGACGTGAAGCGGCCCCCGGTCAAACTAGTGGTCTGCACCCAGGTGTTTAGGGAGCCATCACTATTGATCTTATTGTAGTAGACCGAGCTGAGCGGAGCGCCGCCAATGCTGCTGGCGCCGCCAATGACATATATATAGCCGTTATAGATTTGGGCACCGTTGCCGTACAGATTGTAGGGGAGTGATGTGGCAGTGGACCAACTGCCAAGTTTGCCGGTAGGCAATATGTCGGCCACTTGTACGGCGTTGGTTACCGAAGCCGTACCGCCGCTGCTGGTTTCGCCACCCAGCAAATACATACGGTTTTCATAGGCTATGGCATTAGTAAAGGCGCGTGGCGAAGACAGCCCGGTGTCTTTATACCAGAAAGTCCAGGTACTTCTATCAGTGCTGACAGGGCTCCATAGCTGTGGCTCGCCATTAGCACCCAACTTGGCGATGTACACGGTGTTACACACGCCGTTATCACCATCACTGCCCGTACAGTTCGGGCCATTGCCGCCGATAGCATACAGAAAACCATTATAGGCGACAAGCGAAAGGTTGCTGGAACTGGTAGGCAGATTATACAGCGAGTTGGTGCACCAGCCAGTGCAGTTACCGGCGCCAGGGTTGGCGTCCTCGATAAGCCCGGAGTCGGGGTTGAAATGGGCCCAACTGACCGTGTTGAGTACCGTCGCGCTGGTACTATAGATGATGACTACGATACCGGCGGTACCACCACTACCGGTGCCTCTGGTGGCGCCACCACCACCACCCTCGCCAGCCGAGCCACGTTCGCTGCCGCCGGAGTTGCCGGGCGTCTGGCCGCTGCCAGCTGTGTTGGTCGTGTTGCTACCGGTGGTGTAGCTGGAGCCACCACCACCGCCACCACCACCGGTGTAGGTACGGTTACGGAAGTTGCCATATTGGCCAGCACCCGAGCCGCCACCACCACCGTAGTAGCCCGAGCCGCCGCCACCACCACCGGCGAAGTTGTTAGTTACATCATTCTGGCCACCGTCACCACCACCCGGTGTACCACCATTGTTGGCGCTGCCGTCGCTGCCGTTATTGTTTCGGCCGTCAGCACCGGCTCCTCCGGTAAGCGAGCTGCCAGCTACGCCACTGTTGCTGCCCCCGGTGCCGGCTGTGCCGCCGGACGATTGAGAGCCACCACCACCGCCACCAGCTATGTCGGCAGTACTGCCGCTTACGCCGCTGGTGCCACCACCAGCTCCACCATCACCACCAGTTTCGCCATTGGTCTGGCCACCACCACCGCCACCAGCTCCACCGGCAGCCAAAAGGAGCGGCGTTGTGCTGCGCAAAACCCCAGAGTAACCACCACCACCGCCACCGGCCCCAGAGCGGCCGCTGCCGTTACCTGCGCCGCCGGCGCTACCAACTGTGATATTCAGTGTTTCACCAGGGGTCACTGTGAGTGTAGCTTGAGAGAAGCCACCACCACCACCATTACCCCCAGCTCCTCCGGCCCCGCCGCCGCCACCACCACCACCAGCCCCCCATGCTTTGGCTATGACGGACGTGATGCCTGACGGTACCGTAAAAGTGTCGCTGCCTGGGGTAGTATAGGTTTGTGAGCCACCGTTGGCATTAACTCCGCCTACGGTGTAGATGAAGCCGCCTGCCGCCGCCACGCCTTGCCGCCACACGGCAGTATTGAGACTGAGGGTAGGTTGCCATGAGTCGAAGCGGGCCCCCGTGGTCTTGCCTTTTTCAATCAGGCTGTCGGCTACGTCGAAGTCGACATTGGTCTCGTTGTTGCCATTCATGAACTGCTGGGCGGTCGTGACATAAATGCTCGGGTCGATGGTGAGAGGGTAGTGAGCCTTTTTAAGACCTGTAACATTTACAGACAAGTCGTCGCCGTGGAGTACGTAGCGGGCTTTGGCGCCGCTTATCTTTCCTCCCGAGCTTTTGATAACAGGGGCGGGTATGGTGAAGAGCAGGGTGTTTTTGGGAGCGTTTTGGCGGGCTTTGGCAAGCAAATCGGCATCTTTTTGCGTGCCGGTGGTGATGTTGCTGGCAAATAAAGAGTTGCCGAACACGTTGATGCTGCCGTCTTTTTCGACACGAGCAGCCAGGTTATCGCCCAGACCAAGCTTGTAGTGGAGAGTCATGGTATTGCCGCTGGCGCCCGTCAGCAGCACATCTTCCTTTACTCCGACGGTATGCATGGTATCTACTACCCACCCGGTGCCGCCTCCGCCCATAATCGGATACACTACACGGTTGCCGTCTTGCCGGCCTTGCCACAAGCTGAACTTAGGGGTGAGGGTGAAACTGACCTTGTGGGTTGTGTCCGTTACAGACACGCCTTTGCCGGGATCCTGGCCAGCAGTGGCAGTGATTTGTGCGCCAGCGATGCCAAGTGCGTTTGAGGACGGGGGAGTGTAGTTTTGGTTGAATGTGAATAGCCCCTGTTTGGTGTCGAGCTGCAGTTTGTCGGCCATCATTTGGTTGACAGGGGTAAGCAGTGAACCGGCTGAGCCCAAAGCATAGATATGTGGCATAAAGTAGGGCTGCAAGACGCCAAGTATTTCGGCAACGGCGAGCAGTAAGGCCATGAGCCCAACGCTGGTACGGACACGGACATCTTTTAGCACAGGGAAACGAGCGGTTAGCTTTGATAGCAAGGGTTTCAGTGGAAGCACAACAAGAGAAATATAGGGATACAGTGCCTTACGGACGGGGCGATAACACCACGCTGCAGCCGCGTAGCTACGGCGGGCCACTTTGCGCAAGGGGCGAATAATCATTCGTCGTGTCACCCTATCTACTACTTTTAATATGTGGTGTATTCGCATCACAGTTCCTGATTACTTATTGGTGAAGGTAAAGTTAAGGTTGCCCACATAGGCATCGGCGTCCTGGCTGGCCACGACGTCAATCTTGAACACGATACTGTCACCAGCCGCAAAGCTACAGGTGGCTGGGTCGGCTGCACCGGTGGCCTTGCCGATTTGCCATGACGACACTGATCCTGTCGATACCGCTACCGTACTGCCGCAAGAGCTGAGGCCCGAGGTAGAATCCGAGTAAATCGTATACTGCACCGTGGCATTACTGCTATCGGTGCGCCCCATGAGAGACGTTGAAGCCGCCAGGAAGCCATTGAATGTTTCTGGCAACTGGTAGGTGACATACACGCTGTAGGTTTGCGGCGTTGCCTGGGGTGAAGTCCATCGGTAGAAGTTATAGGTTTCGTCCGAAGCGCAAATGACAGGAGGGTTAACGGAGTCATTGATGTGGAGTGTGCCGGAGCAGATGTCGGAAGTCATGGTACCCACACCCGTGCCGTGCATGACGGCGTTGGTGTACTCCGGCGAGATAGTCACGATGGTGTTGCTGGCTGAACCACAGGAACCCCAGCCGCTGGCCTCGTAACATTGGATTTTACCGAGCGTGGTGTCGTAATACATCGAGCCAAGCAGCTGCTGGTTGTTGCTGGCGATCGGGGCAGAAGCGGCGCTATCCAGGGTGAATAGCGTAGTCGGGCCGCCGTTTTGGCCACCACCAATCTGGATGTTCGGGGTAGTGTCGGTTGCTAAGGCAAAAGAGAAGGTATCTACATAAAACGTGCGGCCGGTACCATCGGTTTGGGTGAAGTAGACTTGCGGCGATGTAACGGTATAACCATCGGTTTGCATGTAGCACGTTATCTGAGTGAAGGTAGACGTAGTATCAGATACGGATTGGGTATTGTAGTCCACACAAGGCACAGTGGTGGCGCCGTTGTCGGGCGTGTAGGTAACGGTGAAGTCGTTGAAACCTGAGGTATCGCTGGCAGCGTACACCGTTACGCGGTAAAACGTCTCGGGCAATGGTGCGACTGTCAGAATATTCTTGATGCCCTGATTTGCACCGGTGGTCACGATCTGGGCGCTGTCGCTGGCGTCGTTACCGGCGCTGGTGGTACGGCTGACCGTGGCTCCTCCGTAGGAGGGCCAATTGGTGGTGAAGTCGGCTTGGTCGTCGACACCGCCGTCAGTGGCATAGTTGTAGTCGGCAGCGATGGTTACACTCAAGTTGTCGATGTAGAACGTACGAGCAACACCGGCGGTTTGACCTATCAAGATGGCGTTAGAGGCCGTAATGCCCGCCGCCGGGGCAGTAAACGAGCAGTTTACCTTGGTCCACACACTGGAAATAACTTCGCCGTTGGTAGTACACGCTACAGATTGCGTAGTTCCGTCTGAAGAGAAGTACACGTACATGTCAGTAAAAGCGCCGCTGGTAAGCCTGGCCGCAAAGGAGACGTTGTAGTGCTGCTTGGTGGACAGGGTGGTATTAAGCGTGTCTTTGACGCCGTCGCCGGCCGTGGCGGTGGTATTGACCTGGACGGATGCCTGACCGGTGGCGATGTAATCGCCCACGGTAGTGTAACGGTTGACGGTAGACCCGCCTATGGCACTCCACGTACTAGCCGGGAAAGTGCTGGCGCTCCCGCCTTCAATTTCAGCACCACTGTCGGATGAATATTCCGTCACGTTACTGTTGACAGAAAACAGGGTGGCGGCCGTGTTGGTCTGGATGCTGAGCAGCGGACCGTTCACAGGGTTGGTCTGGCTGTCGCGGATGGTCAGGCCATTGGTGTTGCTGGTGTGGCTGACAATAAGCTCGGCACCACCGGCGCTCTGCAGGGTGTTGTCGTAGGCGGCCTGTAAGTCCGTTGAGCTCGATGCACCGGCTGCGCCCCAGTGGCCGCCGTTCCAGACCATGGTGGCCGAGGTGTTTTGGCGCATCGACACCTCGTTACCGGTGCCACCACCGTTGACCGACAGGGTAAAGTCACTGGAACCGTTGGCGGCCGTGATGTAAAAGATGCGGCCCGGGGTCGTGTTGGTAGGGGCGGGCAGGTAAGCAGTCTGCCCATTCTGGGTGAAGCCGACGATGACTGTCGAAGAGTTGTCGACGGTAGATTGGGCAATGGTACAGGTAGTTGTTACCAGTGCCCCCCCTGTGTAACAGTTGGGGTCATTCGTGGTAGCGGAGAAGGTGGGAGTACTCAGAATAACAAGCCCGGTAGTGCCTGTGCCGATGCCGGTGCCACCATTAATTACTACATTACCACCATTAGCGCTACCGGTGCCCGCAGCGTTACCGCCGGTGAGGTTCACGTTGCCACCAGCTGCCGCCGTGCCGCCGCTGCCTGCCGAACCGCTAGAGATAGTGAGTGAGTAGCCGGCCGTACCGCTGGTAGCAGCGGCCACTGAGACGCTGTGATTGGCGTTGGCGAAGGCTATGTCGCCAGAGTTGTTGACGATAAAGGCATCATTGCCGCCGGATTGCAGATCGACGAGGTTGCCGCTGCCGGTTTTGTTGATAAAGATTGAATTGTTGTTACTGCTGTCCAGTTGTACGGTCGACGGAGCTAGCTGCACGAAGCTGCCTTGGGCACCAGAACAATTACTCCAGGCTCCATCGGTGTAGCAGCGGAACGTATTGTAGCTGGTGTTGTAGTACATGGCGCCGTCTACACCGGTGGCGGGGTCGCTAGCACCACTGTAGCTGTCCAAAACGAACAAACTGGCCGTTGAGTCGGTCGTGGACGAACCAACCTGGACGGTAGCGGCAGCAGAGTCGGTTGTGAGCAGCCCATTGTTGCTGGTGTCCTGGATCTGGAAGCTGCCGGTGTAGGTGTTGGCGCCACTCCAGGTTTGGTCGGCTGCCAGCTGGCCAAAATCGGCCGCCGATAGTCCGCCCAGCAGCTGCGAGTTGAGGGAGTAGGCATTGGCTGATAGGCGCTTCATAGGGGTCATTTCGCCGTCAGGGCTACAGGCCGAGAAAGGCGTACAAGCGGCGCCGGTGCCAGCGACATTCATAGAGAGCCACAGCGTGTCAGAGTTCCAATCGATGCCGGCGTTGGTGTTGCCCTGGCACGAGCCACCGCTGAAGCTACAGATGGAGCCCAGCTGTACCGACAAGTAGCCATTCCTAACCTCTACAGCCTGACTGTTTACGTTCAGGTAGTCCTCGGTCCACTTTAGCGTACCAGCCGGAGAGCCGGTGGTGTCGCCGGCGGTTTGGCCGTCGCCGTCTTGGTAGATTTTAAACTCGATGTTGTAGTAGCCATCTGGTACGACGGCACCTTGGCCGTTCAGCAGGCGGCCCTGAAAGTTGAGCTCTTGGTTGACGCCCGTGGCTGCCACGGCCGGCTTTATAACAAAAAGCAGGCAGAACAAAAGTATCCCCGCAAAGAAGAAAAACAGCTTAAAAATAACAGATCGCGCGCCTAGTTGCATGTCTCGCATATGCTCCTAAGGAAATTTTGCAGGTAGCTGCCTCACGCTTAAGCTTTACCCTGTTATAAGCATAACCCTTGACCTGTGTTTTGCCAAGGGGTTTTACCGATGTAAAAAATGATTATTTTAGTGCTGTGGATGAAGTCGCATACCGGGGCCGCCCAGAATGTGCTTTTCACGCCGTTCGCCCAGCCAAAAACTAATGACCATGGTGACCGCGAAAGTGTACAACGGCCAGAGCATGAGCAACTGATTGGTGTGGGTAGGCTTGGAGGTGGTGGCTATCGTAGCAATGCTAGGTTGCCCATTGATGATGGCGGCCACAGTCAGGAAGGCCTTGCGGCCCTGCGTATCGCTGGCCTGAATAGTGATCTGGTACGTGCCTGGTTTGGTGTAGACATGGCTGACGTTGAACGAAAGGCTGTTGTTGCGTGATACGACAGTACTCTTTGAGTCGCCCCATAGGGTGCTTATGGCATATGGCGGTACGCCGCCGATGAGGCTCACAGGAATCGTAAGTGTTTGACCCGGGAAGGTGCCCCTGTACACAGCGTTGGTGTTGAGTATTAATTGGTCGCTGAAATTGAGCAGTGACGACACAGCTCCCTGAGGGGGCGATACATCGTACGATACAACTACCACGTTTGAGTCGGGTCCGGGCTGGTTGAGCGCATCGTATACCTTAGCCACCAGGCGGTTCTGGCCGAAAAGCAAATCGATATCGAGCGAGTACGTACCTTTGCTGGTACAGGGCGTGGAGCCAGCAAAAATGTCATTTTTATAAATCTCCACCAGCGTACCGGTAGGGCAGGTACCAGATACGGTGGTCGGTGAAGTAACCAGATGCTGCTGGGTGGTAGGCGAATCAATAGTCGCGGCGACTTTGGGAGCCGGGCCGGGCATCTCACCAGTCAAACCAATAGAGCCAGCCTGGGGCCCCGGGCTGGCGTAGGCAGTGAAAGCCGTTAGGGCCACGCCTACCACCACTAACAAAGCCGCCAGGGGCAGATAAGAGGTATACTCGTGCGCTCTGAGGCGCCCGCTATGCTTGTGGTGGCTTAGTTTGAGCCATTTGGGTTTCATGAAGATTTTTATGTTAGGTATTACTATAGCTATTATAGCAACTTATGGTGAGAGGCAAACTATTTCCACCATAAAAGTGTAGGGTATGCTACCGGCGCTTGTTGCGGCTGTTGGCAGCCTGGACTTTGCGGACAATGTAACGGTTGTAGCGCTTGATGCCGTAGCGCAGCACAAAGAAAGCAATAATAACACCTATGACAAGCCCAATGATTAGCTTGTAGGGTATGACCCAGAAGGTCAGGCTGGCTGTCAGCTTTTTACCTCCGGCGTATGTCACGGTTATAACTGCATGGTAGCGCCCAAACAGGCGCTTGTTGCCCAGATTGTTCTTATCGAGCGGGGCAGTAAACTGACGGGTGCTGGCGGGCAAGACGTTGCGTTGCTCTAGGTTGACGTTTACACCAGCCACCGCCTTGCCGAACATATCACTCACCACGATGTGCCCGGTGGGCTGCTCCTGGACATTACCGTTGTTTTTGAGCTTAAGGGTAAAGTTGAGCGGAGGAGACTCAAAGAAACTGCCCTTCTTGCCGTTATGGTCTACCGTAAAGCTCGCAACAGACAAGTCATGCTTCAGGTTGCCGTTTACGGTCAAAAGCACCAGGGCACCCAGGCTGGCCGACAGGGCTACCCCAGAGCCATTGAGGCCCGGGGGCGTACCGGTAAAGCGGATGATACCGTAGTGGCCACCAGGTGAGGCGTTAGCGGGTACGTCGATAATGAGGTCCAGGGTGGCTATCTTGCCAGGGTTCAGCGTAAAGCTTGGCAGGGGATTTATCCAATTCTTGAGCGAGAAAGGATTGTTTGCATCACTGCTGCCCAGCAGGATTTTGGGTGTGCCATCCTCGCCGTTGGCCACAAAGTCGTTGATTTCGTTGTTAACTACCAACGGGCTCTTGGTAATGTCCCGCAGCTGCAGGGTGGCTTTGACCGTGCGGCCCGGGTCGCTTTTCAAGGTCAGAAGCGGTGGAGCGATTTCTAGAGCTTGGCCTGATGTATTGTTTGACGTTGCCGCCAGTGCCAGTGGGGTGCCTAAGCTTAGGCCATAGACAACTATGCCCAGCCAAACTGCAGTGAGAAGGACGCGCCTTTTCATGCTAGAACGTCGGGGTGCAGATGTAGGTTAGCGTAGTGGTGTAGGTACCAGCAGGCTGGTTACCAGGGACGTTGACGATATATGTCGAAGTAAACCGTTGTGAGTCAGTTGGGCCGGCACCGCCGTTATCACTAGCGGCAATGATGTTGTTGTTGACGGTGGCACCATTGTTAGCATGAAAGGCGTAGCTACTAGCGGTATCAAAGTTGGCTTTGGGCTGGCCCTTGTAGTCAACTCCATCCGCGACTGGGTTTACAGCGCCCCCGGTACCGGCACTGTCGCCGTTGTAGTAGGTGATAGGGTTAGTCGACGAAGATCCAATGGTAGGGTCGGCACTATCGTCAACCAAGTTCATGCCAAATTGGGCTGTACCTATGGCACTAGCTGCCGCCGTTGCCCCGATGGCGGTGATAGTGTTCGACCCACCACTAGCCAAGGTGGGTCCATTGACGGTAACAACATAGCCTGAACCGGCGTTAGTAGAGGCCGCAAACTGAGAAGTGGCCCAAGTAGAGCCGGTAGGCGAGAACAATTGGTTGAACGAGACTGAACCTGAGCTGGCAGTAGAGCAGTCGGGCAGACCACTAGTTGCGGAAATGTCGATGTGCCCGCCAGTGCAGAAGATCAGAGATTCGGGCATGGTACCAGTCAAGATAATCTGTGTGCTCGTGCTGGCGGTGACCGTGCCGGCGTCTGTGGCTCCTGTAGTGGCGTCAGATGAGGTGTAGGTGGTAATACGGACAAAGAAGGTACAGTTGGCACTACCGCCACAGTTAGTGGCGTCTTGGTTGACCACACCGTCGAGCTCTATAGTTGACGAAGTATTGGTAGGATTTACTCCGCCGGTGCTGGACAGGTATAAATCATTGTTACTAGTGACATGTATGGTGTCGAAGCCCGTACCGTCTCCTGAGCTGGTTCCCAGGGTGGCGCCGGAGACATTCAAGCCGGTGGGCGGTGTACATGTACCCCCTATGTCAACATCTGCAGTTGTGCAGTATTCAAAACTAATAGAGTTTACAGTCGTACTAGTCGGTAACGTAAAGGTAAACAAGTGATTGACAGTAGCGCCCGGCATGGAACCGCCATCCGGGATCCCGTCGGCGTTGATGTCGTTGGCTACGTTACCGGTACCTTCTAGGGTAAGGCTACGAGAGGTAATGTTGGCAGCGTATGCAGAGTGCGAAGGAATTGCTGCTCCGACAATTGCCGCTATGCTCACAATACTCACAAAAGCTATGAGGACACGTTTTCCACTCACGTTCATGCGCAAATCTTAGCATAAGCGCTCATGCATAGTCAAAAATATTACAGACGCATGGTTGTGGATATCTTTTAGAACGTCGGGGTGCAGATGTAGGTTAGGGTAGTGGCGTACGTGCCAGCAGGTTGGTTACCGGGGACGTTGACGATGTAGGTGGAGGTGTAGCGTTGGGTGTTAGATGGTTGGCTGGTGCCGGTTTGGCCACTGGCGCCCCAGTCGCTGGCAGCTACGATATCACCGGTCTTGAACGAGTAAGTGGGGTAGTTGTTGGGGTCGCCCGTGTTGTCGGTGCCATCAGGCCATCCGCCGTTGTAGCTGGTGGTCTGAGTACCGTTTTTGCCTTGCTGGATGCCGTAGTAGTTGGTGCCATCAGATACAGGATTGATGGCCGCCCCTGTGCCGGCGCTGTCGCCGTTGTAATACGTGATTGGGTTTGGTGCCGGACTCTGGCCGATGGTGGGATCCGATGCGATAGCAGTAGAGTTGTCCGGCTCTTTGGTGGTAGGCGTAGAGTCGTCTATGAGGTTCATACCGAACTGTGACGTACCGGGCCGGCTGATGTCTGTAGTATTCATGGCGGTAATGGGGTTACTGCCACCGCTTGACATAGTCGGTCCACTTACCGTGATGGCATATCCGCTACCGGCGTTGGTGGCCGCGGCCATTTGAGAGTAAGCCCAGGCTGTTTGGTTCGGGTCGAATAACTGGTTGAAGGGAATGCCGCCAGCTACGTTTTGCGCGGTAGTGCAGTCTGGCACGCCGCTACCGTTGATGTCTACCGTATGCCCGGTACAAAAGACAAGTGATTCGGGCATCGTTCCTATCAATTCAATGGCGTCTGACGTACTGGCAGCCGTGCTACCGTCGTAGACCAAGGTGCCGGTAGTGCCACCGCTATAGGCGGCGATGTAGGCATAAAAGGTGGTATTGACATCTGTGGTGTTCACGATGCTGTCCAGTCGGAAGGTTGAAGTACTAGGCAAAGCAGTGGACGAGCCAGAGACAATCACCTCATTTGCAGTCGAGTTGACGGTGTCAATTGTCCAACCAGTTGTGTCGTCATTGCCCAGCGCCAGGTTGGCGTTATTCGCGTTCATGCCGGTAGGAGCGTCACAGGTTGTGATGCCGGCTGAGGGTATCAGCTCTTTCTTACAAAACTCAAATACTATGGTGTCAACGCTTGTGCTGTTGGGCACGGCAAACTTGAACTGGTAGTTGGCTGAACCGCCCGGCATAGAGCCGCCATCAGGGATACCATCGGTGTTGACGTCACTAGTAATGGTGCCGGTGCCCAGGGTCAGGGAAATGCCGGAAATAGCGGCAGCGAGCGCCCTACCAGGCAAGAAAATCCCAGCCGTAAGGCCCATGAGCAGTAGAGCTGCCCCTAGACCGTTTATAGTTCTTACTAACCCACGCTGTCGTATCATTTTTATTTCTTTTATTTTTGATTTTGATTTTTACTTTATGACCGCAGTCTAGCACAAGCGTTTTGCCTAAGTCAACACTTGATTAACTACTTGTGGAAAACTCGTCAATCCTGCATCCATTTGCGATGTCTCTCGGCCCACACCTCGGTAACCTTTTAGCTCTCGGACGACAGAGTTAAAGGGTAAAGAGCCTACCAAGGGCCTCTTTTCTTAGTAGCCAGTTTGCGAAGTAAAGACGTCCTCCATCCTGTTGGTATCGCCAGAGACGAGCCCAGAATCGTTAGAAACATATAATACCTCTCTACCATCCTCGGTGATAAAAGGATTGTCAGACATACTTATAGTTTGTGTTCCATCGCTGCGCATATTAACTCTCTCTGTTGCTCTATCTTGAAGGTCTCTGATGAATATGTCTCTGGTATTATTTGTGTCGCCTGACACGAGAGCCGAGCCATTAGTCGCAAATGTTACGTATCTGCCATTGAAACTAATCCCGACATATGGACCTGGTTCATATGTTATGTCCTGTTGGCCACCCGATGATACATTAATTCTTTCAACAGTTTCACTTTCCAAGTGGTAAGCAAAGATATCAGCAATATTATTCGTATCATTTGCTACTAGATTGCTGGCCTGTGACCCAAATAACAAGGTGCTACCATCACATGACAATGCTATCTGATGACCTGCGTTGGCGTTAGCGTTTGGCATGATGTCTTTGATTGTATTGCCGGAGGCTCTGTCCACCACGTAAATACTATAGTGGGCATTAGGATCGCCAGTCACTAAATTAGTAGCGGTAGAGAAAAAAGCAACATATGCACCATCACAACTAATAGTGACATAATCGCTGGAACCGTTAGAGGGTGTACTTGTATCGGTATTGCTTAATATAGTTGTCGTCTGAAGTTTTCTATCTCGTAAAAACACATCTCTGTAGCCGTTTGTATCATTCGGTACCAAATTTGTTGCATCAGAAGAAAATACGACATAACGCCCATCCGCGCTGATGTCGTATGGGCTGTTGCTATATGAGTTATATGAAGCACTGTTTGCGGCCACCCCTGCCGTACTTTGTGAGATAAGCTCGGTCGTATTATTTTGTAAATCTCTAACGTATACGTTATTTGTATTATTGCCAGGTAACTCACCATTAACATTCAGGGCATCGAACACAACATATCTACCGTCCGCTGATATTTTGGCATAAGTTTGAGCTTGAGAAGATGAAAGCTGAGAGCCGTTATTTTGTACGTCCACTCGCGTCACTGTATTTAGTTTCGTATCCTTCACAAACCAATCTAACCTGCGGTTCGTGTCTCCATTTACGAGCTGTGATGACATGGAGGCGAACAATACGTATCTCCCATTGCTACTTGCGGTAACATTTGTGTTGCCTGGAGTTCCATTGTCCGTGACCTGATCTCCACTAGAAGTGGTATCAATCCTCGTATTTATGTAGGGGATAGTTGCGGCCGCGTTTCGGCCTGTGACAGCAGCGACAGCTATTAAGAATAAGATCATTAATAACAATTGACCATTTATTTTTATAGACTTATGGCGCATGTCCAACCCCCACATTACTTTAAGCATAAGCATAAACGTGTACTAAGGCGGAAGTCAAATGAGGGTAACTTGTCAGTAGGTGGCGATGCAGATGAGTGAGAGGTCGCTTTGGTATTCGCCGCCTGGGGTCAGGCTGTTGACGTTGACGAGATAGCTGAGAGTGTAGGTGGTAACGCCTGAACTTTTGGGCCCCACTGCGATGGTGTCACCATCGACATAGCGGAACTTGCCGTCGGTGTCATAGTTGGTAGCGGCATTGCCGATGCCGAACTGGCCATGGTCTGGATCGGCTCCGAAATTAGTGGGGGAGGTATTCTTGACTACGTTGATGCCGAATTGATCGACGCCCGGTGACGATGCCTGCGGGCCGCCATCAGCATCGGTGCCCATGGGCGTGATAGTGTGGGTGCCATAGGTGGGTGGTGTGCCGGTAATGATAACAATGTAGCCGTAGCTGGTGTAATCCGAGACAGAGAATGTTGAGGTAGCTGTTGCTGCCTGGGTGGGAGAAAAGCTGCCAAAACTAGCCCCTGAGCTATCGACGGTAAAGGTAAGAGCCGGGTCGGCCGTGGTTTGAGAGCCGCCCTCGTTTTGGTAATTGGTTGAGCCTGAGTGGCCAATGGCGGCGTCCTGGGTGGATAACACCGTTTGGTAATTTGTCGAGCTGGACGAAGTAATGCCGCCGCCGCCCAAGTCACTATTTTCAAATTGGTAGTGGGCAGATTTGAGGGTAGGGTCGTTGGCTGCAAAAACCACGCGGCTGCTGGCGGCCACAGCCACCACCAGCAATATTCCCAAACTCCCCCAGCGCACCAACTTCAGCATAACGATTATTGTCGACGATGCAGCCATTTTTTGCAACGTACGCGGGCCACATAACATATATATAAATAAGAATGATTTGCGACGAACTAAGCGTAAACAGTATAATGTTACAAATAGTGAATCGAGGTGAAAGAGGTGGCAGACGCACCGTCTTCAGAACAAAAAAATAGCGCATCAGGCTCGCCCGCTCCGGAAGAATTAAAACCGGAGTCGGCGGAAGCGTCGGCTGAGAATGCCGTGCAGCACCCGGCCACGCCTGAGCGCAAAGAGCCCAGACCGGTGCGCCGTGGCACGTATCGCCCCAGCCACAAAGCCACGTTCATCAGTCTGATAGTGGTAGGCGCGATACTGGCTATCAACGCCGGGGTCATCGTGTTCGTACTCAAGCACAACAATGCCAACGCGGCAAAACAAAACCAAGGCCAGGTTACCATCAATGCGGACGCGCTCGACAAGCTAGGAGTGAGCAGTAACCAGATAAAAGACGCAGGTATTCAGCTGACCATCAACCCAAACACGCATTTCGGTGGAGATGTACAGGTGGCGGGCAACCTAAATGTATCCGGGCCTCTCGTGCTGAATAACAGCCTCACGGCGTCGTCCGCTTCTATCAAGCAGCTGCAGTCAGACACTATTACGGTAAACAAACTGAATGTAAACGGCGATGGTACACTGTCGAATCTTGCCATCCGACAAAGTCTGGCCATCACCGGTAGCACCACGTTGCAGGGAACTACCACGGTAGATGGTTTGCTGACGGTTAATAATAATATGAACGTGTCAGGCAATTTGGCTGTGGGCGGTACGCTGGCTGTTGGTGCGTTCCAGGCGAACAACCTCACGATTGCCGGCCATGTGTTGACAGTTGGGTCTACGCCGGGGATCAGTCGCGGTTCGGCGTCGGGCCCGAGTGGTACTGTTTCAATCGGGGGTACCGATGCGGCCGGGTCGGTAGTCGCCAACGCGGGCGTCGGAGCCAGTAGCGGTGAAGTGGCATGCGTGACGTTTCATAATTCATACAGCACCATCCCCATTGTGGTCGTAACGGCCAGCGCACCGCTCAATGCCTATATAAGCACTAGTACTGGCGGCTTCTGTATTTATGTTGGTAGCGGCATGAGCGCGGGTAACGGCTACGTGTTTAACTACATCGTTGAGCAATAAGCGTCTTTCTCGGTATAGCTTTGCTTGCTATGATGGAATCATGAAGCGCATGGTTTTGCCCCTGCTCGGTTTTTTCGCCAGCGGCATGGTGCTGGGCTACTTGACGGTTCGTGTGGTGGAAATAATGCATGGCGCGGCCCACACCAAGCTATTTCCCGGGTGGCAGATTTCTACCGACAAGCCGGCGGGCAGTGTGGCTTTCACGATTTTATTTGTGCTCGTAGCGGTGCTTGATATCGCCTGGATGCTACGCCTCACTACATGGATCTCCAAAAGGGCACTACGCGCCAAGAGGTAGCATTACGCTCAACCCTACATGTTGACAAACAGCATGACTTGGTCGTCGCGGACGGCGATGATGCCGTTATGGATATCGAATTTGACGGGCTCGCCGGAGCCTTTGTCGATGATGACTTCGCACGGCACGAGCACCGAGAAGAAATCAGCATGGCCTGGCAATACGTCGAAGGGGCCTACTTCATTGCTGGCAGACACGACCTGGGCCAGCCCCTCGTAGTGGATATGGAAGGGCTCGCGCGCAATGACCTGCAGCGAGGTACTAGTGGTGGAAGGCTTTAAAAATGCCATGCTTTTTACCTTCGTCTTTCTTCTCGTCGGCTTTGCCGGCCGGTTTGTCTGCGGGCGTTTCGGCAGGTTTTTCCGCGTTGGCCGTGTCGGGGGCCGGGGTATCGGTTTTCTTGGCTTCAGCCCGCTTATCTGCAGGCGCTTTGTCGTCGGCTTTTCCTTCCAAAATGGCTTCGATGCCATCAAGCGTCTGCTGGATGGTAAAGTACTCGCCCGGACGCCCCGTGAATTTTTCGGCCACGGCAAAGTCTTGGTTGAAGAATTCGATGAGTTTCTTGGCGTTTTGGTAGTCAGCGCGGTCGGCCGGGCTCAGCTCGTTTTCACCGACGATGGCGATGATGTTCTTCAGGCTGTCGTACTTCTGCATAATGGCCTGCACGCGCCCGGCCAGCTGGTAGTGGCGCTCGCCGACGATTTGCGGGGTGAGCAGGGAAGACGTAGACTGCAGCAAGTCCACCGCCGGGCGGATGCCGGTCTCGGCAATGGCGCGGGATAGCACCAGCACCGAGTCGAGCTGTTGTGAAATGGCTTGCACGGCGGGGTCAGACAAGTCGTCCGCCGGGATGTAGACGGCCTGCACGCTGGTGATGGTGCCCTGGGCGGTCGAGCTCAGGCGGTCCTGCAGCCGTCGCAGCTCCGCGAATACTACCGGTGAGTAGCCACCCTCCGACGGGATGAGGCCGAGGTTGGTCGATAGCTCAGTCAAGGCTTGCACGTGGCGGTAGATATTGTCGACGAAAAACAAAATGTCTTTGCCTTCTTTGTCGCGGAAATATTCGGCGGCAGTGGCGGCGGCGGGAGCCACCATGGAGCGAATGGCGGGCGTGCTGTCCATCTGGCCGAAGAACATGACGGTGTTTTTCAGCACGTCGGTTTCTTTCAGGGTTTCATACAGTTCGTTACCCTCACGGATACGCTCACCGACACCGCAGTAAATAGCGAGGCTCTTAGAGCTACGGCTGACGTTGTGGATCATTTCGGTGGTAAGCACCGTCTTGCCCACACCGGCACCGCCGACGATGCCGATCTTGCGGCCCTTCACGAAGGGGGTCATAAAGTCGATGACCTTCAGCCCGGTTTCAAGTAGCTCCATTTTCTCGCTGTTGCGGTAGCTCTTGGTGCCGGTAGGTTCGGACGTCGAGCGTCGGTTTTCGGTGACATGTTCACCTTCGTCAAGCGGTTGGCCCAGGGCATCAAACACCCGGCCGAGAGTTTTCGGGCCTACGGGCACGGTAACTTTGGTGTTAGAGCGGAAAATTTTCTGGCCGCAACGCAGCTGCTGGCTGTTAGTGAGGTTGGTGCACACGGCGGTATCGGTGCGGAAAAAGTTAACTTCCAAAAATATCTCAGGGTGATCTTCGACGGTGAGCAGTTCTTTTTCCTCTGGTCGCTCGCCCAGTATCTGCACCTCTACCATCAGGCCCTTGAGCGTCTGAATGACGCCCACGTACTCGTTTTGAGAGGCGACGTGCGCTGGCTGGGCAGCAGATTTCTTGGATTTTCGCAGCGGACTCATCCCGTTAGACTCCATTTAATGAATAAAAATTGAAATACATCCGAATCACTCTCTGGCTTTTCAGTTGTTTTTCTAAGCATGATAATCTTTTGGAATCTAACGGGACTCATCGGCGGGCTCCGGCGTGTTTTTTACGTTTCAAACTAACCATAATCTCGCGCAAGCTGCGGTCACTATCAGAGCGCTTACTGCGGTGGTACTCCAGCTTGTAGCCCATCAGCAGCTCGGTGGCGCGCTTTTTGGCGACGGCCATGGCATTGAAGCGGCTGGCTGCTTGGGCCAGGCTGGACTCCAAAATGGTCTGGCTGAGCGCCAGCGTCATCATGGTGGTCTCCATTTCGTCAGCAATAATGTCGAGTGAAGGCTCAAAAATGGTATCCTCGGCGGTCATGGCATCTTCGTCGGCCTCTTCGCTCATGGTGCGCATGCTACTCATAAGGTCAATGGTTTTGATGGCTTGCACCCCCAGGCTCACGTACTCTTCGTAGTACACCACAATTTTGGAGTAGGGTAGAACAGCCTCGACCACAGGCGACACGTCGATGTACTGGTCGGTTTCGGGGATTTTGAAGAAACGGATAAAGGGAATGCCACGTTGCTCGAGCTGGGTGGCGCCATGGGTGCCCAGCACCACGATATCGGTGGTTTTGGGTTCATAATTGCTCAGCATGGACTCAATAAGGCGTTGGTCGATATCGCCGCTCAAACCGGCCTCGGCAGAGATTACCACAAACACGCTCTTGCCATTGCCGTCGTCCCGCATGGTGATGCGCGTAGATGGATCAATGCGGAGCGCCGTATAGCGCTGCCATAGCAGTTGGAAAAATTGTTTACTCAGCTCCACTTTGCTTTTTACTTTGGCTACCTGCGTGCTGGCGATACTTTCAAACACACCGGTGAGGTCTTTAACTGTGCCGATCTGCTGGGTGTCTTTGATGATGACATTAGCTCTTCGCATCGACTTTTTCCTTTGCTTTGGGCTTAGCCGGCTTGTCTTCCGCCTTTCCCTTTGGTGGTTCTTTGTCGCTTGCGGGCTCTTCGGCCTTGGGAGCTTCTGCGGCTGCTTCTACGGGTTTGGTTTCGGGTTCATCTTGCTTCTTGTCGTCTTTCTCAGGCTTGCCATCCTTGGCTTTGTCGTCGTTGGAATCAGGGGTGGCTGGCGGTTCGGCGGTGCCTTCAGGTTTATTTTCCTCTGGCTTTGATTCGGCAGCGCCATCAAGCCTTTTGCCGTGCTTTTTGAGCAATTCCGCCTCGAACTTATCGAAATCTTTATCGTCTTTGACTTTTGGTGCCATGGTTTTAGCGGATTCTTTCAAGCCTGCGATGTCCATTTCGACGGCCCCGTTACCCAGTAATACGGTTTCGAGGATAAGCTGCTGCTCCACAGGGTTGTGCAGTTCGGTAGGCGATTGCTGCAGGGCGGCATATATCTGCTTGCCCAGCGCGAGGTCGACAGTCGCTTCCTTGCTAAGCGACGATCCAAAGTGCGAAAACTCTTCAGCCTGGCGGTATTTTGCCAGCTTTTGGAAGAGCGTGCTGCCCAGCGTTTTTTGGCGGTGGGTCTGTGCCTGGCCGCCCACGCGGGACACCGACAATCCGGCGTTGACGGCCGGGCGGATGCCTTCGCGGAAAAGATTGAGGTCGAGCACAATCTGACCATCGGTAATGGACATGATGTTGGTGGGCAGGTAGGCGGTGATGTCGTTGTTGGGGGTCAGCACCACCGGCAGGGCAGTGAGCGTCTTGCCGTTGCTTTTGAGCTTGCCGGCGCGCTCCAGCAGGCTGGAGTGGGCGTAAAACATGTCGCCCGGATAGCTGTCGCGGCCCGGGTCTACCTCTTGCAATAGTGAAAGCTGGCGGTAGGCCTCGGCATGGCCGCTAAGGTCGTCATAAATGACGATGACGTCTTCACCGTTGTGCCACAGATATTCGGCCATGGCACACCCGGCGTAGGGGGCGAGGTAGCTTTGGGTAAGCGAGTCAAAAATGTCGGCCATCACCACGATGGTGTGTTTCATGGCACCGGATTTTTCGAGCTCAGTCAGCAGAAACTCAATGTCCACTTTGCGCTTACCAACCAACACATATACCACGATACGGCCATTGCCGTGCTGCATGGCGGCGAGCTGGCTCAAAAATGTGCTTTTACCGGATTTGCTGTCGCCCAGAATGGCGATACGCTGGCCCAGCACCACGGCGAAAAAGCTGTCCACAGCGGCCACGCCGCTGGATAGCTGGGTGTCGAGGACTTTTCTGTCCATGATGCCTGGCGCCGGATTAAAGATGCCGCTGGTGGCCGTGGAATGCACCGGACCTTTGCCGTCTAGCGGTTCGCCCAAGGGGTTTACCACGCGGCCCACCAGACCTTTGCCCACCGGTATACTCAGCACGTCGTTTTCGACCACGGCCAGGGTGCCGGGTGCCATTTTCTCGGTGTTGACGTTGAACAATATCACGCGGTCGCCATAGGCTTCGCGGACGATGCCGCGCTGGCCGTCCTCAAACAAAACCTGTGCACCCAGCCGCACACCCTCAAGCCCGCGCACTTCTATGATGAAGCTGTTGCTGGCTACGACTTCGCCGGTCAGGTTGTCGGCTTCAACCAGATGCTGAAAACGTGCATTATCAAACACGGCGTTCCTCCTTGGGAAGAGCAGCCGGAGTAGCCGAATTTATTTCGGCTCGCCGCGCGATGAGAAACCCGTTTACGGGTGTCTCATTAGGCGAAGCGTATGCGTAGCCGTTATGCATTTCGGAGGGCCTCCGGGAATTTGTCGAGGTTTTCAAGGATGTGTCGGCGGAACGACCAGTCGTAGACGTGGCTGCCGCTGCGCACCACCATACCGCCCAGCAGGTTGGTGTTGAACTGGAAATTTACGAGTGTGTGCGGAGAAATGTTGTCACGGCACCACCCCACCAGCACGCGTTTCACGCCGCTTGTCGGCGGTGCGGCTAAAGTAATGCTAAGCTCCGGCGCCTCGGCTGCGTACGCTTCCAGGGTACGAGTGAGTTCATCAAAACTTTTCTGTGACAGCGGATGCTCGGCGTTCCAGCTGTGAATAGTGGCGGTAGCGGCCGGGGATAGCACGGGTTCGGCAGCGCGCTTTTTTGACTTGGCATGCACACGCTTTTTGATGGCGTTATGCATGTACCAGCGTGCATACTCATGCACTTCAAGTATCAGCGCCTTCAGGTCTTGCTGCGAGGCAATATTTTCGTCGATTCTAAGTTTTGGCTTCATCCACCACCCCTTGAGCAAGTTCTGTCTTGTGTTCTTCCAGTACCGACATCAAATACGGCATCTGTGCTCCCAAGTCCACGTTGTGCTGCAACGTGTCGAGCAGGAATGAGCCCACCGCATCGGCTAGCTTGGTGTCCATCTGCGCCAGCAGGCGTTGCTTTTCGGCCTCGAGATCTTGGGCAAATTGGGCTTTGAGCTGAGCTTTTTGGTCGGCCAGTTCTTTGTCGATGTCACTGATGTCGCCTTTGGTTTTTTCCTGCAGCTGCACCACGGTAGCTTTGTAGTGTTCCAGCTCTTTGGTCTCGGCTTCGTCACCGAGTTTCTCTACCTGTTTTTTGATGTCTTCGGCAGTGCCGTCTAGGTCTTTTTGCAGGTCTTTGGCGGCCTGGTCAACGACCGAGCGGAAGTGTGCCTCGGCCTCTGCCAGGAGTTTTTCGCGCACCGTAGGCGGCAAGTGCACATTTTGATCGGCTTTATGCACGTGCTCGGCGTCATGCAAATGTGGCCTAAAGTGCGCCAGGCCATGCCGGACGGCCAGCGTTGCCACAATGCCGATTAAGAAGGCATCAATAAGTAAGAAAATTTCCATCCCTGTAGACATCTAAAACCTCGTCAAAATCATATAAATTGATACTACCGCAATCGCTATAATCCCCACAACCAAAGCAGACATCTGTATGAGGTCGCGGTAAACGGCAGATTGACTGAGTGGGTTGCGGCCCACCGAAATGATGCTGTTTTTGATCATGGAGTACACGATGCTGGATACCACGATGAGTGTTACCAAAAAGATGCCCATGCTGATGAGGATAGGCAACGGGTTGACCGGCTTGCCGGCCAAGGCGTTCGCGATGTTTTGGATGGCTTCGGGTATGAGTGTCTTGGCCGGGCGTTTGTAGTAGTAGGCAGCATTGACAAGCACCGGTACGTCGCCGATGGTTACGGAGTGCTTTTGGCCGCTTTTGTCGGTGTAGGTCTGCTTACCGCCATTGGTGGTGTTGAGAGAATCTTGGGCGATGCCCACTACTTTTACGCTGTCGGTAGCTTTCATGCCGACTCCGTTAATGGGGGAGGCGGTTATCTGGTCGCCCTCTGCAATGCCTCCGTTTATGTCGGACACTAGCACCTGCACGACGCCGCTGGTAGCCACCTGTACCTGGGCGTTCTGCCCGTTGGACACACTCAGCAGGGAATTCTCGCTGTTGATGACGACCCCCATAATGCCGTCGACATTGGTAAGGGTGGCGGCGCTGACGTGGTCGGTCGAGTTTTTATCAAGGCTGACAATTGAGCCGACAGAGATGGTACTCGAGGCAAAATAACCCTGCGAGAGGGTCGTTACGGCATGAACGGCCGTAGGGATAGCAAACATGACTAACAGAGGTGCTGCTAGCCATATACTGCTAGCGCGCCAGCCAAACCGGTATGGTGGCCTACCAGACAACAGATGTAGCAGTGTTTTTGTTCGCATGCCGCCTCTTATTCTTCTTATGCTTCAGTATACCATGACCCCTGCAGCTGGCACCAAAGTGTAGAGGGTCATGTAACACTGGGGCGGCCTATACAAAAAGGTTGTGCTTTGGTGTTATGATGGAGACAACATAAGGGGTATATACATGCGACGAGTCATGAGCGGGCAGGACGGATTTACGGTGCTTGAGCTGCTCGTAGTGGTCATATGCATTGCTATTTTGGCGGTTTTACTGGTTGCGTTTCGTTAATAGTATGAAAAAGCGCCCTCTGCGGGGCGCTTAAAAATAGGAGTAAACAGGTGTGGTCAAGTCTGGTGGTGGGTACGGTGGCTGACGGTGCCGACGTTTGAAAAGCTCAGAACAGTTACCACGATGCCAAAAATAATCTCATTCCAATAGGCGGCAGCTGCAATATATCCCAAGATGAACGGCGAAATAATAAGCCAAATGCCGGCTACGCTGTTAAACCAGCTGGCACTATTCATGCGGGGGGACGCCAAGTGCGCAAGGCTAAAGAGGGCAATGAGCGCACCGGTCACTATCTCGCTCCAGTATGCTACCGATGTGGTATAGCCGAGCGCAAAGGGTGCTGCCACCAGCCATAGGCCAATGAGGAAATTTATAGTGCTCAAGGAGCGGGCTTGGGCTAGCTGTGCTTGATCTTCCACGTCCGTTATCTCCATATATCCTCCTTAGTTAACAGAGGGATAGTATGGCCTATGATAGGCGGCAAGACAGTTAATTTTTTCATAAGAATAGGGAGAAGCGCCCAACACAGAAGGGTAACAGATTGACAAAATAAGCATTTTGGGGTAAAATAGCATGGCAATTTTGGAGTTTTGGAGGCTTGAGCCCATCCGGGTTCGCCACTGTCTAAAATTCGCACGTTAACAGCCAGATTGCTAAACAAATCGTGTTTACACATATAGTTTGCTAACTCTGTTGGGAACGACTAGGGCAGGACACCTGGGTGGTGCTTTGCTCGTTCCCAACAAAGTATGGATGCAAAATTGTTGCAAGGAAGCAACAGGGAGCCACGGCTCGGCAAATCGCGCGAGCTAACTTCTAGTTTGGAAGGAGGAGGGCGACATGTTACGCATGGCGCACTTCAACCGCCCCAGCAAATGGGGTAAGAAAGAGAGGCGATTTCTTGCCTCTCTTGCAACTGCAGGAGCCCTCGCAGGCACTAGCGCAGGCCTCGTCGCCAGCGCTGGTACCGCCGCAGCGTCACCACTCCCACCGGCTAACGCCAACGTCACCTCCGCCGTTTTGTCAGCCGACAAGACCGAGATGACGATCCACCTCACCGGCACGGGCTTTGCGCCGAACGAGGAATTCGGCGTCAATGCGACAGGGAACGACGGCGTTACGTACAGCACTGACACTTCGTCGATCAAGTACGCGACCGACGAGGAACCGGCATCCAAAGCGGATGGCACAATGGACGCGGACGTTTTGCTCGCGACCACCACGCCGTCAGCGAAGGGTCCCAAGACCATTACAGTCACGGGCTTCCTGGATGACTCCAGCGCGCCTGACAACCAGAACTTTGGACCCGTCGGCCCGGTGAAGGTCACCAAGGCGACCCCACCGCCGGTGTGCAAGAAGGACAGCGATGCTTCGTCGCTGGCCTGGTACTCGAACGTCGTGTTCAAGATCGGCACGACGACCTACTCCAACTACACGAAGGCCCTTACGGCAGCCAAGCCCGGCGACACCATCGTCGCTACCGGCACGGCCAACATCCCCGAGGGTTGCACGAGCAATCCGTTCAACGCGTTGTACATGCAGCCTGGGGCGACGCTCCAGACGCAGGTGCTGCTCGATCATCACACTGACACCTTGACGGGAACGGGTCGCCCCCAGACCTTCTCGGAGTCGGCGACGCTGCCATCGTCCGGAACGGGCGAAGGACAGCTCTGCGGCACGATCGTGATGCAGGGCGACAGTGGCGTCGGTGAAGTCATCACGGACTTCCACAATGGGACCTACGGGGACCGGAAGTTCGCGAACGGCTACACCACTCGCATCACCAAGGACTTCGGTTCTTGCGAGCAGCCGCCTCCGCCGCAGGCAGGCGCTCCGCAGCTTTCGGCTTCGGCCGGCAGCTGCTCCGCCAGCAACGGCGCAAGCGGTTCGCTCAATTGGACGGCTGTCAACCCCAAGGATGGGGCCGGCACCGACCACGACACCGTCGTTACCCTCATGGGCAACACGGTCGTCAAGGAGCAGCAGATTGACGTCGCTGACGGCGCATCGGTACCGGGTAGCGTGACTGGTCTCAAGTCAGGCACATACACCGTGTTCGTTGTTTCCAGCAACGAGCAGAAATCGGCACACGTGTCGGTCACGGTCGGCATCTGCCCACCGCCGGTTACACCGCCGACACTGGTGATCAAGGCTACGGCCAACATCACCTTCGCGTGTGCGGAGAACGGCTACGCGACCGCGAACGTCACGGTTGACTCGACTGGGTCGACTGAGTCTTTCGAGGTGCAAGCACTGGTGAACGGCGTCAAGTGGGCGTCGCACAACATGACTGGTGACGTGTGGAACAAGCAGCTCACGCACGTGCCCGATGGCGCAACCATCGTGGTGAACGGCGCGGCTGATGCCGTGTTGGGCGTCAAGCACGTCACGGGGTGCACGGAAGCTCCCGGACCGAAGGTCACGCCGCCAACTGGTACACCGCAACAGCCGCTTCCTCCAGCCACCGACGGCTATCTGTCCATATGGCAGCGCCCCATGACGTGGTTCGCGGTCGGCGGCATCTTGCTGCTTGTAGTCGGTGGTTACGGTGTCGTCGCATATCGCCGCGAGGCGTAAGCGACTACTCCAGGCCATCGTGGGGGTGCTGGTGGTCGTTGCTTTAAGCTGTGCAACGTACGGCGAGTGGCTTGTCCACCAGTCGAACGCGGCACGCGCAGCGGCAGCGGCACCAGTACCCCCGTCGCTCCCGGCAACAACGGCAACGGAGGCGGTGAACTCACCGTCCCCAGTACCGTCAACGCCGGTCGTGACACCGACAGGGAAGGAGGTGACGTCACCGTCACCTAGTGCATCACCAAGCACCAACTCGGCTGCACCGCTAGCGACGGCAACGCCGCAAGCAGTATCGGTTCGGCCGATTGTGCCAACACAGGTGTTTGTCCCTAGCATCGGCATCAATGCCGGTGTGGAGGCCAAGGCCAGTCAATGGTCAAAGGACCCTCACCAGGGATACTACGCCTGGCATTACCCCATACCAGACGACATGTATCACGTCGTTTGGTGGAAGACGGGTGCACAGCTGGGGCAGCCCGGTATGGCCGTCTTCATGGGTCATCACCAAATCGGGGGCTTCGGGGTGTTTAACCGTCTCGGAGAACTCAAGCCCGGTCAGACGGCCATGGTGGAGGGTGACGGTCTCGTCATTCATCTCCAGGTCATCGCTGTCCAGGCAAACCTGCCCAAGGATTACCCTACGGCGTTCATGAACGCTATGGCTCATCCGCCGGCAGGAGCGCGCGCTGCGTTCATCACCTGTAGTGGCACCGTAGACGGTTCGTCTCACAAAGACAACACCGTTGTGTACTTTGCCATCACAGGTGCAACGTTGGCGTAGTCATCCGAGCTGCCGGAGGGGCGACGAGGTTCATGGATTTGTCCGTGAATTTTTTCGACCCCTCCGGCCTCGGCTGGACTGTATGAATACGACGCCGCTATCCCTTCGGGATAGAATAGCAATCTGGCTGTCTTCACACTTTGTTGAGTTTGAGAGTGCGAGACTATTGCCATCAACTAACCCAACAAAGTTAACAAAGACGTAGGGCATAGTACTTTGGCCCAGAGTTTGCTATCATCAAGCTAAAGCTTAAGCTTGGGTGAGCAACGTTGTACATGGACCAATCACAAAAAACGCCTGACAATACTGCCGTGGTAGCCACATCGGTCAAAGGCCGTGGTGGTTTGGGGGCACCTCTGCGCGGTCTCAAAAAAGTTTGGCGACCCTGGATGCTTGCCGTATTGATACTAGTGGTTGGTGCTGCCGGCGTGGGCGTATGGTATTGGGCAACTCATGGCTCAAAACCACGGGCCGTTTCCCAGGAAGTTGCATTTAATGAAGCTTTGACTGAAGTAAATAAATCGGGCTATCAGCAGGGGCAAAAGTACCTTGATTCTCAACTTAGTGTTGCTATCAGCGCTGCCCAAAAGAGCGATGTTTATATAAACAAAGCGTCCTTGGCCCTGAACAACAAAGACTACGCCAATGCGCTCAAATATGCACGCCAGGCAGAGACTTTACATTCTACAATCGGTTCGGCGGTGCTCATTGCGCAGAGTGCCGAACTTTCGGGTGACAAAACGACGGCTATCAAGTACTACACAACTGCCAACAACAGGATGAAACAATCAAATCTGCCCTATGATAGTGACATAGCGGAATATACTCAAAAAATTAAAGACTTGAGCAAATAGATGCGCACGTTTAAAAAGCTATTCTATACATTTATATTTTTCGCTACTGTTATTGGTGCCTTTGGTATCATGCATAACTTTGCGTCGGCCGACTTAGGGGGCAGGGCACTCGATCATGGATACTTTTACAATAATAACGTCGCGGCGATATGTGGCCCAGGCGGCACTAACTGCGCCTACGGTCAGGTAATAGCAGGGGGGTTCCCAAACCCGGCTTCCTTTGATACCGGCACAAATGGAAATGCTGGCAAAACGAACTTCATCAACTTTATAAAGGGAAAGTTAAATGGCGGGGGCAGAGACGGAGTCGGTGCAGCTTTTATTATCAATACGATGATAGGGTTGAACGGGCCGGGTGCCGGCTCGACGGCGGCTTCTCTTAGTCAAACCAATCCTGCAACCGGCAATACCTACTTACAGGACTGGGAAAATGCCATAAATCAAAGTGCGGTTACCATCAATTACGTTCTCTCTTACCCCTACTCGGTTAATTCCGGTTATCAAAAGGGTTATAACGATGATGCATTTTTCTCTGAGGGAGGGCCTCATGCCGCAGTAATATTTTATTATAACGGTACGCCAGTATATGCCCTGAAAGACAATTGCGGTAACCCTGTAGGTAGTCTGCCAGGTATACAAGTTCCTACTGATCCACCGCCCCAAGGCAACGTGGATACGTATTGCACCACCATACAAGGATGGGCCTTTGATAAAAGTGTGCCTACTCAAGCAATTTTTGTCGATATATATGTTAATGGATCACCGTGGCGGAGAATTACTGCTAACGGATCCAGGCCTGATGTAGGCGCCGCAAATCCTGGTGTAGGTAATAACCACGGTTTTAGCGTGGCCTGGGATACAAGCAGATACCCACTAACCACTACGTATACGGTCAAGGTGTACGCCATAGGTATCGACAAGAGCGGCAACCTTAATAACGACAATCCGCAAATAGGCACTACGGGGACTGTCAGTTCTTCGTGTAGCCCCGGCGGCGGTGGTACGCCGGTGGCTTGCCCGATGCAGCCGGGCGTGGATGCTACCAAGGTCGCTGTGACTCTTACGCCACAGACCGGTAATACAACCACTGTGAGCGCTGATGGCAAGACAAAAACAGTCAGATATGTTACCGGCTACAACATTACGAGCGTGCAGGATACTAATACTGGGGCAAACTTAAACTATACCCCCAGTTCGCCTATTGGTGGTACGGGCCCAGTGACAATTTATGTAGACTTTAGCCCCTCTGTTCAGGCGTTTCCTTATGACCCGAACCAAGTAACCGTTACGTACACCACAAATTACGCCAGCAATACGTATCCACTTCTGCCCGATGGCTCTTGGAGCCCGACGCCTAACGGCTCAGGCCCTAGCAGCGGTTCCGCACCCTGGGGTCCCTTTACCGCTAACGGGAGTATAGGTGAGTGTTATCCTATACATTTCAATGTAGACACGGCAACAGCGAATAGCACGAGCCTAGATAATTATGAAAATCCCAGTAAAGCTAGCCAAGCGGGCACCATAACCGTGCATTTATGGGGAGACAAGGGCGGCAGTAAACGGGGCACGCTGAGTGTCAACGGGCTCGGCGACAGCGTCAGTTACACCATCCGCCACCCTGACGGCAGCACGTATCCGCTGAGTGCCTCTACATCAGTCAATACCTCCTGCGGGGGTAGTACCACTATTAACTGTGAGGGGACGGCCAGCCCCGTTGTATCTGTGAATGATCGTGTAGGGAACGCCGCAAGCCAGCTGCGTCCGGGTGATATAGTGTGTGCGACGTTTACAATTTCTCCGCAGAGAGGCGATGCGAATAGCGACGGGACGATACAAAACGGGCAAGCAGGCACCGCTGCTCCTTCTGGACAAATAACCTCAAGTTCGGTTTGTAGTTCGCCGGTAGTTAACGAGCCGTACTTTAAGGTATTTGGTGGCGATATATCGGCTGGCAACACCTTTGAGGTCGTCAATGGGGCGGCCAGCTCTTGCCAGGCCAGCGCAGCGTCAACGAGTGCAGGGGTGTACGGCTGGAATGCCAACAGCGATTCGGCCTATGCACCCAACCCATACACCGGGGACGCGTCTGACGCGTATGCAGGCGCTGGGGCGCAATATTCGCTTATGGCGCTCAATACTATCAAGGGTGTGGCCAGCGATCAGAACAACCCGAATGCCAGCCCGGCAACCAGCGGCAACACGGTAGGATTATCGTTTGCCAACACCGGTACCAGCCCATCGGGCAACGTATTTGCAACCGATTTTGGAACGCCTCCACCTTGTATTCCTGACTACTATGCTGACAAGCCGACCGGCAGCGGCATATCGAATCTCACGGGCCCCATTACGATTACTCCTAGCTATAACGGGTCATACAATTTGGCCGGCACAACCACCATCAACGGGGGGCACCTCGACACCGGCAAACACGTGGTGATATATGCTACCGGCACCGTGAATATTACGAGTAATATTTGTTTCACACGCAGCGGCTGTGACGACAACACCGCATCGTACAGCAGCATCAATGACATCCCAAGCTTTGTTTTGGTGGTGAAGGGTAATATCAATATCAGTAATAACGTCACGCAGCTAGACGGCATTTATATCGCTGAGCCCACCGATCCAACCAGTCCATCTAACGGCGTTTTGTCTGACTGCTCAGAAGCATCCTCGGCTGCCTCGCCGAACAACAACTGGTTCAACGCTTGTTATAACCAATTGGTGGTGAATGGTAGCTTCATTGCAAACAACATCGAACTGCTACGTACGGGCCCGAGTGAGGGCGGCGATCCGTATCACGAAAATGCTTCACTGCGCGCCGCTCACCCCAACGAAACAGACTCTACATCTGGCACAGTTACGGTTGCGGCTAACTCGTCGCTGAGGTGTGCCAATGGCGGGGTGCCCGACACCAATGGCTATTGCGGAGCCGCTCAATACCACGGGGGCAGCACGTCATATGGCCCATGGAGTGGCTGGAGCGCCGACTCGCAAGGGTGTGGCATAACATACGGCGCTAACGGCGGCAACACCGACACCCAGCAGTTCACCTATGTTTCAGGAAAGTGTGCCAGCGGATATGCCAAGCGTACCCGCAGCAAGTCGACATCCTCGAGCTATTACACGTGCACCGCGCCCGATACCGTCGCGGGTAATAAGTGCAAGGCAACAGTTAGCTACTCGTGCCCCGACGGCTCATCTCCGGACGCTTCGCACAACTGCACCATTACGACTACAGCAACTCATGCAGGCGAGATATTCAACTACAACCCAGCCTTCTGGCTCACGCTATCGCTGCAAAACGCCGCCTCGCAAAATGCTCTCAAATACGACGCTATCACCAGCTTGCCGCCCGTGCTGTAAACCACTTGCCACGCGGGGTAGCGCTTATGGTATAATTGCCGGGAAGAGTCCTGAGTGGCTCCTATCATCCAAGGGTGGCTAGATGCTAGAAATCAAAAACAGATTACTTGAAATGATGAAATACCTGCCCAGGGCACAAAGGAGGCGAGCATTGTGAGTTTGCTTTCTGGTGTGTCTGATTTTTTTGGATTGGATATCGGTACCTCTGCAGTACGGCTTGTGCAACTGCATGGCAGCGGCCCCACCAAGTCGCTGGTGCGCTACGCGTATGTACCGGTAGATACCAAAATAGCGGTGAGCGACTCCAAGGTAGACCAGCAGAAGCTGGCCCAGATTATCAAAGAACTGGTAGGTAAGTCTGGTGTGAGCACGATGAATGCGGCGATAGGGCTACCAGCTCAGCGCGTGTTTACTACCGTTGTGGACATGGACCGTTTATCGCCCGACGAACTGGCCAAAACCATCAAGTACCAGGCCGATTCACTCATTCCTACGCCTATTTCCGAATCAAAAGTAGATTGGGCCGTCTTGGGCGATTCGCCGGCCGACAAGACCAAGGTAGAGGTGTTGCTGTCGAGCGTATCCAACGAATTTGCCGAACAACGCCTCGACATGTTGGAAGCCATTGGGCTCAACGTAATTGCTTTTGAACCCGACAGCATGGCTCTGGCACGAGCGGTTACGAGCCCCGACAACACAACTGCCGAACTCGTGCTGGACATTGGCACAAAAGCCACCGACCTGGTAGTTATGCTGAACGGCTCCCCGCGACTTATCCGAGCCATCCCGGTGGGTACAGAATCTATTGTGCGAGCTGGTATGCAAAACTTGAACGTTGACGAAAAGCAAGCTCAGCAATTTGTGTTTAAGTTTGGACTCAGCAAAGAAAAGCTGGAAGGGCAAGTATATCAAGCCATCATTGGCACCATTGACATGCTGACGAGCGAAATCGAGAAGTCCATCAAATTCTTTGTAACTCGCTACACCGATGTCAAACTCGAACGTATTATTGTGACGGGCGGCGCATCGGCACTGCCGGAATTCCCCCTGTATATTGCCAACAAATTTGGCATTAACGTGGAAATTGGTAATGCGTGGCACAACGTCTCGTTCCCGCCGGAGCGGCAAAACGAACTACTAGCCATATCCAACCATTTTAGTGTGGCTGCAGGGCTGGCGGAGAGGCAAGAATGATACAGCTAAACCTTCTGCCCGACGTAAAGCTGGAATATATCAAAGCCCGGCGCTACCGGCAGCTTGTGACATTGATTGCTGGCGCAGTGACGGCCGTGTCGGTGCTCATAATGGTTTTACTGCTCTTGAACGTGAAAGGCCTGCAGGCCAAGCACATCAGTGACCTCAACAACGACATCAAGACCACGACTCGCAAGCTGCAGCAAAACACCAACCTCAACAAGGTACTAACCATCCAGAACCAGCTCAATAGTTTGCCGTCGCTGGATGCGCAAAAACCATTGGCATCGTTGTTGGTAGGGCACGACAAGGACCCCGGCTTTCTTACCGAATTGACTCCTAAAGACGCTTCGATCGGCACCTTGCAAGTAGACTTTACCGCCTACACAATCAGCATCAAGGGCACGGCCACGACCCTCTACACCGTCAACCAGTTTGCCGACACCCTCAAATACACCAAGTACTCGGTGAACGGCGACGCGTCAAACGAACAAAAAGCGTTTAGTGACGTTGTGCTGTCTGACTTCGGCTACAACCAAGACGGCAGCGTGTATTACACGCTGACCTGCAGCTACAACCCCGATTTGTTTGATATCCAAAAAGCCGCCAAGCTGGACGTACCGAAGAACTTTATTACGACACGCTCACAGCTAGATAAGCCGACCGTTTTATTCAACGGCAAAACCGGCTCTAACCAAACGACGGGACAATAGGGGAACGCACATGGCAAACAAAATTCGATTTTCCGCAAAGCGTGTCGCCATCAACAAGGCGAACGCCCAGATAGTGACGATCGTAGCGGTAGCTTCGGTACTAACCATATTTTCGTTGGTAGCCGCAAAGACGCTGTGGGCTGAACAGGGCTTTCAATCACGGCTCATAAGCGCCAAGGAAAAGGCACGCGATCAGCTAAACTCCAACTCCAAAGCAGTCGACAGCCTCATGGCGGCCTATAAAGATTTTGAGAGCCAGACCACCAATATCATCGGTGGTAGCAGCAGTGGCACAGGGTCGCAAGATGGAGACAACGCCACGATTGTGCTCGATGCACTCCCAAGCCAATATGACTTCCCGGCACTTACCTCCAGTATCCAAAAGATTGCCGATAGTCTGAACCTCAAGATTAGCGATTTTTCCGGTACTGACGAAGAAGTAGCCCAGCAGGGTACACAAGCCAGTGACAGCCCTCAGGCAGTGGCGATGCCGTTTAGCTTCACCATCCAAGGTGCCAACTATGGCTCAGTCAAAAGCCTTATAAAAATGTTAGAGCAATCTATTCGCCCCATCCAAATACAAAATCTGACTATCAAGGGTACCGAGCAACAGATGGAAGTAACCATACAGGCGCAAACGTACTACCAGCCGGGCAAGATAATGAGTATCAAAACGGAGACCATCAAATGAAGCAAAAAGACATAGCTTTGATCATTATGGTTGTATTTGTCAGTGGCATCATTGCATTCGTAGTGTCCAGCATGTTGTTTGGCGCTTCCAGCGACTCGCAGAAGGCCGAGGTGGTGCAGCCCATTTCAGCGAATTTCGAAAAGCCCGACTCTACCTACTTCAACTCCTCGTCTATCAACCCCACCAAAACCATTACCATTGGTACCAACTCTAATCCCACGCCGTTTTAGCGCTTTTGGGTGGGTATAGTCTATGAGCGTCCTTTCGGTTGCTACACAGAAGCAAGTCGAAGATAAACTGGTAGAGCAGGGCTTGGTTTCGGCTGCCGAAATTAAGGCGCTCAAGCAAGAATCCGAGAAAAAAAACCAGCCATTTTTCCAGTTATTAGTAGGCGAGGGCAAGGTAACAAATGAGAACCTGACCAAGATAATTGCCCAAGCCACCAAAGTGCCCTACGTGAACCTGCAAGGCGTGCACGTTAACCCGGACATTCTGGCGCTGCTACCCGAAGACATTGCCAAGCAATACATGGCGGTGCCGCTTGGCGAAATGCAACATCGACTCGTCGTGGCCATGCTGGACGCCGACAATGTGCAAGCAGTGGACTTTTTGAGCAACAAAATAGGCCGGCCTCTTAAGGTGTATGCTGCCTCAGAGGAAGGTATTCGAGCCGTATTAAAGCAGTATGACGCTCGCCTCGATACCGCCACTATGGCTGACGTCTTTAAGAGCCCGCAACTGCAGGGCCAAGACGAAGGAGGAGCCGGAGACCAAGCTGCCGGCAAACAACAAACCCAAATTAAGACCATTGTGCAAGATTCGCCTATATCAAAAGCGCTGTCGGCCATATTGGAGTTTGCGGCAAAAAACCGCGCCAGCGACGTGCACATTGAGCCATTGGAGCATGAGCTAAAGATACGGTGCCGTATCGATGGCGTGCTCCGTGAAATCATGAAGTTGCCCAAAAGTACCGAGCCGGCTCTGGTGAGTCGAATAAAAATCTTATCCAATCTGAAGATAGATGAGCATCGCACTCCTCAGGACGGCCAGTTTACCATCAAGGTTGATGACAGACCTATCGACTTACGTATTGCGATTGCGCCGATTGTGTGGGGTGAACAAGTGGTCATACGTCTGCTCGACAAGACAGGGACGAGCCTGAAATTGGAAGACATGGGCTACACCGGCCGAGCGCTGCGCACCATACGTAAGGGCATTAGTGAGTCGAATGGCATGGTACTTACCTCTGGCCCCACCGGTTCCGGTAAATCTACCTCGCTGTATGCGCTTATTCAGGAGATTAAAAACGATACCGTCAACATCGTTACCCTAGAGGACCCCGTTGAATACAAAATGGACGGTATCAACCAGATCCAGGTCAACCCCGAAGTGGGTCTGACATTTGCTTCCGGTTTGCGCTCTATCCTTCGCCAAGACCCCGATGTGGTGATGGTAGGGGAGATTCGTGACAAAGAAACAGCAGAGCTGGCTGTACAGGCTGCGCTTACCGGCCACTTAGTATTTTCTACCTTGCACACCAACAGTGCTGCCGGCATCTTGCCGCGTTTGCTCGACATGGGCGTTGAGCCTTTTTTGATTGCCAGTACGGTACGGACAGTCATCGGTCAGCGGCTCGTACGATGTGTTGCCCCTGGTGGCCGTGAATCGTATGAATCAAATACTGCCGAGACAGCGGCTATCAAAGAGACGCTAAAAGGCTTGCTGCCGTCGACGCAAGAAGAAGCAAGGTCTCGTGCCGAAGACTTAGGATATGAAAACTTGCCTCTTGATAACCAAAACGCTTATACTTTATTCAAGGGCAAAGAAAGCCCAGATGCTCCTGGTGGGTACCGAGGCCGAATGGGCCTGTACGAGGTCTTTGAGGTAACTGAATCTATCCAGGAAATGATTATTAAACGGGCGACTAGTGCGGAAATCCAAAAGGAAGCCCAAAAACAAGGGATGATAACGATGCGCCAGGACGGATACCTGAAGGCACTGCAGGGTGAAACCACCCTCGATGAGGTAAACCGCGTGGCAGCGACAGATAACGCGTAGGGGGCGTAAAAAGGTGGCAATGCAAGGACAACCAAGAATAGAAGTACTTCTCGAAGAGGTGGTAAAAAAGAAAGCCTCTGACTTGCACTTGCAAGTGGGTTTGCCGCCGATGCTCCGTATAGATGGTGCGCTGGCTCCTGTCACGGGTGCTGACCCACTGAACGATGAAGCGGTTGAGACGCTCATTTTCGCTATCCTGGACGAAGACCAAAAGCAAATTCTGCTCAAAGACAAAGAATTCGACTTTTCATTCGCTTTTGGCGATCTCGGCCGTTTTCGTGTCAATGCGTTCCACGAACGGGGAAATCTGGCCGCGGCATTGCGCCTTATCCCCAATGAAATTCTTACCATCGAGCAACTCGGTTTGCCGCCGGTGGTTACAAAGTTTGCCGAATATCCCCGTGGGCTGGTGCTGGTAACCGGTCCGACCGGCTCAGGCAAGTCGACTTCTTTGGCGGCATTGATTCACAAAATCAACATGGAACAGGCCAAGCACATCATCACCATCGAAGACCCGATTGAGTACGCGCACAAGTCCAAAAAGTCGGTCATTGTGCAGCGCGAAGTCCACTACGATACCTACTCGTTCAGTGCAGCGCTCCGCAGCGCCCTGCGTGAGGACCCCGATGTCGTACTGATTGGTGAGATGCGCGACCTTGAAACTATCGCCAGCGCCATTACTATCGCCGAAACGGGGCACTTGGTGTTCGCAACGCTGCACACCAACTCGGCCAGCCAGTCCATCGACCGTATGATAGACGTATTCCCGCCGCACCAGCAGCCGCAGATCCGGGCGCAGCTGTCAAATATCTTGATGGCTATCTGCTCGCAGCGACTTGTACCTACTATCGGTGGGGGCCGTATTGCAGCCGCCGAGATTCTGACAGCCACTCCTGCGGTGCGCAACATTATTCGCGAGGGCAAGACTCACCAGCTTGAGGCCGTTATCCAAACTGGTGCCGAGTTCGGCATGCAAGGCATGGACAAAACATTGGTACAGCTCATCCACGCCGGGACCATCAGTTATGATGAAGCCCGCAACTTTGCCGTGGATATTGACGAGCTGGATCGTTTAATGAGAGGTTAGACACCCAGTGCTCAACTATAAATACGAAGCGCGCAACACATCTACCGGCCAGAAGATACGAGCCCAGGTGCAGGCTGAGAGCGACCAGGCGGCCGCCAAGCTTATTCGCCAGCAAGGGCTTGTGCCACTGGAAATCACGCTTGACGAGGCGGCAACCAAGGGTTTTGGCAAGCTATTCAATAAAGTCCGCGCCAAAGACCGGGTGCTGTTCAGCCGCCAGCTGTCCACGCTTATCAATGCTGGCCTGCCGCTCGTGCAGTCTTTGCACAGTGTCGTGGAGCAGACCCAGAGCAAGCCGCTCAAGGTAGTCATTAATGAAATCATCACCGATGTAGAGGCCGGTACGTCGCTGGCGGCCGCCATGGGCAAGCACCCGCAGGTGTTTAACCGCGTGTATATCAGTCTCATCTCGGCCGGTGAAGCGTCGGGTACGCTCGACAAAGCGCTTGAACGCGTGGCCGATCAACAGGAAAAAGATGCCGAAATATTGGGCAAAGTACGCGGCGCCATGATATATCCGCTTATTGTGCTACTTGTAATGGTGGCGGTCGTGATCTTTATGGTTGTAAAGGTGTTGCCACAAGTGCAGAGCATTTACACGAGCATTCCGGGTGCGCATTTGCCGTTCATAACCAAAGTGTTGCTCGATTTTTCGCACTTTATCATCAAATTGTGGTGGGTTGCGATACTTATCCTGGGGCTGCTTATATTTGGTAGCACTAAGTGGGTTAAGACCGTAGCTGGACGCTCGGTGGTGGATAAGCTAAAAATGCGTATGTGGCCGGTAAGCCAGCTATTTATGAAGCTCTACATGGCCCGCTTTGCCCGCACGGGTACTACGCTGGTGGCCAGCGGTGTGCCACTGATACAGATGATGGATATTACCGGTGAGGCGGTCAACAATGTCCATATTGAAGACGCCCTGCGAAAAGCCCAAGACAAAGTGAAGGGAGGAAAGGCCCTCTCTGACGTGCTCAAAGGTGACCCTAACTTCTTGGATCTCGTACCCAACATGTTGCACATCGGCGAGCAATCTGGTGCCATGGAAACCATGTTGGAAAAAATTGCCGTCTACTACGAAAAGGAGGTAGACAACCAGATTAAAGCCATTTCTACCATCATCGAGCCGGTGCTCATGGTTCTCATGGGCATCATGGCGCTCATCATTGTGGCGGCCATACTACTACCCATTTACGGTCTGGTGGGGCAGAGTGGCTTTAGTAACGTCGGCGGCTAGCCTATTGCATTTTTTGTTACGGATGCGTACTATCTAAACATAAGCAGTAATCTATAAGCAGCAAAGGGGGCATTTGCCGTATGCTTAACCAATACAAAACTAAGAAAGACGAAGGTTTTACGATCATCGAAGTAATGATTGTGCTTGCCATCGCCGGCCTTATCATGCTCATCGTATTCCTGGCTGTTCCGGCTTTGCAGCGTAGTTCACGCAATACTCAACGCAAGACTGACGCCAATAATGCGCTAAGCGCTCTGAGTGACTATATTAGTAACAACGGTGGAGCTCTTCCTACGGCTGCGTGTAGCGGCACGGGGTGTCCATTTGAGGCAGGGATGGCGAAGCTTGGTTATTACCAAACAGCTAAGGTTGCATTTAAGACCTCAACCTCTAGCCTGGGTACTCCTACCTCAGAAGATCTTTGGCTGGTAGGTAATGCGCAGTGCACTAGTCAGGCGGCTGCACCTACAGCGGGCACTTCCCCTCGCCAGTTTGTCGCATATTATGGCATTGAACCCGGAAATACGACTCAATGTGTTGAGGGTTAAAGTCTCTCACTTGCACTAGAGTGTAAAAGGGGCCCGGCAAGGGCCTCTTTTGTGATACTATAAAGCTAATGGCTATTGCAATATTGGCAATACTGGGGTTATGTGCCGGAAGCTTCGTGAACGCATTGGTGTGGCGCTTGCACGAGCAAGAAGAAGTGCGTCAGCACAAGGAAAGGCATGCCGTAGAGGAAAAGCTGCGTAACCTCTCTATCCTAAAGGGTCGCTCTATGTGCCCGGAATGCCGGCACGAGCTCGCCGCCCGCGATCTTATACCGTTGCTCAGCTGGCTGTGGCTAAGGGGTAAGTGCCGATACTGCCACCAACACATCTCCTGGCAGTATCCGCTCGTAGAGGCGGCTGTAGCTACTTTGTTTGTCGTGTCCTATGTTGCGTGGCCCGACGTATTACGCGGTACAGAGTGGACCAGCTTTAGCCTGTGGCTTGTTTTGCTGGTGGGTCTCGCAGCTCTCCTGATATATGACCTGCGTTGGATGCTACTGCCCAACAAGCTTGTCTTTCCGCTGCTTGGCATAGCGGCACTGCGTGCCCTGATAGTCATAGCCCGAGATGCGCGCCCAGGCTATGCCTTGTTGGCAGTCATCTTGGCGATGGCGGTGGGCGGCGGTATTTTTTATATATTGTTTCAGTTCTCGGGCGGAAAATGGATTGGTGGTGGCGACGTGAAACTGGGGCTATTGCTCGGGCTAGTCGTGGCGCGGCCGTCTCAAGCATTCCTATTGTTATTCTTGGCCTCGTTACTGGGTACACTGGCCGTTCTGCCAGCCTGGCTTACCAAAAGAGTCAGCAAAACCAGCCGTGTGCCGTTTGGCCCGTTTTTAATCACGGCTTGTGTTATAGCGCTGCTGTGGGGTCCCACTATCATCGATTGGTACCAGCGTGTCTTTCAGCTGACACCGGTTCGATAGGCTCTGATGACTCTGTTAGCGCAAGATGCTTATGGTATACTGACACTATGAAGAGCGTGGGCACACACGTGGCTGGATATACTATTGTAGAAGTGATGATTTTCTTGGCTGTGTCAGGGGCGATGTTCCTGATTGCGGCAGTGTTCATAAATGGCCGGCAAGCTGCAGCCGAGTTTTCCCAGGCTACCGGCGACATTAGCACGCAACTTCAACAAGTCATCAACAATGTCATCAACGGCTATTATCCCTCGCAGGAAAATTTTTCGTGCCAAGGAGGTGACGTCAACAATGGCCCCACGTTCCCGAATGCCGCGAAGGGCAAGGGCACTAACAAAGGTTGTATCTTTATTGGCGAAGTGGTGCAGTTTGGGGTGGCAGGTACTCAAGGTGCTGGCTACAACGTAATACCGGTGGTGGGAAACCAGACCGTTACCGATACTACTACCAACATCACGGCTAATGTTACCTCGTTTGCCCAAGCGCACCCCACGCCCCTGACCCCCGATTCCTACACGGCTCCGGCGCACATAAACGCCGTAAATAAACACATGCTGCTCTTTGGCATGCATGCGACAAAGATGTTTCTGGTGTCGGGCAACACCAAAACGCCCATCAGCGGGTTCGGAGTATTCACCAGCTTCGGCAGCTACAACAGTAGCGGGCTTTTGAATTCGGGTGCTCAAGACGTGATGATCACGACTGTTCCCGGGCTCGATTCCATAAGCGCAGGCTATCCGACATATGGGGGCAGCAATGCCGCAAGCACGGATATCGCGAATATGGATGATAGCACAGCGCATCCCTACACAACGTTGTCGGCATCCCAGAGCGTGGTCATATGCCTACAGGGGGGCAATAACAAGCCAGCAAGCGTTAGTCTGGGCAACAGCAAAGGTAGCCTGAGTGTCACGTCACAGGCAGAGAGTAATATAGCAGCGGCATGCATATCATAATGAGAAAACGGACGCGCAAGACGGTTTATCGTATGCTGGCCGGTGACACCATCGTAGAGGTCATGATAGCTCTGGCTGTACTCGGGGGAGCACTTGGCGTGTCCTATGGTATTGCAAATCGTAGCTTATTGCAAAGCCGCGATGCCCAAGAGCGCACCAGTGCGGTAAAACTTCTGCAGGCCCAGCTTGAGCAGCTACGTTCATCGGGCAGCATCAGCGGCACCTCGGTATTCTCCACCTCTGGTAAATTTTGCTTTTACACTGACTCAAGCAGCGGCGCTACCGGCATAGTATCATGGCCGAATGCAACGACAGCTCCTGCTAAGTGTCAGCAAGGTTTTTATGCGTATTCTTTAACTCGGGGCGCCGACGACACCTTCTCGGCGGTGGTTCAGTGGGATAATGTATTTGGTTCTGGTAAAGATACGGCCACGCTTTTATATAGGATGCATGCCCCGGCATAGGAATGGATATGTACAAGAGACGACCACAAAACCAATCAGGCTTCACCATCGTAGAACTTATGATAGCTACGGTGGTATTGTCGGTGGCGCTGTTGATAGCCACCATGACCATCATGGGAGTGGGCAGACTGTATTACAAAGGGCAGAATGCGGCGCGCACCAACGATACTGCGCGTAATGCCATCGAGGAAATCTCACGCCAAATTCAATTCAGTCCCGATTCACCCAATCTCTACGCTGCACCCAAAATTTCTGGGTGCCCGAATGCACCAGGGGAAACGACACAGTCGTTTTGGTGCTATGAAACAGGTAGCGGTAAGGTCTACGGCTATTGCATTGGCAATACGCGCTATAGTTTTGCCTTGGGAACACAGTTTATCGATGGGATAAACCATGGGCTGTGGGAAGACACTATGGCCGGAGCAGATGTCACCAACTGTAAACCGTTGGATGTGCTACATGTACAAGGTGATGGTACCCCTAAAACGCCGACTGGAGCCGTGGGTGGTACGGATGGCAAGGAACTGTTGTTGCCTCACATGCGAGTGATGGGCCTAGAGATTACCCAAAACACGACCACGGGTGCGTATGAGGTAACGCTGGATGTGGCATATGGCGATGATGACTTACTAAATGCACCCACCGTGGACACTAATCATCCCGCCTTGCTGCCGCAGACCTGCAAGACTACGGTGGGCGATCAGTTTTGTGCGACGGCCAATCTTACGACTAGCGTAACGCGGCGGTTGGAGTAAAATACAACCATGAGCACGATGGAGCAAAGAGTGTCCAAAAACGAACAGGGCTTTGCCGCCATTATCGTAACGATAATTTTACTTATCGTATTGTCGCTCATTACCACTGGTTTTGCTGCTCAAATGCGTAAAGAGCAGCGGGCAGCGCTTGATAACCAACTGTCTACGCAGGCCTACTATGCGGCCGAGTCAGGCGTTAATGACTACGCCCAACAAATCAAGAAATATTTAACGAACAATACGCCGCCTACAGAGGTGACAGCCCTGGCATCCTATTTTGGAGATATCAACGTCACGAGTTGCAATGGTGTTCCGGGAGGCCCAGTATATAGCGGCATGTCTGTAACGCCGCTTGCGTCAGGCGTGAAGTACACCTGTGTGTTGGTGAACGCGACTCCTACGGCGCTGCAGTATGGCAGTGTAGGGCCCAGCTCGCAAGTTATCCCTGTGACTGCTCTGGATTCCGACGGTAACCCCATAAAACTCAGCAAACTGACCATCTCATGGCAGCCTACGGTTAATACGTCTGGGAGTACGCCGACGGCTAACTGTCCTTCGTCGGGCGGTATACGCTCCTTTCCAGATGCCAATAACTGGTCATGCCCCTTTGGCGTACTACGGGTCGATCTGGTGCCTACGGCCGGGTCGCTATTCTCGCTGCCAGGCCTGCAGGCCGACACGATGACCAGCTATTTTGTGCCTACCAAGGCCGGGGTAGCTGGCGGCTCCATCAGCTATACCGGCTCTGCTAAAAACCAGTATTACTTCAGCAGCGCCAACCAGGGAGCGGTGGCGGCCGCTAAATGCACCGATGGCACGGGTGGCAATACGGCAAGCTGCTCCATGGATATCACCGGCCTCTCGCAAAGCAGCTACTATCTACGGGTTAGTAGCATCTACTATAAAGCGGCTGTCAACGTCGAGGGCTTTACGGCGGGCAGTGACTCGCCCCTGGAGCTTTCAGGAGCACAGGTATTGATTGACTCGACAGGCCTTGCCCAAGACGTGCTACGCCGTATCCAGGTACGTATTCCGGTGAATGCCGCCGCCGGTGGCGATGGCTTTAACGCAGCAATTCAGTCATCCGAGTCGTTGTGTAAACAGTTCCAGGTAGCACCTCCAGCGTACAAAGCAAACGGTCCAGACGGCTGCTAGCTAGCGGGCTTATGGTGAAATTTTTCGTGCACCGCCTTTTAGGTGCGGATGGGTAACGATGCTACGCTCGTGAGAGAACTCAGGTTCTCTCGTCGCGCCGGGCGAAAAGTGTGATTTTTGCCCGGGCTGCTCTCTCCTGGGCTAACCGTCAGGCACATGTCTATGGTATTTCTCGTGGGTAATTTTTAAATGCGGGTCGGTTACGTGGGTATAAATCTGGGTGGTGCTGATATTGCTATGACCTAGCATGGCCTGGACTGAGCGCAAATCGGCCCCGTTCATAAGCAGATCCGTAGCAAAACTGTGACGCAGCGTGTGGGGACTGACGTGCTTGGTGATGCCGGCCAACAGGGCATAGCGAGCCACGAGCCGTTGTATACTACGAGCGGTCAGCCGATGATAGTTGCCACTTAAATCTACTGTTTTGCGACCACTGTAGCGTACAAACAGGGGGCGGGCATTGTCATTGCGTCGTTCCAGGTAATGAGCTACCCATTTGGCGGCCTCGGGGCTTATGAAGATAGGTCGGTCCTTTTGCCCTTTACCGCGTACCATAAATTCTCGGCGCCGTAGGTTGATATGGTCACGATCGAGCCCCACGAGCTCGCTTACGCGCAGCCCGGAGCTAAATAGCAGCTCCAAGATAGCCCGGTCGCGTACGCCATTTATCTTGCCTAGGTCTGGTTGGGCAAAGAGTCGTTCTAGCTCCTCTTCGTTTAAAAAGGTCACCTGTTGGCGTCGTGTTCGCGCGAGCTCAATTTTATCGGCACTGAGGGCAGGGGTATTGCGCTTAGCACAAAACTTCAGGAAACTCCGCAGGGCAATCAAGTGATAGTTGAGTGTGGCTTTTCCGAGTTCGTCGCTGGTATTGGTGCCCAGGCGGTTAAGCCACAGACGCCATTTACGGATCAGTTCCGCGTCAATGTCGCTTACGGTAATGTCGTCACCGGCAAAATCGAGCAAACGGCTCAAATAGTGGTCATAGTTGGCGATAGTTTTTTGTGAGCGGTTTTGCTCTATCTCCAAATATTCCAAAAAATCCGTTTTGGCCTTTTCAAATAGCATAAGTATATTGTACGACACTTCTCCAAACTTCCCTGGAGAATACCGAAGTAATCTGATACAATTTGGGCAAACCTAAACAGGAACCCTTCATGGAACGAACCTTGATTATCGCAAAGCCCGACGCCGTGCAACGCGGCTTGGTGGGTGAAATTATCCGCCGCCTGGAAAACAAGGGCCTCAAACTCATTGGCCTCAAGATGATGCGGCTTGACACTGCTCTACTCCGCGCCCACTATGCCGAACACATCGAGAAGCCATTCTATGCCGGCCTGGAAGAGTTTATGAAAAGCTCACCGGTGATCGTAATGGCGTGGGAGGGCTACCAGTGCGTCAATTCGGTACGTATCCTAGTGGGTTCGACCAACCCGCGTGAAGCGGCTGCGGGTACGGTCCGCGGTGACTATGCCATTGGTACCGGGCGTAACCTCATCCATGCTTCTGACAGTACGGGGAGCGGCCAGGCCGAAGTAGCCCGTTTCTTTACCTCAGAAGAGCTATTCGACTACGATAAGTCAGAATACTTGCACCTCTACGAAGAATTTGAGCGGAGCTAATTGGCTCTTTTGCCCCTGTAGTTCAATGGATAAAATAACTCCGTCCTAAGGAGGAGCTCCAGGTTCGAATCCTGGTGGGGGCACCAGGTCACATCCGAGCTATCCGCATCGAGCAGGCGCATTTCCTCGCAGCCTGGGACATAACTAACTCTGGTACAATATGCTTATGGCAGAAGAAGTGAAGAAACAAAAATACTTCGCCGACCAGTTCGATGACGAAGAGGTGTTATTCGTATTCCGTAAGCACCCCATTATTATGCGTAAGGGTTTGGTGTTTGGCATGCTGGGGCCCCTCATTGGCGTTATTCCGGCCGCTATTGACCCCAACCTGGGGCTTAATATGTTCTTTGGCGGCTTGGCTGCCGGTATCATTTTGGGTGTGATTATCTTTTTCCCGTCGTGGATAGGGTGGTATTTCAGTGTATTCATCGTAACAGATCAGCGATTCATACAGATTACGCAACGGGGGTTCTGGCATCGGAGCGTGGCTGACATTAGCCTACAACAAATCCAGTCGGTTAATTACGCTATAGAGGGCTTTCAAGAAACCCTGCTGGGATTTGGTACAATAACTATGCAGACATACGTAGGGGAAATGGTGGTGCATAACATCCACCATCCAGCCAAAATCCAGCGTAAAATTGTAGAAGTTTTACGCGAACGGCCGGAGGCTACCGTAGTGTTGCCATACGGAGGAGCCCGCGCTGCAGAGGGAAATGAAATTGAAGAGACCTAAACTCAAACTCAAGCCACAACACGTTATACACAAAGTGCGCAAGACTGTTACGTCGCACCAACCTGGTGAATCGGAACCGGTACGGGATTTGCCACGTATTACTAATGAGACCGTTGCCGAACACCGTGAAGCGGTGTTGTCGCGAGCCCGCAAATATGTGTATCCGCTGCCGCACTCCAAACATCGCATCGTCAAGCTTTCTATGGCTATTGTGGTGGTAGCTGTCCTGGTCTTTTTTGCGTGGTGTGGACTGGCACTGTATCGTTTTCAGTCTACCTCGGCTTTTACCTACGACGTGACTCGCGTGTTCCCATTCCCGGTGGCCAAGGTAGGTTCTCGGTTTATCGCGTATGAAAACTATCTGTTTGAGCTTCGTCGCAATATGCACTACTACGAAACACAGCAAAAAGTTGACTTTGGATCAACAGATGGCAAGCGCCGGCTGGTTATTTATAAAAAGCAGGCTATGCAAGATGTCATCAACAATACCTACGTTAAACAGTTGGCTGCCGAGCACCATGTGTCGGTGAGCGATCAAGAAGTAAACAATGAGGTAGCGTTGGTTCAATCCGAAAATCGCCTAGGAGGCAACCAGCAAGTCTTCGAGGATGTTTTGAGTGAATTCTGGGGCTGGACCATGAGTGATTTCAAACGTGAACTCAAACAGCAACTGCTGGCAGAGAAGGTAGTATCAACGCTCGACACAGCTACGCATCAGCGGGCGCAGCAAGCGCTGAACGCGTTGCAACACGGTGCCAAATTTGCCGACATTGCTAAGCAGTCATCAGATGACGTCGTGACACGTAACCAGGGCGGCCAATACGCGGGTACTATTGCCAAGTCGGACCGTGATATCTCGCCACAGGTGGCGGCCGAGTTGTTCAAGCTCAAGCCCGGGCAAACATCAGGCATCATTAACAGCGGCACAAGCCTTGAGATCGTAAAAGTTATCAGCAGGCAAGGGGACAAAGTCAAAGCTGCTCACATCGAGTTTGAGTTTAAGGATGTCAACACCTATATCAATGGTGTGGCTGCCAAAGAGGCCGCCCACAAATACATCCACGTTTAGCCGGTTGCTTTTTCTCCTCTGAATTGGTATCATTACCCCTGTTGTTCATTTTGTACGACGAGAGTCGTTCCTTTGAAAACCAAAATTGTAATCCAAGGAGCCGAAGGCGACTGAATGCAATTTTGAAAGGGGGCATGGCGCCAAGCTAGGTGGCCGAAGCGAGAAATTTACTTTATCGCACCGGCCACCTAGCTTACCTGGCCAATGTCGACGCGGGCTCGTAGTGAAGAGGCCTATCACGCCTCCCTGTCACGGAGGAGATCGCCGGTTCGAATCCGGTCGGGCCCGCCACGAAAAGCGCCCACCCTTGCGGTGGGCTTTTTTCGTGCCCGCCCTCCCGGATTGGATCTGCGATCAGCGAACGAAGTGAGCGTAGATCGCCGGTTCGATGACAAGCAGCTCTCGCAGGAGCTGGCTCCGAGAAAGCTGCGCAGGTAGTAGCGAAGCGTTCATCCGGTCGGGCCCGCCAAAGAAAGAGTCCCAGCAAGTGCTGGGGCTTTTTCTTTGGGCAAGTTTGCGGCTTGCGATGCGAACCGGCGCGCCGCGTTCGGTTGTTAGGCTGCTGCCCCGCAAAGCAGGGCGCACAGATACGTGCGTTATCCGGTCGGTTGCCCTGCGCAGTGCTATACTTAAGCCCATGAAAGTGGTTTTGGTTGGACATGTGTGCATCGATAGCAATACGAGCGAGCAATCTTCGTACACGGGCTGGGGCTCATCATTGATGTACATGGCGGCGTACTTTCGCACCCATACCGACATTGATCCGGTTTTGATTGCACCTTATGGCGCTGACTTTCAAAAGTATTCAAAAGGGCTATGTTTAATTGCTACTTCTCAAGGTAAACGCACCTTGGTGTACAAAAATGTAACTCATGATGGTCGCAGGACTCAGTGGTGCGACCATGTGAATACCGCAAAACCCGTCCCGCTGTCAAAAGAGGTTAGGCAAAGCGTGGCCGAGGCCGATGTTATCGTGTTGGCGCCTTTGTTGCCTAATTATTCTATTGAATATATTGCAGAGCTGTTCTTGACTAAAAAGCCGACCTGCTTAACAGTATTATTGCCGCAAGGATTTTTGCGTTCGGTCGACCAAAGAGGCAAGGTGTTATCACGCAAATTTGAAGAGGCGGCTGGCATTTTGCCTCTATTTGACCTGGTGGTCCTGTCTGAAGACGACGTACACGGTGATGTGAGGGAGGCTCATACCTGGGCAAAACTGAGCCAGAAAACGAATATTATTATGACCCAAGGAGCAGGGGGTGCCAGCCTGGTAATGCCGCAGGGGCTGGTACGGGCGAAAACCAAGCCAATTCCCGAAGAGCAAATTATTGACTCTGTAGGCTGTGGAGATACGTTTAGTGCGGCCGCAATGATTTCGTATTTTGCTACAAAAGATGTAATGGTGGCCATGATAGCGGGCAATGAAGCGGCCAGTGCCAAGCTTTGCCAGGCAAGCCCCACGCGTGTTTTTTAATGCCTGTGGTCTTGTGCTGTGAACTTAAGGTCTGCGCGATACAATAAAGTTATGAAAAAGCGCGGTCTGATCGCCAAAATGTTGTCGTTACTAGACAGACTGGAGAGTGCCCGGCCATTTACGGAGGCGGAAGCATGGATGCTTTTTCGGATAGCGGCGCTCGCTGAGGCGTTTGGCTGGACGCTGCTCATTACGGGGCTGGCCATACAGCGCTACCATTTGCCAGGTCAGAAAATAGCCGTACCCATAGCCGGGCAAATTCACGGCACGTTCTTCATAGCGTATTTCGGGATGCTGATTGCCACTTATGCCAGTTTGCGCTGGCCGCGTAAAAAGTTTCTACTGGCGGTGTTGGCAGGTGTGCCGCCCTATGGATCATTACTATTTGAACAATGGGCCGGCTACGCACGTCGGACAAAGCAAAGCCGAACACATTTTAGGAGCATACTGCTCGTTGCACTAAGAGATTAACGAGTGATTGCGGTAATGCTGCCGACGGGTGGTTATCCGTTCGGCGACAAACAAGCTGGCACCGATAGCGAGGCCGATGGCTGGTACCCAAAAGCTGATTGAGAAAGAGTGGGGAGTGTCGGTGGGTGGAGCTGTAGTGTGAGCGCCCAACACGGTGATAGGATTGGTGTGTGCAGATGCCAGTTGCGCAGTCGGCGGTACCGAGCCGGTAGGGGGGGTTGTGGTGTTGGGGCTCAACACCGCCGACTGGCTAGGATTAGCGGGTACAAAACGGAAAACCTGCGCCGGAGGAGTGCCCGTAGAAGTGGCGTGAGAAGACGAAGCCGATGGGGCCAACGGGGTACCGGCGCTGGTGTTCATGCCGAAGCTGCCGTACCAGGTGCCGAACACGTTGATGAACAAAATGCCGAACCAGTTGGAAAAGCTGAGGTTGCTGCTGGTAATATTGAGCAAATTGGCGCTTGTGGTTGCATTGCCACTCGTCGCGTTGCCGGCGGTGGTGTTATGGGTCACCGAGGCGTCACCAGTGTTCGCAGCCAGCGAAACGTTATTGTTGATTTGTTGGCTCGTGGTGGCGTCGATGGTAGTGTTTGTACCCAAAGTGCCGTTACTCGTAATGCCGCTACCAATTTCTGCTGCCGTAGCGCCGGTGGGAGCGTTAACGATGGCGCCTACCCACTTGCCGAGTACGTTTACGAATACCAATATGTCATTACTGCCGATGACATTGCTGCCGGTAAGGTTAAGAATCGTGATATTACTCAGAGCATTGCCGCTGGTAGCGTTGCCGGCGGTGGTATTCTGGCTGACGGTTGCGTCGCCAGTGATAGAGGCTGTGGAAATCTGGTTGTTGATGGATTGGTTGTTTGTAATGTTAGCTACGGTGTTGGTGGTGACGGTCTTCGCAGCGGTAGAAGTAGTAGGGGGCGAGGCGGCGTTGCTGGCTAGCAAGGCTGACAATAGACCGGGCGGCAACAGGATATCACCGTCGAGGTTGCCATAAATATTCACTACTCCCACGAATGATTTGCCGGAGCTGATGGCCGAGTTGAGCAAATTGACGATGTTGGCTACTGCATCGGCATTACCACTCGTGGCGTTGCCCGCGGTAGTGTTAGAGGCGACAGTGGCATTGCCACTCGTAGCCGCAAGAGAGATATCGTTATTGATTTGCCCGCTACCCGACGCATTGACGGTCAGGTTTCCCGAGGGAGCAGTCGCGGCCGGGGTGTTGAGCTGCTTGGCGAGAGCAGTAGGGTCGATTACCAAATCGCCGGTAACCGTCCCTTGGACATCCGTTGTGAAGGCCACGGTGTTCTGTGGGTCGGCAAAGCTGGCGGTTGACTGAAGCAGGTTGACGAGGGTGGCGATAGCAGCCGCATTACCACTCGTCGCGTTACCTGCCAGGGTATTGCCGGTGACGCTGGCATTGCCCGAGGTGGCGGTAGAATTCAAGCTATTGCTGATAGCCGCGTTATAAAACAAATCGAACGTGCCGTTTGAAACGCTTTTGTCAGATGTTGAAGGGTTGCTAGTGGCAGGGGTACTCGCGGTAGCTAGGGCAGTAGTGGGGGTGGCGATGGCGGCGGCAGGGCCGCCACTGGTCGGAGCGCCAGCGGGAGGCTGGCTCACAGAGACGGTGTTTGGTTTGTAGGTGCCTGATGCCGCATCGTATACCCAATCTGTCGTATCCCATCGGCCTGTTGCTGGGTTGTAGCTGTACGTCTGTGGTGTTTTGGGCTGAGTCTGGCCGGTAGAAGGGTTCCATATATAATACTGGTTTTCCCACATGCCGGTGGCGGCGTTGTAGTGGTAAGTGCTTGCATCTGCTCCACTTGGCTTGGTTGGGCCAGGAGACGATGTCTTAGGGGTGGTTTTGGCAGTAGGTGAAGTGGTCGCCGGTGGTTGAGGATCGGAAGTTGGAGTAGTGGTAGAAGGCGTTGTACTTGTATCTGCGGGAGTGGTGTCGGCGAAAGCCGTACCGGGTGTGGTACCAACCAAAAGTAGCAGCACGCCGCTGACGAACACCTTGGAAATGATCATTCTGAATCTGTTCATGCTGCCTCCTTCGGTCATTACCTCACGTGGATCCAAGGGAGACCGGGGATGCCGGCCTCCCTGGGTCTTTCACGTTAGTTTGAGATGTTCAAGCTAACGGTAGTGGTGTTGGTGTTGGTGGCGTCACCCGATGTAGCCGAACCGCCCGTCGTGTTGTTGGACACGCGCGCATTACCGGATGCGCTCATTTGGCCGTTGAAGTTCATGACGTGTACATCGTTGTCGTTGTGCACGGTCGATGTAGTAGTAGTAGTCGACGTTACACGGTTGGTCGAGTCAGGGCCGGTGTTACTGTTCGTACCGCTGTTTGAAACGGTGCTGGGCGCGGCTGGCTTGGAGCTACTCGTATTGTTGATGGTCGCCGCTACGCTCAACGCATTCGTATTGGCGGCGCGGCCGCTCGTGGCGCTTCCCCCAGTGGTATTGTGGCGGGTGCGGGCATTACCGCTGAATGCTCCCTGCAGGTTGCCATTTAGAAGCCCCACGTCATTATTGTTGGTTGCGGTCGTGGTTGTATGGCTTGTTGAATTGACAGTGTTTGTCGAATCCGGGCCGGTGCCCGTATTCGTACCCGAGCTGGCGCCTACCACTCCAGCAAAGCCGCCCACGAGGCTCAGTGAGGTTACAGCCGTGGCTGCAACACGTAATAGTCTTTTCATTTTTGCCTCCTTTTGCAGAACTTAGTTGATATTCCCGGTGTTCGCCCGGCCTCGTGAGAGTTTTATTCGCTCTCGCCAGGTCGGAAGACCACGATCTTAGACGTTAAGGTACGCTTGAACTGTCGCTGGTGGTCTGGGTATAGACCTCGAGGTTGGTTGAAGTGTTGCTGCCGCCAGAATCGGCCGATGAGCTACTGTTGGATGAGATGTTGACAGTAGTCTGGCCGTTTTTATCGGACAGTACTTTCTGTGTAGATCCGTTTTGCGGCACCGCGATCGGCTGGCCGTTTACCGTTACGCTGACAGACCCAGAAGGATTACCGGTAGGGCTGGATCCACCAGTGTTAGCTTGGACATTTGTCTGCACGGATGAACCAGTCGGGGGTGGAGCAGGGCTCGTACCCACAGTCTCATGACGAGTGGGAGCTACACCGGACGGGTTGTTGGATATGTTCGTAGCCGACAAAGCAGTCGATGGGGCCGAACGATGTTCATAGGCGTACCATGCGGTGGCCCAAAGTGCAAAAAAGGTCAGCACTGCGGCTGACCATAGGACACTTTTATGGCGGTTTGTGCTAAATAGCACAGTTGCAAAGGCGGGCCTTAAGCCCACGGAAGGAAATGTCGCTGGTTTGGTTGGGGCTTGCCTCATGGCTCCCTCCTTCGCACATCATCATACCGGTCTCACAATATAGCGCCATACGCGCTTACGTCTATAAGAATTTTTACACGCTTCGTTATGTTCAAAACCTACACATATTTTTAGGACTTTTGCGGTAAAATATAAGGAATGCATCAGCTGACAATTGATATCGCGAAGTATCTGTTGATAGTACCTGTGCTTATCGTGGTACTGGTATGGGTCTTCCAAAAAAAGTGGTCCGACCGTATCAGAATGGCTACGTTACTGGTGTGCGGCGGGTTGCTGGCCATACTGTTAGCAAAAGTCGCCGGCCACTTTTTTTATGATACACGGCCTTTTGTGGCTGGTCATTTTAAGCCTTGGACTCCTCATGCGGCCGACAACGGCTTTCCGTCAGACCACACACTTTTGGCTGCTTTCTTGACCTATGTGGTGACGGTCTATTCATGGCGCTGGGGTCTCGTGAGCTTGGCGTGCGCCATTGCCATAGGGGCTGCTAGGGTTATCATTGGGGTGCATCACATTACCGATATCATAGGTAGTTTTGTTATCGCAGGCGCGGGTTTCCTGCTCGGGAAGTGGATTGTACGCGCGGCGCCCCGCTTGTACCGGCGCAATTCGACAGGGCAGTCGAACGAGACATCCTGAATAAAAAATGTATGCGACACGGGCACTCCTATAACGGGGGTGAATTGTGCCATGATGTAGGAAGAATGCCTTATTCTTTTGGGTCCAATATTCGCCCCAAAGATTGTTTTATGACCCAACTTTTTGCAGTTTTGGCTAAGCCTAGGCTTCCGAGCGAACAACCTTTGCTATAATAGTTGGGATCTTGTGCCACCTTAGCTCAGTTGGCTAGAGCATCGCTTTCGTAAAGCGGGGGTCCGGGGTTCGAGTCCCCGAGGTGGCTCCATGAAGTCTGCATGGTTTTTTGGGCCATGGAGACTTCATCGTCCACGGCGGACGCGAACCCAGGTTCGATAGCGGCTGCGATCAGCAGGCGATATATGCCGAAGCCGAGAAAACGTTCCATGAAGTTAAGGTTTTCCCGGCCTGAAGCTATAATCCCCGAGGTGGCTCCATGAGCGGGTGTCGTATAACGGCCATTATGTAGCCTTCCCAAGGCTAAGACGCGGGTTCGACTCCCGCCACCCGCACCAGCATTGTTTTTTTCGATAGAATACAAAATACTGATTTGATGGTCGTGCGTGCCTGATGCGGTTCGATATTCGCTATTCGCTCGGCGGCCTCCCACAAGGTATAATAGAGACCAATGACTATCCCAAAGAAATACTTTCACGACCGTGCGGTGCTTATTTTATTAACGGTCAATATCTTTTTAGCATTGTTGGCGCCGATATGGATTCTACTAAGGCTCAGCGCAGGGCACGGCGCCTACACAGTTCAGTGTCGTGACTGCTCAAACCCAGCTGTCATCGATCGCTTTAAAAGCGGAAACGTCGTAGATTTATTGAGCTTTATAGTCTTTGCGCTCTTAACGTTTGTAGCCCAATTTGCCTTAAGCGTACGTACCTACCATATCCATCGCCAGCTGGCTATTACGATACTGGCACTAGGAATATTACTCCTGGTGCTTACAATTGTGGTAAGTAACGCATTACTTGTCCTGCGCTAGACCACCATGACCGATCTGGAAATTCCATTCAAAGAAGACCGTAGCAGGCTATACCGCTTCTTTGAAATATTGCCCGGCCTCGTAACGTGGACCATGTTGTTTCTGCCTTTCATATTGAGTCTTATCAATGTGACGTTAGCAGCCTTCTTTATCTTGGCTTACATCCTCATTGTATTTGTACGAACCATCGGAGTAGATGCACGGGCCATTCAGGGCTACCGTACCATGAGACAGCACGAGCGGATTAACTGGAACGAGCTTTTGGAGGAGTTACAAACGGGCGAGGCAAAAGGTAAACACCACCCCAAATGGCATTATCGGAACGTGCAACGACTTGCCAAACACCCCCCAATGGTGCGGCCGGATGAGGTAGTGCACGCCGTGATGGTTGCTACCTATAAAGAGGCGCGCGAAGTACTTGAGCCTACTATCAAGGCCGTGGCAGAGTCTGCCTACGATATGAAAAAAGTAATCCTTGTTATCGCCTACGAAGGTAGAGCGGGCATAGAGACCGAGCAGCGAGTCAAAGACCTGGTAGCGGAGTACAAAGGCCAGTTCAGACACGCCATGGCGGTGAAGCATCCCGCTGATATTCCGGGTGAAATCATTGGCAAAGGTGGCAATGTGACCTATGCCGGGCGCGAGCTGCAAAAGTATCTCGAAAAAGAGCACATCGACCCCACCCGTGTACCCGTAACTACCCTGGATGCCGATAATCGCCCCCACAAACAATATTTGGCGGCCCTGAGCTACCTATATGTAGCTGCGCCAGATCCGGTGCATGCTTCATTCCAGCCGCTCCCGATGTATACCAACAACATTTGGGATGCTCCGGCCCCTATGCGTGTCGTAGCCACGGGCAACTCATTCTTTTACATAGTGCTCACCCAGCGTCCGCATATGCAGCGCAATTTCTCATCACACGCTCAAAGTATGCGGGCGCTTATCGAGACCGACTTTTGGAGTGTCCGTACAATTGTCGAGGATGGGCACCAATTTTGGCGTAGCTATTTTCGGTTTGAAGGCGACTACCGCGTGTATCCGCTCTCGGTACCCATTTACCAGGATGCAGTGCTAGCCGATGGCTATGTCCGTACTCTCAAAGCCCAATTTATTCAGTTGCGACGTTGGACATACGGGGCGTCTGACATCGCCTATATCGCCACCAAGGGCTTCTTCACGAAAAACAAAATACCCAAATGGGACTTGACTACAAAGTTCTTGCGGGCGTTTGAAGGCCACGTTACGTGGGCGGTGGGGCCATTGCTGTTGGCTTTTTCCGGATTTATCCCATTGCTTTTCAATCCGCAGAACTATGCTGCCAACGAGCTTCCCATCCTGGTAAGTCGTATCCAGACAGTAGGCTTGATCGGTGGACTTCTTTCTCTGTTTGTCTGCTTGAGGACCTTGCCGCCCCGGCCACTCCGCTATAAGCGGCATCGGACTATTTTTATGGTGTTGCAGTGGATTTATCTGCCGCTGACGACCATTGTATACGGAGCCCTGGCAGCTCTCTACTCTCAGACCCGCCTCATGCTGGGCCTGTATCTGGACAAATTCGACATTACCGAAAAAGCGGTTATCACCGAAACTGGGGAAACGAAAATCTAGGTAACTGCAGCTCGAGGATGAAATGCCTCGTAGTGGACTACGGCTACCTTATCGAAACGGGCCAGCGTCTCAGATGCCACGTGGACAATAAGGGAGGCGTCTACGGCACCTTTCTCGGACCGCAGGCTAACGGTGCTCAGTATGGTGTCTGTCAGGGCGCCAGCGTCGTCTACGGCGTCTTTCCTGTGCTGGCAGCTGCGGAAGATGCTCATAAAGAGTTTGTCGCGCACCAGAGGGGTCAAGATGCCGTTTTTACGTACAGAGAGGGCCTGCGAAAGGTCTAGTGCCTCGTGAGTGGTGTATATCGCCCCACACTCCTTACATCGTCGGCGCCGCCACACTTGATTGAGGCGCTTCTGGTTACGGGAGTTGGATACTTCCATGGAAGAACCGCAATATATGCATACCATGCCTATATATTGTCATAGCCCTGGCAATAATGCTAGTGGAAAAACACGAATAAGAAAGGGGAAAACTAAAAACCGACCCCACAGGAGGATCGGCTTATTGTGCGACCTAGAGTTTAGCTATTTCTGAGCCTCAACTATACGTAATCGTTTGATTCTATTAGTCGGATTTGAAGAAGTTAATTCTTCATAAAACAGCGTGAACGCATCAAGTGCGCTCTGTTTCGTGTTACTCAAAACACTCAACACCTCGTTTAACCGAGCTATAGTAGCATGGTAGGCCCAACGAGTCAATGAATCTAACAGGGGTAAGCACAAGCAAGATGCTCGCTTCTTACCTTGCCAAACAGGGGTAAGTACGCTATAGTCAGTACGTGATTTTGGGGTTATAGCTCAGTTGGCTAGAGCGCTTCCTTGACGTGGAAGAGGTCAGAGGTTCGAGTCCTCTTAACCCCACCATACGCACTATAGGCCCAAAGGGGCCTTTTTATTATGATCAAAAATTGGAGAGCAACATATCATATACGGTAACAGGCAAGAAAGAGCTGCATCAGAGTACGTCATACATGATATAGCAGCCACCTGGCTTATCCACATGGGTAAATGTAGAAAAAACAATATAAATGTACTAGCCATATTGTACCAACTAGATTATATTAGTGCGTACGGTGAAGTTTTGGGAGAGGTTAAGAACTTTCCGGGCGTAGGTTTAGTACTTTGCGAGGGTACTGAAACCTACGCCTTTTACTTTTGGCCGCCCCAAGTGCTATACTTCGCTTAAGCGGTGAAGCGGCCTCACCATCCGTTGAGCTTCGTGGGCAGCCCCAGCGTGCGTTAACGCGACGGTATAAGTGCTCCTCTGTTATGAGGAGAAGTCCGGTGGAACCACCCAGTTGTTGTGCGACATGCTTAGATTGGGCCCGAGACGCGTCTTAGAGTAAGTACACCTGTATAAGCGTATTTAGTCGAAGGCGCGTTTTGTATTTTTAACGTAGATAAAAGGAGTGCGAATTATGGCTCAACAAGATCCTCTGTATGCAATGCGGCACAGCCTTGCCCATATACTAGCGACGGCCGTACAACACCTGTGGCCTCACGCTAAGTTTGGGGTAGGTCCGGTGGTAGAAAACGGGTTTTATTACGATGTTGATTTGGGCGAGACGAAGCTTTCGGAAGATGATTTGGCAAAGGTTGAAGCTGAGATGCACAAAGTTATTGAGGCCAACCATCCCTTTGAACATTTTGAAAAGCCAGTAGACGAGGCTATTGTATGGGCTAAAGAAGCACAGCAGCCATATAAAGAAGAGCTGCTGAATGATTTGAAGCGCGCCGGCACCACTGTCGCAAAAGACCTGAATGCCGCTGAACTGGGAACTATTGCCGAGGGCGATTCACAGGTAGAAAGCGTGTCCTTTTATAAGGACGGGGATTTTACCGACCTGTGCCGTGGCCCGCACGTGGAGAACACTGGTAAAGTAGGCGCCTTTAAGCTACTACGTGTATCCGGGGCCTACTGGCGGGGCAATGAGAAAAATGCCCAAATGCAGCGTATTTACGGCGTAGCTTTTGAGGCCGACAAAGAGCTTCGTCAGTACTTGAATATGCTAGAGGAAGCCAAAAAACGCGACCATCGTCGCTTGGGACAAGAGCTGGATCTATTCATATTCTCTGATCTGGTTGGCTCGGGGCTGCCATTATTTACTCCCCGTGGGACCGTACTGCGTGAAGAACTGGCTAAATTCTCGAATGAGCTACGCGAACGACACGGCTTCCAAAAGGTATGGATCCCGCACATGACCAAGAAAGACCTATATGAAATGAGTGGACACTGGGCAAAATTTGGAGATGAGCTATTTCTAGTCAAAAGCCAGGAAACCAGTGATGAATTAGTACTGAAACCTATGAATTGCCCCCATCACACCCGAATTTATGCCAGCAGGCCACGCTCTTATCGGGACTTACCCCTGCGTTATCTAGAAACGACTACTGTTTATCGTGATGAAAAGACGGGCGAGCTGGGAGGGTTGAGCCGGGTGAGGGCCATTACCCAGGACGATAGCCATGCGTTTGTGAGGCACGATCAGATAGAAACCGAGATAAACAACCTGCTGACTGCCGCCAACGAGTTATATAGCACCGTCGGTATGGAGTTACGTGTACGATTAAGTTACAGGGACGATAGTGATGCCTACTTGGGCGACGCTGGTTTATGGGCGAGCGCGCAGGACCAGCTGAAGAATGCAGTTATAGCCAACGAATTGAACTACTTTGAGCAAGAAGGTGAAGCAGCCTTTTATGGACCAAAGATTGATTTCATGGCGACCGATGCGCTAGGCCGAGAACACCAAGTAGCGACGGTGCAGCTTGATTTCGTCATGCCGGAACGGTTCGGTCTTGAATATAGTGCCGAAGATGACAGCCAGCAGCGACCGGTGATGATCCACTGTGCACTGCTCGGTTCTATCGAGCGTTTCCTAAGCGTGTACATTGAGCACACGGCAGGGCGTTTCCCGGTGTGGCTGGCGCCGGAACAAATACGGTTAGTAACCGTGAACCAAGAAGAGGAAACTGTCAGCTTTGCCGACAAAGTAGCTGCTCAGGCCAAAGATTTAGGCTTGCGCGTGACAGTCGACAACTCAAACGAATCCGTCGGCAAGAAAATCCGGGCTGCCGAGCTCATGAAGGTGCCGTATACCGTTGTTATTGGTGAAAAAGAGATTCGTCAGGACCGACTGACGCCACGCATCCGTAAGGATATGGAGGTAGTCGCCGCTCATCCGGAACTGAATTTTGAAGAATTCTTCAAAACCATTGCTAATGAAGCCAAAAGCCGGGTCAGCAAAAGCTCGCTCTAATCTGTTAGAATAGTCGCTATGAACAAGCCGATTATTGCGGTAGACATGGATGACGTGTTGGCGGGCCATGCAGAAGCCTTTGTAGCATTTAGTAATGCTACCTATGGTACGCGTCTGACAGTTGAGGACTACAGTGACCACTGGGATAAACTCTGGAACGTTGAGCGAGAAGAAATCGAACGACGCGCCGCCGCATTCCATGCCCCTGGAACCACTTTGCAATATCGCGCTGACCAGTCCGCTAAACACACTCTCAAGAAGCTTAAGGCAAACTTCAGACTGGTTATTGTAACGGCACGATCAAAAGGAGAGGTAGATATAACGTACCAGTGGATCAATAAGCATTTTGTTGACGTATTTAGTGAAGTACATTTTGTCCCTATCTGGGAAATTAATAACAGAACAACGAAGGCGGACATTTGTCGCCAAATAGGCGCACAATATCTAGTGGATGATCTTGCGCAGCACTGTAATACTGCGGCTGAAGCTGGCATCACGGCTTTACTCTTTGGTGACTATCCATGGAATCGTGGCGTGGCGATTGCGCAAGGCGTGCGTAGGGTAAGGGGCTGGCAGGAGGTAGAGGAGTTTTTTGATGGACGAAACGGTTGACACCGGGTTTCGGCAACGAGTGGAGGCACAAGTAGCTCAGATACCGCTTGGCCGGGTTATGACATATGGTCAGTTGGCAGCACTCTGCGGGAATGCGCGGGCGGCGCGGATCGTAGGCGGCATAGCCCACTTTGGCGACCCGGATTTACCATGGCAGCGGGTCGTGAACAAGCAAGGTGGACTGGCGGCAGGATACCCAGGCGGGAGAAACGGCCACAAAGCGGCCTTAGAAGCTGAAGGCATCCATGTCACAGAAGATTTTAAGGTCGATATTGCGAGATTGTTATGGCATCCAGGTCAGACGACACTCCTCTAGTTGTTATTGTCGGCGAAACGGCGTCAGGCAAATCGGCTCTTGCTTTAGAGCTCGCTGAACAATTTGGCGGAGAGATCATATGCGCGGACTCCTGGACGGTGTATAGCCACTTTGATATCGGCACCGCCAAACCGAGCCCGGAGGAACGGGCAAAAATCCACCACCAGTTATTGGACGTGGCCGACCCCAATAAAGGGTTTAGCGCGGTCGAATTCCAGCGGCTGGCCAAAAAGGCGATTGATGATATTGCAAGCCGTGGCAAACTGCCGATTATGGTAGGGGGCACCGGGCTTTATATCGATAGCGTCATCTATGATTACAGTTTTTTGCCGCCTTCTTCACCCGAACAGCGGCGGCAGCTAAACACACTCACTCTTACCGAATTGCATACCACGGCTAAGGAGCTGGGGTTAGATACTACCGGGATAGATATGCGCAATAAACGCCGGGTAATACGGCTTATTGAAAACAATGGCGTGCGGCCTACTCGCCACAAGTTACGGCCTGACACACTATTGATAGGCTTATCAGTGCCACGAGACGAGCTTAGGAACAGAATCACTGAACGAGTAGACAAGATGTTACGGACTGGTCTTGAGGATGAGGCGGCCGATTTGGCAAAGCGTTACGGCTGGGAGGCAGAGCCCATGAAAGGGATTGGGTATAGGGAGTGGCAAAGTTACTTTGCAGGTGAACAAACACTGGAACAAACAAGGCTTAAAATCATTAGCTCAAGCCTGAGTTTGGCCAAAAAACAGCGCACCTGGTTTAAGCGGAACAAAAGTATTCAGTGGGTAGATGACCGAATAAAAGCCGTTGATTTAGTAACAACGTTTTTGAACAACTAACATTTCTACTTTTCTGCCGCTCTGCTACAATAAGGGTATGGTCGAACAACTTTTTGGGTCGAAGACGAGGGTTAAGCTGCTGCAGCTGTTTTATAGTAATCCCAATCGGTCGTTCTACGTGCGGGAGATTACTCGCAAAATCGATGAACAGATAAATTCGGTACGGCGAGAACTTTCCAATTTGCTCAATATCGGCATCATTGTGTCGGACACCAACAATAACCGGCTGTATTATGAAGTAAACCAAAAGTACGAATTTTATGAGCCCCTGGCGGCTATTTTTGGCGGCAAGATCAAAGCAGCCAAATCTGCCAAGACTACCTCAGGTCCCAAGGACCCCTTCAAGGCTCTCGGTCACGTCGAGCTCGCACTGTATACCGGGCAATTTACCAGGGATGAATCAGCTGGAATCGATATGCTGCTGGTAGGGGACATCAACCCGAATGCTTTGCAGAAATACATTGCCGACCTAGAAGAGAAAGAAGGCAAAGATATCCGCTATACGGCAATGAAACTGGATGATTTTATGTATCGCAGACAGATTAAAGACCGTTTTGTCGCCCAAATTTTGCAGGCTAAGAAGCAAGTCCTTGTCGACGAGCAAAACTTGTTAGAAGAAAAGTAAAAGGAGATTGCATGGACTTACAATTTTATGGTGCTAACTGTGTAGCCGTGGTCTATAAGGGTACGCGGCTGGTGGTGGATGATAATTTGACAGAGTTGGGCGCCAAAAGCGTTACCAAAGCAGACGACGTGGCCCTTTTTACAGGTACCCACGGCGCTGTTACAGCACGCTTGGTCATTGATGGACCAGGGGAATATGAAACCGCCGACATCTCTATCATTGGCATTGCCGCTCGTGCTCACACTGACGAGGAAGGCAAGAAGAGTGCTACCATGTTCAAAATTATGGCTGGTGACAGTAGTGTGCTTTTGACGGGGCATATTCACCCGGAGTTAGGGGATGATTTGTTGGAGCGGATCGGTGTAGTTGATGCTTTGGTGGTGCCCGTGGGTGGCCATGGCTACACGCTTGACCCGGTGGGGGCTCAGCGTGTTATTAAAGCGATTGAGCCTAAGCTGGTTGTCCCTACGCACTATGACGAAAAGGGTCTGACATATCCGGTGCCACAGTTATCTCTTGAGGACGCACTGAAAGAAATCGGTCTTGAAAAAGCTGCTGATGCAGTCAGCAAACTGAAGATTAAGACCGGAGAGTTACCAGAGGTGACCCAACTAGCCTTGCTTGAGCGCTCATAACCTATCGTAGGGTAATACAAAACCTCCCGTTCTGGGAGGTTTTGTATATAAAACTTAAAAGACTACTTAGCTACGTCAGCTCCGAGCATGCCCTTTTTCTTGAGGGTGCGGATTGCCTGGGTGCTGAGTTTGAGTGTCACTTTTTTGCCATCAACAACGACCGTCTTGGTCTGGAGGTTGGGCTTCCACACTTTCTTGGTGTGGCGCTGTGAAAAGCTGACATTGCTGCCGTATTGCTTACCTTTGCCGGTGAGGTCACACTTCTGCATAACGTTACTCGCTTTACTTAAGATTCAAGGGGTTATTGTAGCGGTTTTACCCTGATAAGTCAATCACTTCGGCCAAGCTTGGTATACTGGAAAGATGATTGGAAACCTGACCCTCAGTGACGTTATCCTGGTCATTATAGTCCTGCTGGTATCGATGAGTATTCACGAAGCGATGCATGCCTATGCTGGGCATGCTTTGGGAGATACTACTGCGCAGGAAGAAGGTAGGCTTAGCCTTAACCCGTTGCGTCATATCGACCCCTTCATGACCGTCTTGCTACCGGCTGCGACCCTGCTGTTATTTGGCTTTCCCGTATTGGCGGCAAAACCAGTGCCGTTTAACCCGTACAGAGTGCGCTATGGCGAGTATGGGGCGGCCTTGATAGCGCTGGCGGGGCCTCTTTCTAACTTTGTGCTAGCTTTTTTGTCGGCCTGGGCGCTGCATTACACCGTAGCGGGCACGTTGCTCGATCGAGGGTTGCAGTGGGGCGTGGAGCTTAACGTCGTTTTGTTTGTCTTTAACCTCATACCTATTCCGCCGCTTGATGGCTCGCGCGTACTCTATGCGTTCGCGCCGGAGAGCCTACAGCGTATTATGGCCCAGATAGAACCCTTTGGCATATTTGTGGTGTTTGCCTTGGTTCTGGTGACTAACGGACAGTTTCTAGTGGGGCTGTATAACCTTGTTTTTCAGCTTCTGCCCTAGTCAGCAGAAGCGTATAATAAGGGGTGGTTGGGTACGGAGCTTTCGCTCCAGGCCGGCAAATGATTATCTGAATACTAATCATTAGGGAGCTTTACACCTATGGCGGCCGTGGCTGCTATGTGCGAGCACCCACCTGGGATTTCTCAGGTTAATCATGTCGGCGCCCAACCTTTTGTGTTATATTGTACCGGTTAACGGGGTGTGGCGCAGTTGGCTAGCGCGTACGGCTGGGGGCCGTGAGGTCGCAGGTTCAAGTCCTGTCACCCCGACCACTGTAAGCGGCCCGGTTTTACCAGGCCGTTTACAGTGGTTAGAGAATAGATATGGTTGCGACCTCGTAGAGTGAGGAAGGAAGTGAGAACTGCCAGTGGCAGATCTCAAGGCAATCTTCTCTTGAAAACTTTGTTTTCAAAAATGAAGTTGCGGGGTCACCGAAGGTGACCAAGTCCTGTTACCCTATTACTGCAAGCGATTCGTGTAACACGGCCTCTTTTAGTGCGATAGGCAGTGCTGTCAAGCTGATACAATAGATGTAATGAAGAAACTAAAATTTAAACATGAGCTTGCCCAACGCATCTTGTCGGGCGATAAGACTACAACCTGGCGCATGTTTGACGACAAAGACCTCACGGTTAATGATAACGTAGAAGTGATTGATAGAGTTGACCCTGACAAACCCCAGACATGGCGTGTTATCGGAACTGCCACGTTGACCCAGGTGATCGAAAAGCGACTAAGGGAGGTTGATGCAGCTGATAGTGACGGTCACGAAACATATGCTTCTCCGGAAGAGATGCTGAAGGCATATCAAGGGTACTACGGCGCGAATGTATCACTCGATACCCCGCTAAAGGTGATACATTTCTCCTTTACCCCCAAAGGCAACGAGGCTGCCCCAACCGGTAAAAAGGGGGCTAGCACGACCTACGATCGCATTAAAATTTTTGCTGACGGCGGATCTCGGGGTAACCCCGGCCCTTCGTCGAGCGGCTATGTACTGATGGATCAAGACGAGAACATCATTGTAGACGAGGGTGTCTACCTAGGGGTCACTACCAATAATCAAGCCGAATACAGGGCGTTGAAATTTGCGCTGGAAGAAGCCAAGAGGCTCGGGGTCAAAGATGTTGACGTGTACATGGACAGCCTGTTGGTCATAAACCAAATGAAAGGTGTGTTCAAGGTGAAAAATCGTGATTTGTGGCCTATTCACGAGGCCATAAAAAAACTGTGTGGTGAATTCGAAAAAGTACGCTTTACGCACGTACCACGTGAACTCAATAAATTGGCAGATGCAGCCGTAAACCGGGCATTAGATGCTCACGCAGACGGACTACCGTCCTAAATGGTATACTATAGCAGTCAGATTATCGGCTGATCGCGGAACTTTGTGGAGCGGGTCGCTTAGGCGGCTATCGCGGCGCAAAGGGCCGAGGAAAGTCCGGGCAGCATAGGGAATGGCAGTCGCTAACGGCGACCAGGGGTAACCCTAGGGAAAGTGCCACAGAAACGAAACTACCCGCTTTGGCGGGAAAAGGTGAAACGAGTGGGGCAAGAGCCCACGGCATCATGTGGTGACACACGATGGAGGTAAACCCTGCCTGCTGCAAGGAGATGGATCCTTTAGGCCTAAAGCCTGAAGTGTCCCGCTAAGGGTTCATCATAAGATCCGCTTGAGCTTGCTGGCAACAGCAGACCGAGATAGATGATCAGCACTTCCGCAAGGGAGTACGAAACCCGGCTTATAGATAATCTGGCACTTTAAAAGGCCTCTCGAACTGAGGGGCCTTTTAAATATCATCAATTGATGGCTACTTTTGAGTGGCTTTTACGACGGCCTCGAAGGCCTTAGGCTCGTTGACGGCCAGCTCTGCTAATACTTTACGATCCAAAGTGATGTTAGCAGCTTTGAGGGCACTGATAAGCTTGCTGTAGGTGGTGTTGTTGAGCCGGGCAGCAGCGTTGATACGAGCATTCCAGAGTTGACGGAATGTACGCTTGCGACTTTTGCGATCGCGGGTAGCGAACTGCAACGCACGCGTCGTAGCTTGCTTGCCGCGTTTGACGCTGGCCCGGTTAGAATGGGTCATGCCTTTAGTGGCATGACGGATTTTTAGATGTTTCCGGTGTCCGGTAACGCCTCGCTTTACACGCATGTTTTAGGCTCCTAACTTCTGTTTAAGGTTCTTGCTGTTGCTACCAGTGACAGTCTGTAGACCGGCCAGGCGGCGTTTGCGGGCAGCGCTTTTCTTGCGCAAAAAGTGGTTCATGTTGGAGTGGCCCACGCGGACTTTGCCGTTCTTGGTCAAACGAACGCGATCCTTGGTGCCGCTATGAGTTTTGAGCTTTAGCTTTGGCATGTTGATTACTCCTTATGACAAATGTTAACTGCTTGCCGGCTAGCTGGGGTGACTGTTCGACGACTATGGTGTCGCCGTAATCTTCAATGATTTTTTCAGCAAGTTTGAACCCTAAATCTTTATGTGCAAGTTCGCGTCCCCGGTAAAAGACAGTGAGTTTTACCTTATGGCCGGCTTCCAAGAACTGATTTACCTTGCTGAGCTTGACGCCCAAGTCGTGCTCACTTATCTTCAGCCCGAAACGCATCTGCTTTACCTCTAAGGTTTTGGCGTTGCGCTTATTCTTCTGAAGCTGTTTCGTGCGCTGGTAATTGTACTTCCCCCAGTCGATGATTTTTGCCACCGGCGGTTGTGCATCGGGGGATATCTCTACTAGGTCAAGTCCTTGGTCTTGCGCTAATTGCAGTGCCTCATTCCGAGAAAATACGCCAAGCTGTTTGCCATCCTGATCGATTATTCTCAACTGAGGTGCCCGAATAGATTCATTCAGGCGGGTTGTCTTACTGATACTGCCACTCCCTTACGTATTATTTTAACCTCGGATATTGTAACAGATGTTACAACAGGGGTCAACCTAAAAGCTAAGCATTATAGTTGTGGGCACGATACTGGAGAGCTTCCGTGATATGGGGTATCTCAATGGTAGCAGATTCTTCGAGGTCGGCGATGGTGCGCGCCACTTTGAGGGTACGCATATAGCTGCGAGCCGATAAGTTTAGGCGTTGACTGGCTGTATCTAAAATCGCTTTTGCGACCGGCTGCAGATTGGCTTTTGTTTTTATGTCCCCATTTGTCATATCGCTGTTGAGCTTTCCAGAGGTGCCAAAGCGTTTTTGCTGAATGGCTCGGGCTTTGTTTATCCGGGCACGAGTACTCGCGAGAGCCTCCTCTGATGAGCTATGTGTCAGTAGTTTTTTGTGCTCAACTTCGTTTACGTCAGTGTACAGATCGATGCGATCCAGAATAGGTCCGGAAATCTTTTGCTGATAGCGCTGGATTTGATGAGGTAGGCAGCGGCACGCCGTGCTGGTACCGTAGTATCCACAGGGGCAGGGATTGGCGGTGGCGACAAGAATAAAATTTGCGGGGTAATCCACTGATTCTTTGGCTCTGGCAACACTGATGGTACGGTCTTCAAGGGGTTGCCGTAACGCTTCTAAGGTAATTCGGTTAAACTCAGGCAACTCATCGAAGAGCAGTACGCCACGATGGCTCAAGCTTATCTCCCCCGGTCGTAAGTGGTGACCTCCCCCTATAATGGCGACGTGGCTGGCGCTGTGGTGGGGTGAGCGAAAGGGGCGCTGAGTGATAAGCTGCTCGTAGTCTTTCCCAGCCAGACTGTGCAGATGAGTAATTTCAAGCATTTCCTCTTGGTTTAACGGGGGCAATATAGAAGGAAGGGCTTTTGCGAGCATGCTTTTTCCCGTTCCAGGTGGCCCGCTAAAGAAAACGTTGTGACCCCCGGCCGCGGCGATTTCCAATGCCCGTTTAGCTTGTTCCTGTCCGACGATATCACCGATGCTGATGGATGTGTCCGCGGCTTGTTGCTTGGGGGCGGTATAGATACCTGCTTCTGTAGCTAGAACCGGGATAGTCTTTATGCCGCCAAGGTGTTGGTACAACTCACCTAGGCTCGCTATAGGGATAATATTGATGTTGGGTATAAGCTGGGCTTGCTCAAGGTTGGGTCGGGGAATATAAAAACTACGGATACCGCTTGCTCGTCCCGCCAATAGCTTACCTATAATCCCTCGTATGGGCCGAACGGTGCCGTCTAGCGCGAGTTCACCCAGGACCGCTGATGAGGAATCTATATGTTGGGGAACCTCGCCGCTACTAATGAGAATGGCTGCAGCTATAGCTAAGTCGTAACTGCTACCGTCCTTGGGTATGTCGGCAGGGGCGAGGTTGATAGTTATGCGCTTACGGGGCAATGGGACGTGGCTTGCTGCAAAGGCTGCCCGCAGACGCTCTTTTGCCTCGTCTACCGACTTATTTGCAAAGCCGACAATGACGATGTTGGGCAGATTATTAGAAAGGTGGCATTCGATATCCGCCACCATACCGGCGGAACCTATGCTGATGATGCTTTGTACATGAGCGCCCATACTCCTAACGCACTCCTACACTTACTATCTACCCAAAAGTAAAACACCTTGCTGCGAGACTTGGCAAGGTGTTTTACGAAATTTAGTAGGTATTTTTATGTATGTTTATCGTTTTGGGTTTCGGCTTTTTATAGAACAACGGCTTGCGAGAAGCCGTTGTTACAATTTTCGTGTTTTTGTTTTTGAGCACTTTTTTTATTCAAAGTGCTACGCTTATGTTAGTAAATTCATAACCTATCTGTCAACAAGAAATTGAGTAAAATTTTGGGAAAACTGTGTATAACTTGAACCGTTCATTTTCGAGGGTAAATATCAAGATACATGTGAGTAAATAAACATAAGAGTATTGACTTTTCTACCCATAGGTGGTACGCTTACAACGTAAGTTACAAAAACAAAAACACTTACATCGGGAAACCGTCGTCGCTCTTTCTACCAAGCGGTAGACTGAGCGGTCAGTCAAGCCAGTGGGCGATAAGCGCTAAATAGTATTATACAGAGCGGATTTATCGCCCTTGGCACCAGAATCACGCTGCACAATAGGGCAGCGTTTTTGTTATCATAATTAAGACAAGTATTATGCAACAGGTAAAATCATTTTTTAAGCGACACCGGGCCATCCTGGCTCTGCTAGCAGCGGATACAATAATATTTTTTGGCATCAACCCCCGTAGTGCGTCATCGCTCGTTCTGATGTTAGGTCTTCTGCTAGCTGTAGGCACTATATATGCCCTCATGGGGATGTTCTTAGGTGTTTTAGAGTCATTGGTGCCGGTCCTTCATGTTAAAAGCCGTAAAATAAAAGTGCTCCTCACCCTTGTGATTGCGTTTTTAGTGGGTTTACAGTCGGTGGGGCAACTTACCGCCAAGGACGTGATTGCAATAATCCCTTTTTTGGTGGTGGGCTACTTTTACCTCATGTATCCTGATAAACAGTCTCCTACTGAAGACCACAAATAATAGAATTCCCAATCTGTTAGTTGTATAATACTTACAGATGGAACCTACTTCCGACCCAATCAACTGGAACTTGCCGCAGCCTACTGGCCAGGGGAGTGATGGTGTACCCATGCCTCCGTCTGTCAGTGGTGTATCTCAAGCCTCCTCAAATATGAGCGCCCCCGACCTGATGAGGGACGCCGGTTCAGCGGTAAATCCATATGCGCAACCGACTCCTATTAGGCAGGAGCCTATGATGCCTGCGTCCTCTACAGGGGCGAGCACATATAACGAAAAACAATGGGCTGAGCAGGCCAAGACGATCGTGGAACGTACTAAGGACGACCCGTGGCAGCAATCCAGAGAAATCATGCAATTGCGCGTAGAGTACTTGCAAAAACATCATGGTAAAACATCTAAGGTGAACGACTAGGTTACATGGTAACAGTATTAATCTTGATCTTGGTTGTGGCGGGCGTGATTGCTATTGCAGGTCCGGTGCTGTTTTTGCAGTCGCGAAAGCGCCTGCGTGAACTCAAGAATTACGAACGGGGCTTAAAAATGGTGCCCCTCCTTATTCATTTACCTCCTCCCAGTGATGACACCGAGGGTGGGGGGCGTGATGTGCGCGATATAGTTGATGAAAATATCTCAAAGGCTCAGGTTATCTATAACATCATAGCCAGCACGCTTACAAAAGGATTTAAGAGCAAGTTGTATGGTCAGCGGCACTTTGCCTTTGAAATAGTGGGTTATGAGGCAAAGGTATACTTCTACGCCACGGTACCAATAAGCCTAATTGAGGTAGTAAAGCAAGCAGTAGTGAGTGCATACCCGAGCGCCCAGCTTGAAGAAGTGCCCGAACACAATATTTTTAATGCCACAGGAAAGATCAATGCCACGTTGGGGGGCGAGTTTACACTTAAAGAGCCGTATGCCTACCCCATTGCCACTTATCAAGACCTAAAACGGGACGCTATGCAGTCTTTGCTCAACGCTCTTTCAACGCTCGACAAAGAGGACGGAGCTGCCATACAGATTCTGCTACGGCCGGCCGATCCGACATGGCGGAAAAACGCAGCTACGGTCGCCTCGCAGAAACGAAAGGGTGAAGAAGGGAAAATCAAAGCTGGGACGTTTCTACGTCAGCTTGCCACGGCCATGGTGAAGCCACCTGAAGAAAAAAGTGGCGAACATGGGGGAGGAAAAACTGTCTCCAATTTGGACCAATCAATATCAGACGCAATAGAAGACAAGACTCGTTATCCTGGCTTCGAAGTGATGATTCGGGTGGTTGTATCGTCGAATATATCACAACGCTCGCAATCTCTTTTGAGCAATATTGTGGCAGCTTTTTCTCTGTTTGATGCGCCTGGAAAGAACGGCTTTAAATATGTAGGAACAAAGGATGTAGAGAAATTAGCTACAGCCTACATTATGAGGTTTTTCCCACAACATAGCACGGAAACCATCTTAAACTCTGTCGAGTTAGCAACACTGTTCCATTTCCCGGATCAACGCAACATCCCTACCTCCCAGCTCTCTCGTCAAGAATCAAAGCAAGTTGACGCTCCTCGGAATATCCCAGAGCAGGGGCTCCTGTTGGGCTACAACGTTTTTCGAGGGGTCAAAAAGCCCATACGTATCGACCTGGCCGATAGGCAGCGTCATATGTATGTAGTGGGGCAGACGGGTACGGGTAAATCCACCTTTTTGGAGAACTTAGCACTACAGGACATGCTTAATGGAGATGGTTTTGCTTTTGTTGACCCCCATGGCGATACAGCCGAAAAGCTCCTGGCTATGGTGCCAAAAGAACGCACCGAGGATGTGATTTACTTCAGCCCGGCCGACATGGAGTATCCTATGGGGCTTAATCTCTTTGAGTTTCATACTTCAGATCAAAAAGACTTCCTCATACAAGAAGCGTTAAACATGCTCTATAAGTTGTATGACCCACAACATAGTGGTATTATGGGCCCCCGTTATGAACATCTTTTCCGGAATGCCGCTCTGACTGTTATGGCTGATCCGGCAGGCGGAACGTTCGTGGATATCCCGAAGCTTTTCCGGGATCCTAAGTTTGTACAACAAAAGTTACAACACGTGAGTGATCTCAACGTGAAAGAATTCTGGCAAAAGGAAATGCCACAGTCCCAACGTTCGAATGAATTTGGTGAGGTAGTGAGCTGGTTTGTAAGTAAATTCGGTGCCTTTTTAAGCAACGAGATGATGCGTAACATTATCGGGCAGACCGAAAGCGCCTTCAATCTACGGGATGTGATGGACAACAAAAAGATCCTACTCGTTAATTTGAGCAAAGGTCGTACCGGAGAGCTTAACTCCAAACTACTCGGCATGATATTTGTTATGAAATTCCAGGCTGCAGCGATGAGTCGGGCCAATGTTCCAGAGGACCAACGAGTGGACTTTTCATTGTATGTAGACGAGTTTCAAAACTTTTCAACCGACTCCTTTGCAACCATCATGTCAGAGGCTCGTAAATATCACCTAAACCTCATCGTGGCCAACCAGTTTACAACCCAGCTAACCCCAGAAATCCGCGACGCCGTATTTGGTAATATGGGTACCATCGTATCGTTCCGTATCGGTCAAAACGACGTAGAGTCGTTAGGTAAATACTTTCAACCGGTGTTTGACGGTGATGATTTGCTGCGAGTGCCTAACTATAACACCATAACGCGCACCCTTATTGGTGGGGTTCCTACACAACCATTCAGCATGGCGACCCTACCCCCACTCGGCTCGCCAAATTCACGACTGGCAGACGCTCTCAAGCAACTATCTGCAGCCAAATATGGTCGGCCTAAATCGTCGGTAGAGAAAGAGATCTTTGAAAGAATGGCCACTAAAGAAACAACGTCCCCAGTGAGCACCAGTCCATTTGGTGGTGCCAGCCCATGGCAGCCCCACGGGTCGGGAGGGGGAAGCGCAACTCCCTCACCGTTTGGTGCCAGCTCGCCGTACGCTCAGACAGGTTCGCCTAAGCCGGCAGCATCGTCGAGTACCTCATTTCTCGATGAATGGCTAGCCAAGCGCGGAAACACAGCCCAGCCCGCTACGGCGCGTATACAAAATGTGCACAGTGCTCCAAGCGGGTCTGCTACCACTGAAAGGAGTACAGTAAAACCGAAAACAAAGGGTGGTGACGTGCTAGGAAGCGCCGCTGCGCCGACGGGGTCGGGGTTGCTATCACCAGACCAAAGTGGGCGCAATATATCGAGTGATGAGTTGGAGAAAAACGAAGTAAAACGTATCGCCGAGCAGCTAGAAGAAGGGCTTAGCGGACCGCATGCACCCATAGCCTCCCAAGAATCACGCATATCACAACCAGGCCCAGCGCCTGCAGGTGAGATCTCGCTAAAGTCATCAGAGCCCAATGGACAGGGAGATGATCCGAGCGATACTATTTATATAGACAAAGAGGGCATGCTTCACCAGCGTGCAGATGAGGATACAAGCCCTACCTAAAATAGACTTCGGAGCATATTGCACTAAGGCAGACACATGTTGTGATTGTGGTGGAGATAACCTATAATAGGAAAGTAGTGGGACAAAATGACAAATTGTTGAGGGAAGAGGGTTATTAGAAGTGGCTAAACAAACAGGTTATTCCGCAGAGCAAATCACCGTACTTGAGGGCTTGGAGCCGGTACGCAAGCGCCCCGGTATGTATATTGGTGGTACTGGCGTAGAGGGCTTGCACCACTTGGTGTGGGAAATTATAGACAACGGCATCGACGAAGCCCTAGCTGGCTATGCGACTGAAGTATCGGTCAAGATGTTGGCCGACGGTGGCATTACGGTAATCGACAATGGCCGTGGTATTCCTACAGACATTCACCCAAAAACGGGCAAAAGCACTGTTGAGACAGTGCTGACGGTACTGCATGCCGGGGGTAAGTTCGGTAGCGGTGGCTATAAAGTATCAGGTGGTTTACATGGTGTCGGTGTGAGCGTGGTAAACGCTTTGTCTACTAAACTCCTCGTGAACGTGTACCTTGACGGTAAGATTTACGCTCAGGAATACGCAGCCGGTGTACCACAGGGCGATTTAAAGGTGGTGGGCAAAACTGAACGACAGGGGACCGAGATAACATTTTATCCGGATGCTTCTATTTTTGAGAGTACGGCCTTTAACTATGAAACCATTCTTGATCGTCTGCGCCATGCGGCATACCTAACCAAGGGTATTCGGACGAGCATTGAAGATGAGAGTACGGGGGAGCGCTACAGCTTCTACTTTGAGGGCGGCATTCAATCGTACGTGAAACATTTGAACATCGGTAAAGAAGTAGTAGATGATGATATATTTTATGCCGACAAAACTGTTGATGATGTGCAGGTTGAGGTAGCGCTCCAATACACCGACGCATTTACTGAAACCATCAAAGCTTTTGCTAACAATGTTTTAAATCCCGATGGCGGTACGCACCTAACGGGGTTTAGAGCAGCCTTAACGCGCGTCATTAATGACTACGCCCGCAAACAAGGCTTGTTAAAAGAAAAAGAAGAAAATCTTAGTGGTGAGGACACCCGTGAAGGGCTGACTGCGATTATTCTCGTGAAACTTCCTGATCCGCAGTTTGAAGGCCAAACGAAGAACAAGCTGGGCAACCCAGAAGTCCGCGGCTATGTAGAACAAGTGCTGAGTGAATACCTAGCATACTATCTTGAAGAACACCCGGCTATCGCTCGAAAGATCGTGGGGAAGGCTTTGCTGGCTGCTCGTGCCCGCAAGGCGGCTCGTGCTGCCCGCGAGAATATCATCCGCAAAGGAGTTCTCGAGGGTGCCAGTATGCCCGGTAAGCTGGCCGACTGCTCAAGCAAGGATCCCAAAGACTCAGAGCTTTACCTTGTAGAGGGCGATTCGGCTGGTGGTTCCGCCAAGGTCGGCCGCGACCCCAGGACACAAGCAATCTTGCCCCTGCGCGGTAAGGTGTTAAACGTGGAGCGTGCCCGCCTAGACAAGATGCTGGCGAACAACGAAATATTGAGCATCACCAAGGCACTAGGTGTTGGCATCGAGGATTCATTCGACTTAAGTGGTCTACGCTACGACCGCATTATTATCATGACCGACGCCGACGTGGACGGGAGCCACATTTCCACGCTACTTTTAACATTCTTCTTCCGTTACATGAAGCCGGTGGTTGACGAAGGCCATGTATACCTGGCCAAGCCACCATTGTTTGAGTTGGTGCGAACCGGCCGTAAAAACAGCGTCTTTATATATGACGAAGCCGAGCTCGACAAAGTTTTGGACGAAGAGATAGCCCGGCGCAAGAAAGAAGACATCAAGGTCAATGCTGAGGATGAACGGTACAAGCAAGCCGGGTTTATTGAACAGAAGCGCTACAAGGGCTTAGGAGAAATGGATGCCGAGCAACTCTTTGATACCACGATGAGTCCGGAAAAGCGGGTGCTCGTGCAGGTGAAGGTGGAAGACGCCGAACGGGCCGATGCTATTTTCAATAAGTTGATGGGCACGGAAGTAGAACTGCGCAAAAACTTCATTCAGTCACGCGCAAAATTCGTAAAGGATTTGGATATTTAATATGGATAACGACGATAACACGCCCATAGAAGACAACCAGAATGAAGCTCGACTGGTAAATCAACCACCACTTGAGGTTATTCAGGCCGATCACTCCCGCCAGGTCGAACCCCGTACCGTCGAAGATATCATGGAGGATAGTTACCTTCGCTACTCCATGAGTGTCATTATTGATCGCGCTCTACCAGACGTTCGCGATGGCTTGAAGCCAGTCCACCGCCGCATACTCTACAGTATGAATAGCGATGGTCTGCGCAGTAGCGCCCGTCATCGCAAGAGTGCAAACGTCGTCGGTGCGGTCATGGGTAAATATCACCCTCATGGTGACGCTGCCATCTACGATTCGTTGGTACGTATGGCCCAGCCCTGGAGTATGCGATACATGCTTATTAATGGGCAGGGAAACTTTGGCTCAATGGATGGCGACCCGCCGGCTGCCATGCGTTATACCGAAGCCAAAATGGCACGCCTGGCCGACGAGTTGTTAGCTGACATCGATAAAGAAACGGTTGATTTTCGTGACAACTACGACGGTACGACCCAGGAACCGGTCGTGCTGCCTGGTAAGCTACCCAACCTTCTCTTGAATGGGCAGCTTGGTATTGCGGTGGGTATGGCTACCAATATCCCGCCGCACAACCTTAGCGAAGTGGTCGACGCTACAGTTCACCAGATTGATCATCCAGATGCAACGCTAGACGATTTGTTGCAGTATGTCCAAGGTCCTGATTTCCCGACGGGGGGCATTGTATATGGTAAAGAAAGCTTGCGGAGTGCGTACGCCACTGGTCGTGGCGGTGTCGTGGTTCGTGGTGTAGCGGAGGTCGTGGAAGGCAACAAAGGCCGTCACCAAATAGTTATTACCGAAATACCCTATGCACTCAATAAAGAGAGTCTTATCATTAAGATCGCTGACCTGGTGCGCGATAAGAAAATCGGTGGCGTGGCTGACATTCGTGATGAAAGCGCCCGTGGTAATGTGCGCATTGTCATAGATCTCAAGAAAGATGCCTTCCCCAAGAAGCTTTTGAATCAGTTGTACAAGCTGACCCCATTGCAGACCGCATTCCACTACAATATGATGGCATTGATTGACGGCATCCAGCCGCGGGTGTTGGGTTTGCAGGATATCATTACTGAGCATATTAAACATCGCCGATCCGTTGTGCGTCGTCGGACCGAGTATGAGCTACGCAAAGCCAAAGAACGGGCTCACATTCTCGAGGGGCTGAAGATTGCACTTGACCATATTGATGAGGTTATTAACACTATCCGTGCCTCCGAGACTACCGAAGAGGCGCAGGCCAATTTAATCAAGAAGTTCAAGCTTACCGAAATACAAGCGCGTGCTATCCTTGCGATGCAGCTGCGCACGCTGGCAGGCCTGGAGCGCAAAAAAATAGAAGATGAGCTGGCCGAACTGCTCAAGACTATCGCCAACCTTGAATCTATCTTGGCTGACGAGAAAAAGATTCTAAAAATCGTTAAAGACGAGATGCTAGAGCTCAAAAAACAATTTGGTGATGAGCGCCGCACCAAAGTAGTACCCCAGGAGCTCAACAAGCTGAGCGACGAGGACTTAGTGCCTGACGAGCAGGTGGTTGTAACTCTGACCGCTGCCAATTACATTAAACGCAGCCAAATTGCCGAATATAAGCGGCAAGGGCGTGGTGGCAAGGGCCGCCGTGGCATGGTGACACGCGAAGAGGATGTGATTGAGCATGTCGTCAACGCTTCTACGCACGACTTCTTACTGTTCTTTACGAACCGGGGACGTGTGTTCCGTTTGAAGACGTATGAGGTCCCTACGGCCTCTCTGGGGGCCAAAGGCATCGCGTTAGTGAACCTACTGCAACTGCAGCCCGAAGAGACCGTCAGCAGCGTTATAAACGTCAGCAAGCAGTCCAGTGCCGGTATGTTGTTTATGTGTACTCGACGCGGCACGGTCAAAAAGACTCCCTTTGAGCAGTATCAAAACGTCCGCAGTAGTGGGCTCATCGCTATCAATCTGGACGATGGAGATGAATTGAAGTGGATTCGTATGACCAATGGTGACAACGAGGTACTTATCTCGACCAGCCAAGGTCAAGCCATTCGCTTCCATGAGCGTGACGTTCGACCGATGGGTCGGGTGAGTCGCGGTGTACGGGGTATTCGCTTACGTGCTGGTGACCAGGTTATTGGTATGGACATTGTCGAAGAAGGCTCAAGCATCTTTGTCATCAGTAAGTACGGATATGGTAAGCGTACCAAGGTTAACCAGTTTACGCCTCATGCTCGTGGCGGTGTTGGTATCAGATCGGCCGTCGTCAACAGCAAGACTGGCGAACTTATCGGCGTTAAGGCTTTGAGCGAAGACGATGGCCAGGAGGTTATTATTATCTCGCAGCACGGACAGACTATTCGATTAGGCCTGAAAGACATCCCAGCACTAGGGCGCGCCACACAAGGTGTACGCATCATGCGCCTGAATGATGGCGATGAAGTAGTATCACTTGCACTTGTAGACAAAGTTGATGATGAAGGGGATGAGCTGGTAGTTGCAGAGCCTGAGCAGGAGCCGACCGCGTAGGCAGGACCCCTGAAAATTCGATTTGCAGAGTGATGTAGCAATTACTGCGATTATTGCTCATTTACCCCTTGACTAAAGCGGTTGCGGTACAGTATGATAGGTTGAAGATTTGACAGGGGTTCTTTTGAAGTGTCTTCTGCAAGTCTGCGGTTCATTAAAAATTGAGTAGTGCAATATCAGCAATTTTCTCTTTGTGGAAAATTGCTGTCCACCTGTACTTCATACATATGCCTCTGGCACATGTATCCAGATAGCTTTGCTCTCTGGGCGTATGGCGTTGCCATCCGCGGATACAGGTGATCAACGTCAGTTCATTTGAACTATGTTTTAAACAGTAATGTCAGTTTCTGACTGATCTGTGGAACAAGTTCTCTTTTTTGGAGAGTTTGATCCTGGCTCAGGATGAACGCTGGCGGCGTGCCTAATACATGCAAGTCGAGCGGTAAGGCCCTTCGGGGTACACGAGCGGCGGACGGCTGAGTAACGCGTAGGAACGTACCCCAAACTGAGGGATAAGCACCAGAAATGGTGTCTAATACCGCATGTGCTCTTCGGAGTAAAGCTACGGCGGTTTGGGAACGGCCTGCGTCCGATTAGCTTGTTGGCGGGGTAAATGCCCACCAAGGCGACGATCGGTAGCTGGTCTGAGAGGATGATCAGCCAGACTGGGACTGAGAACGGCCCAGACTCCTACGGGAGGCAGCAGTAGGGAATTTTCCACAATGGACGAAAGTCTGATGGAGCAACGCCGCGTGCAGGATGAATGCCTTCGGGTTGTAAACTGCTTTTCTATGTGACGAATATGACGGTAGCATAGGAATAAGGACCTGCTAACTACGTGCCAGCAGCCGCGGTCATACGTAGGGTCCAAGCGTTATCCGGAATTACTGGGCGTAAAGAGTTGCGTAGGTGGCAGAGTAAGCGAGTAGTGAAAGCGTACGGCTCAACCGTATATACATTACTCGAACTGCTCAGCTAGAGGACGAGAGAGGTAGCTGGAATTCCCTGTGTAGGAGTGAAATCCGTAGATATAGGGAGGAACACCGATGGCGTAGGCAGGCTACTGGCTCGTTCCTGACACTAAGGCACGAAAGCGTGGGGAGCAAACGGGATTAGATACCCCGGTAGTCCACGCCGTAAACCATGGATGCTAGCTGTATCCGGTATCGACCCCGGATGTAGCGAAGCTAACGCGTTAAGCATCCCGCCTGTGGAGTACGGTCGCAAGACTAAAACATAAAGGAATTGACGGGGACCCGCACAAGCGGTGGAGCGTGTTGTTTAATTCGATGGTAAGCGAAGAACCTTACCCAGGCTTG
>DASZYT010000003.1:0-29625 GCA_035545275.1 Saccharimonadales bacterium (SeqCode) | reverse complement strand
AATGCACCCCTATTTCTTGCGGTGGCTGCCCTAGCGGCTCCATGCTTTCGTGCGGGGATTCAAAAAATTCGATGCCTTCGGACGACTCACTTGTGGCGCTGATGTTTTCCTGCGACAGCTGTTGTACGACTTCGGGTGTGGACGTTATCCGCACATTTGAAAACTTTTGCACCAGTTTTTTGACCGTCTCGATGTCGAAGTGGTCGTTGTGGACATGCGTAATGATAATGTCATCTAAAAATTCCAGTGAATCAATGTCTAGCGTGTTCATGGTGCCAGGGTCGAATAAGGCGGTGCGGTTGACAGGTGCCGGCATTTCGACCAGTAGACATGAGTGGACAAATTTGGTGATTTTCATACCCCTCCTAATTTCTTTACGCTTACTATCAACCCTACCAAGCACGGCCGCACACTTCTGTAAGATAAACGACTAGCGCTTTTTGCGATCGTGATAGGCCAGCTTGCGGCGCAAGCGCCAAATTTGCTCAATATGTTCTTGGTAAGGGTGATACAAGTTTGAGTAATGCTGCGTGGGCGTTAGAAGCTTGGCTAGTTTGCCCCGCCCCAGCAAATATTCCACTAGGCTGAAAAAATCACCGTCGTCCGACACGATGATGGCTTTGTCGTAGTTGTTGATTTCTTTCATGGCCCACAGCACCAAGTCGGCATCGATGTTGCCCTTGATGGGCTTCTTTTCTTCCGGTTGTTCGGTTTTGGCCTCGTGGGTACCCTCACCCGTGGGTTCGTCTTGAGCACGAGTGATATCAAACGTAGGCTTGAGCACCACCATATAACCCGAGTCGTGCATTTGGTCGTACAGCGGCTCAAATTCTGGTACATAACCAATAAACATGTAGGCGTTGGTTACACCGTATTCATCCGCCAAGTATTTGCGAAATTTGCGCCAATCCATTTTCCAACCATACTTCTGCACTCCGAGGTTGAGGTTTTGGCTGTCGATAAAGGCGTAGGTATTCGGCTGGCGACGGCGGTTCATACCTATAGTCTACCACTTCTGGGGCTCAGGCGTAGGCCAGACGCAATCCCCGCTGCCCTAAGCGCAGCCATTGTTCGGTTTCAGGCGTCTCGATACCCCTGATATGCTTTTCGCGTGTCGCCCCCATAAATTCAGCGGCATATTGGGCGCGCGCAAATGCCGGCAACGCACGCGCTTCATCCACTGTCAGCTGGCCGCCAGCTGCTACATAACCTCGAATGACTTTTTCAAGTAACTCACCGAACGACTCAGACCGGTCATGATGATTCAGCAATGCTCCAGTGATAACGGCGAGTTCTTGAATGCGCGGGTACCAGTTGGCCACCGAAAAATCCAAGACAAATATATCTCCATCAGAGCCACGCAAAACATTGGACTTGGTAAGGTCTCCATGCACCAAGCAATGCGGCAGCGCTGTAGTATCCATCTCTTGTAATTCTTCAATGATACGTTCCACCACACTACGATATTCCGAATCTAAAAATTTTTTTACCTGCATGTAAGTTTTCCCTACGTTGGGTATGGCCCAGTTATCGAATAAGAACGGCGGATGGTGCGGAACTTTATGAATAAGTACCGCTTGGCTTAGAACGCGCTGCAATTCCTCGTCTTGCGGTGACCTGTTTAGCTCATAAAATGTTTGGCCCTGTATATACTCCATCGCTACCATGCTGAGCTTCGTGGCGTCGTCGTGATATACCAGCCCGTCCCCATACTGATACATCCGCGGATGGTTTACCCCGGCAGCCAATACATTTTTCATTATGGCTTCATAGCGAGATATTTCGCCGGGTTCGCGTGCTGATGAAAAAATCTTTATAAAATATGGCCCCGTCTGCGTGTCGACAATGGCATTGAAATCTTCATAGCCCACTGGGGCTACCGCATAGCCCCCGAATGTTCCGAGATCATAGGCCGCCAAGGCACGCGAAAACACGGGTGTCAGATCACCGGTATACTCGAGCCTGTTTCCAGGACCATGCTCAGTCGTCATAACATTCGTAGTCTACCACCGGACCGGCTCAGGCACTATCTTTACTGTACAGGCAGACCTTCACGCATGCGCAGCACCACAAGCCCCGCCAGTCCGCACGACAGCTTGCGCGCCAGCGGTGTCCACGGCTGAATGACCCGCCAAAACGGCGCGGCTTTGTATATTGGCAGCCCCAGGTCCATTTGGTCTAGGGCGTTTTCGGCTACGATGTGCAGACACGTACTTGTGACAATGGGGCTGGCGGTTTGCGCAAAGTGCTTGCGAGCCAAACGGGCACGCAGCTCACGCAGAGTTATCTCGGTACCTTCGGGTATGTTGCGCAATTCTGCTTCTACTTCTGCGGGCGTAGATATCAGTACTTTGGTGCCAGTTTTGACGTCACCATAGTCATGCTCAGCAACCTTCACCAGTGGCCGGGTGCGCGTTTGGTATTTCTGTTGCCAGGTTTGCATACTCCTCCTCCTTTCCAATTGGAACTATAAGAGGAGTCGCATGCCTAGTCAGCGATAATGCTTACAGTCGAGCTGTGAGCTGCGTCGGCAGCGCCACATGGCCTATGTCCGGGGCACCCATAAGACCTTGTTGCTGAGCTACACTGTGTCGATGAAGCGTATCATAACAATCGGTTGCCACTTCGGGCTCAAGGCCGCACTCCAGAGCGTCACGCTCCCATTTCGCACGCCGAGCATTCTGGACGCCAGGCTGGTGGGCAGCTTCGCCGCCTGCTTGTTTTTGAAAGGCGAGCTCCCCGGTCAGGTCAAAGCGATGTTTTAAGAGCTCTATGATTCGAGTATCAAGCTCATCTAGCTCAGCCCTGATCTCGGATATGCCCCTTGTCTCTCCGCTACTCATGCACCTAATAATACCACTTTTGCTGCCGGCGGCTAACCTTGGCGAAGGTGCTGCTTGCGTGCCTCGTTGGCCCAGTGGTCGGCTAACTCATTGCCCGGATCGTTGTTGTGGCCACGCACCCAGACCAGCTTGGCTTGGCTTTGGCGGTACAGCGGGCAGACTTCCTGCACTATGTCGAGGTTCATGATTGCCCCGCCCTTCTTTTTCCAACCGTTTGCCTCCCACGCCAGCGACCACTTGGTGATAACATTTATCCAAAATTCGCTGTCGGTATATATCTCGCATGGCTCACCCGCTGCATGTGTGAGCGCGGCCATAAGGGCAAAGCCTTCCATACGGATGTTGGTGGTGTCCCCTCCGTTTGGTTCACTGCCCAGCACCACCGGTTTGCCATTCATTATCACCGCAAAACCGCCCGGACCGGGGTTTGGGCTGGCACTGCCGTCGGTATAGTACACATTCATGCGTTTTTGTTTCTCCCTTCGTTACACCCATCATAACATTTGGAGCTCAAATAAAAATACCGGCTGATCAAGTCCGGTATTTTTACTTCTACTCTTGCAAGATATAGAATTTTTTGGTGCTTCGGCCCTTTCCTCAATTTTTTATCGGAATGTGCCGATTGTAGGTGTAAGTGTTTTCTTTTGGAGAAATAACTTACTACAGCCACCGTATCAAACCATAAGCGCTTTTGTCAACTGCTGGCTTGTGCTTTATAGCACACAATTAGTCAGGCAGGTTTTCGAAGCGGCCTTCTTCATAAGGAGGTTCACACAGTTCATAAAACACCAAGGGCGTGTCACCCTCTGCGGCCATCCATTGCATGACTTCGCCATGGTCTATCTCTACAGAGGTTTGAGTATGCAAATCGCCGCTCCCGCCGTACACATACTGGCGGGCGTGTCCGTCGCCTACCGGCTGCACCGACAAAATACCCTGCCCACTCACATATCCTTCTACGGTGCGCATACCGGCCATTACCCGCTGTCGTGGCGTCGTATGCGCCGGCTGGACCGTGACGATGGCCAGGTCTTTGGTCTCATCGTTCACAAACCGGTACACATCGCAGCTGACACCCGGGATAACCGGCGTAGTCTCTACAAATTCTACAGCCTGGGTTTTGCCGTCCACGGTAAATTCCGTGTATTTAAGCTCCTCATTTGCTTCCTCACTCATGCTTCAATCATACCACCCGAGTTATAAGCCTGTAGATTTTCGGATGAAGGCAACGGTTTCATCCAACGTCGAAGACTCGCGTATGATGTGCTCGGCAGGATGTCCCGTAGCTTCGCCAAGGCGGTACCATTGCCGCATGTCGGCTTCATTAAAACGGTCTTTTTGCCATCGGGTCTGATGACGACGCACCGTTTCTTCGAAGCTAATATCAAAGTAAAACAGATAGTTCTCTGTCGGATGTTCGGCCAAGAGCGTATCGAACGTAGACTGATGACTTGGTAGGCTAAATATGCCATCTAAAATCACGTCAAAGCCGTGGCGCAAAGCCAATAGCACATCGTTGATAATCATTTCGTGCCGGACAGCCACGGAACTCTTTTTGTCATTAAACATGACTTCTTTGTAATAATCCTGCTCAATGAGAGCCATTTTGCGCTTTGATTCTGTGTGTAAGGCCTTGGCAACTGTTGACTTGCCCGCTCCGCTCGGCCCGCGTAAGATAATCAGCTTTGCCATGGCTCAATCATAGCACTACAAGCTTGGTAGGATGATTTCCCAAAGTTCTGGAAGGTCGGTGAAGTTACTGCCAACGTGCTGGGCGTTGTGCAGTATGGTTAGCGGAGCAGAGAGATTCTCTGCGAGGTATTTCGCCTGCTCGAGCGGGCAGTATGGGTCATTATCACTGTGCATGAAGGCCAGTTTATCCGCCTGGGCCTTGATGGCGGAGAAATCAAAGCCGCCTTCTGGGAATAGATTTTCAAACTGTTCGTAGTCCATATCGGTCGGCACGCCGTGGTCCCATGCGCTCACCATTACACCCAGTTTGATTTTTGGGCAACGTTTGTCCATGAGCAGGTTCAGCACTTCAACAGCGCCAGAAGAGTGCCCCACTACAACGTTATCGGCAAAGTTCCACTGGCCACCGAGCAAGAAATCATTGTATGTATTCCGATTTGGCATGTGGTTTTCCGGTAGCAGCGGGGCCCAGACCTCGTAGTCCTGCTCTTCAAATTTCTGCGTCAGCCAAGGAAACCAGTTGCTTTCTGGATTTCCATCGGTCCCATGCAAGATTACTGCACGCTTCATGTTTTGCTAGCCTTTGGTGGGTTTCTTTTCGCCGGGGCGTTTGACGATCTTGTCACCTTCGTTGAACTGGTCGAAGAACTTGCGGTCCCAATATTTCTTCTTCACCACGTTGCCGTCCGGCATTTCTACGTAGAGATAATAGAATACGATGTCGTCCTCGCCCGACCTGTCCTCAAAAACTTCCTTTTTGACTACCTTGCCTTCCCACTCTTCTGTTTTCCATTTGCCAATCCCAAACATGAGCTGCTCTCCCCTTAGTTGATGCTTTTATTGTAACAACCCCCGCAACCCATCGCTGCACTTTATATGTCAAACGTGACAGCCCTACATAACTAATTTCTTCAGTTATTGAGTCTGGTCTTGTGCCTCCAGAACCGCACTAATCTCAACTGGCCGCTCAAAAATTTCGGATATAACTTTTTCAAGCGACGCCTTTATTTCCGGCTGATTAATACGTTTTACATGGAACATGAATTTAAACGCCAGCTCTATCCTATCCTTATTCACAAAACGAACTTTCGCAAGCCTAAAGATAGAAAAAATAGTCGGCGAGCGTTTCTTTAGTTCCGCCAGTACAACGTCAAAGCTTCCCTCGGCTAATATCTGTACAGGGATATTTGTCTTAGATTCTTCACGCAAGATAAGGACGAGGACTGTTCTTAATGTAGCTAAATAGAAGTAAAACATCCAGTCATACCACGTATCTCTATCGTACTGTTCGTGCTGATTCTGGTTGTTATGCCTCAAGCTGAACTTGTTAGCTATGTGAAAAATAGCTTTTTCGTCTTGGTTATTTAACACATTCTGTAGCACCTTATTGTCCTTTAGTGCCTCAAAAACATCAGCAAGTCCTTTAATAACGTCTTTGCGATCATCTAGGCTGGCTTTTTTATTCAAAAAACGCTGCGTAAGTGCTTCTGCATGATTAATAAGACTTGCCTTCACACTTGTAGGCCTAGGCAACGAGTAAGTCAAAAGATCGTCTAGCCCTGTAGGGACTAAGGAAATTATTTTACCTTCTGAGCTTAACTCATACCCCGATCCATAAAAGCGAAGCAAATCATTAATTTCGTTACGAAAATATTCTTGTGCGACATGAGCTGCTATTTCTGCATCTGTACCTGGAGAGACTATGTGCTCGTGGATAAACTCTATAACATTTAAAACGTCTTCTTCAGAATAATTCTGGCAGTTTTCACTTACCGGCCATAGGTCTTTATGGAGTTTCCGCTTAGCATAGCCTTTGGGGTATGACGAAACTGTAGCCTCATAGCCCCATCCTTGATATACTCCGCCAAACGGTATTACATAGTACCCTTTTTCTTCTAAGTCTCTATTTATATCTGTAAGGCACTCGCACAAAAAACCAAGCTCAATCTGAGCATTCTGCGGGCTCATGCGAAGTGAGTAATAATCCCTGTAGTTGCTCGATTGCATAGAGTTATTTTAGGCTAGACGACAAATCTGAGGTATTTACTCGCCTCTGCTCAGTGGTGTCGCGGTTGCGGACAGTTACGGTGTCATCTTCAAGAGTTTGGAAGTCGATGGTTACGCAGTATGGGGTGCCGATTTCATCTTGGCGGCGATATCGCTTGCCGATGTTGCCGTTGTCGTCCCACATGACTGCGCCAAACTCTTTCTTGAGCATCTTGTACACTTCCTGCGCCTTGGCGACGAGCTCCGGCTTGTTCTTGAGCAGCGGCGATACGGCTACCTTCACCGGCGCGAGGTGCGCTGGTAGCTTGAGATATACGCGCTTCTCGCCATTTACTTCGTCCTCTGTATATGCGGCGGTCAGCACGGCCATGATGGCACGCTCCACTCCAAACGACGGCTCGATGACGTGCGGTACGAACGGCGCACCGCCGTCCTTGGGCCGGTACTCCATGCCCTTACCGCTGACGCGCTCGATGTTCTTGAGGTCAAAATCGGTACGGTAGGCCAAGCCCAGCAGCTCTTCCCTGCCGATGGGGAAATCAAATTCGAAATCAATCGTGCGCTTGCTGTAGTGCGCGCGGTCTTCTGCCGGGACTTCCAGCTCGTGCACGGAATCCTTTGGCAGACCTAACGCGTCGCACCATTCATGGACACGCTTCACCCAATCTTCGAATGCGGCTTCCCACTGATCTGGGTGAACGAAGTATTCAATTTCCATCTGCTCGAACTCGCGACTGCGAAAGACGAAGTCGCGCGGGCTGATCTCGTTGCGGAATGCCTTGCCCTGCTGCGCGATACCGAACGGCACGTCCGGATAGAACGTGTCGACCACATTGCGGAAGTTAGTAAAGATACCTTGCGCCGTCTCCGGTCGGAGATAGCTGACCGAGCTCTCGTCGTCAACTGGACCAACATTGGTCTTGAACATCATGTGGAACTGGCGCGGTTCACCAAAGGTGTCGGTCTTGCCGCAAGCTGGGCATTTGTTAGGGTCGTCGAGCTTGTCGGCACGGAAGCGATTGTGACAGTTGAAGCACTCCACCAGCGGGTCGGTGAATGTGTCGACGTGGCCGCTAGCCTGCCAGACTTTTTGGTTCATCAAAATGGCAGCGTCTACACCCACCATGTCGTCGCGGTCTTCGACGAACATCTTCCACCACAAGGCCATGACATTGCGCTTTAGCGCCACTCCCAGGGGGCCGTAATCCCATGTGCCGCTTAGGCCGCCATAGACATCAGAGCCCGGGAAGATGAAGCCGCGGCGCTTCGCCAAAGAAACAATATCGTCTAACTTAACATCGCTCATACTTGAGCTGCATTATACAGTTTCTAAGCCGTTTCGTACACTTTTGCCCTTGAGCTTAAGAGAGGTCTTCCCAGCTAGGCTGGCCCTGCGGGGACGTAAGGCGCGTAAACCGCTTGCGCCCTTCGCTACTCAACCCCAACCATACCGTAGCCATTGTAGCCAAGTCACCTAGGATAGCCGAGGTAATGGCATCAGCCTTGATACGTTGCTCGGTCTGCGCATCATCACCACGAGCCTGGGGCATCATCATATTTAAAAAGTCAGGCCCGGTCATGAAGTTACCAATAAACACAAGGTTGCGAGGCGTGGAGTCTGCGAGCCCATTATTGTTTGTTATGGTCATGGGCATATCGGTAATGTACTCTTTGCAAATCTTGAGAATGTCTCCTATAGAACCATGGTCTAACTGGTAGGCACAGTTTTCTACCCTTGCCACTTCTGTACCGCCGCGCATATGCCAATCCAGGGTATCTACGCCCAGATACGCACTGGCTCCTATCGCTGCCCCTGCTACGACTGCTGCTGGTAATCTCACTGCTAGGTGCATGTGTGAATGTATCCTTTGGTTAATTATACTCTGGGCTTATAAGCAACCTCACATGACGGGCGTAGATTCCCCCGCGGAGGGCTGAGTGGGTAGCATCGGAGGAGTGGTGTCCGGTTGCGCTTCTGATTGCCGTCGCGACGGCTTTATGTCTGGCACAATGGCGACGCCCAAGGCTATCACACCAGCGAACGTAAGATACCCTTCCGCTGTGGTAAGCGCAGAGTTTTCCTGCGATGGAGCCGGTGGCGCAGGCTGCAGGTCTGCCGCTAAGGTGGCAAGCTCTGGCAGACTTTGGCCGTGGCCACCCTGTTTTGCAGCTGCCACAGGAATGGGTTTACTGGCGTGATGCTGGTGCATGCCCGGCACGCGCCCGTTTTCGAGAGCCACGGCGCCGATGCCACCACATATAAGCGTCAGACCAGCTACTGCGGTATATTTTTCAATCTTTTTCATAACTCTTGGGTTTCCCGACTCCTATGCCCGACATTATACGCTTAAGCTACCTGCCTGTGTACCGTAAACGTCTCCCTGCGGGCATACAGCGATAGACTGCCCGCCAAGCCGAAGAATACCACGGCTGCCGTACCGGCACCTACTTCGGTGCTAAGCCGCTGGGAGAGGTCTTGTTCGTGGGCAATATCGGCTGGGTGGATGGATGCATCGCTGATAAATTCACTGATGGATGACGGGAACATATACGTGGTAGTGTCGTGCTGTACGGTGTTTTGGCCGCTACGCGCATCATGGTACGACAGCACTTCACGCTGGTGCGAAATGCGCCCGGCTATCGCCTGGCAGCAGGCTGGTAAATCTGTGGTCACAGATGGTGTGTGCTGCGAGTAGACGTCGCTAGCACATATGCCCACTTGGGCGTTGGTCTGGTGGTTGTCGGCTTGATAGTTTTGCGTGGCTATCCAGTCGCACGTCCACCCTCCCAACGAACCTAAGGCGCCCGAAAGCACCAGTGCCAGCGCATTGCGCCCGACGCGATGGGCGGCAATCCATCGGGACCGTTCGAGCTCATAGCTAGCATGTTTGGTCCAGACTTCGATATTGCCTTGGGATCGCCTGCGACCAAACGGCATAAAAGTAGTAAGCGTAGTTGCCATCACCCCTTAACCTACTCCTAGGGGAGCATCATCGCAAGCACGAGCGATTTACACGCGGACGTGGCTGCGCAGCATGGTTTGGACGAGCGGCGCACCGACCTGCACCAGTTCATCGATATTTTGAATCTTTTGCAGCACCTGTGGCGGGTTGCCGCCGAACACCAGGCGCAGAAACTTGATGTGGTCGGCTCCAAAATGGCCGTCGGGTCGTGACACAAAAGCCATGTCATCAAAGTTAAAGTCGTACGAACCGCCTGGGCTGAGCGGCTGGCCGGCGCTATCGGTCCTAAGATTGGGGCTGTGCCCTGCCAGCCTGAGCAGCTGCGCGCCGAACCACAAGCTGATGAGCCCAGTGGCAATTGCCGTGTCGTCTAGTGCCTCAAAGGTGCCCTGTAATAGATGGAAATAATCGGCTTCGGGCTCATCCTCGGTGGCACGGTTGAGTGTCTTGATGAGGTCATACCCCAGCTGCACGCGCTCGATATCGCCCACGATATGGCCGTAGTGGCGGACAAGCCGCGTGCTGACGAGCGTGCCCATATCGCCCCTGCCCCGGATGAAGGTGATGTGGCTGACGCTAAACAGCTCGATGCCGCCAGCCAGTTTGCTTTTGACTTTGCGCACGCCGCGCGCCATGAGGCGCAGCTTGCCGTGGTCGGGCGTAAGCAATGTGATGATGCGGTCGGCTTCACCGAAATCGGTGCGCGAAAGAATAATGCCCTGGGTAACGAGTTGATTCATACCAATTGCGGAGCGGTCACGTCGCCAATGGTGCGCAGCAGCGTACGCAAACTAGTGCGTGGCTTGTAGTGGTAGGCGCTCACCTTGAGGTGGTCGCGTAGCAGCTCCCAGCTTTCAGTAAACTCTTCTGGCGGCACGTGACTGAGCACCACCACCGGAATGTTTTGCCAGTCGCAGTACGAGCGAAACTCATACAAAAACTCGATGCCGCTGTGAGCCACTAGCTGCAGCTCCAGCACCACGACATCTGGGGTGGCGTCGTCGGCGCACAAGATAGCACCCTGGGCCGTGGGGCACACCTGAGCAGTATAGCCGGCTGTGCGGGCAGCGTGGAGATAGGTGTTTGCCAACTGACGATCGGGCTCAACAAAAAGTATGTGGCTCATACCAATTGCATCTGGTGGTTAGGCTGAAAGATGGCGCCAAGGCCATACAGATTGTGATGACGAGATACTTTAAGCTGCGAACGCATGGCCGCAAAGAGTGCATCGGCCACGAACATGCCCGCCCCGCTGGTATGCGACACGGCAGTGATAGGCTGGCGCGAGTGACCGTGCAGCAGCCTGCCCTGGCGGAGGGCGTCAGTGGTAATCTGGCGCATGTCCGAGTACAAACCGGCGACGATGCCGTAGCGGCAGCGATGAGCCGCCAGTTGCAACCGTAATTGCGACGATTCGGCGGCGGGCATAGCCTCGATGAGCGAGTACCCTAGGCTGGTGAGCGCCGCTTGCAACGCGGTGCGATGGGCCATGACGGGGCCATACTTGCCATCGATGCTCAGCTCTAGCCCCACGCCATACGCCTTGGCGTGCGTGTGCAATTGCTGGCCCACATCGTACAGCACCGCCGACACCGAAACCGGCTCGGTAGCCAAACCCAGACCATAGGGCTCCTCGAGCGCCAATTTGACTGCCAAAATGTAGTTATCGATAAGGCTCAGGGCGGTGTCGGCGGTAGCCTGTATGGCCCCTAGATCAGCTGGGGTGGCGCTTAACTGACTGAGCTCGGCATGGCGGGCAATCTGCTGCAGCGGCATCTTGAGTTGTTCCGCAATCGACAGGAGTAGGTTTTGCGACAAAACCGGTGTCGGTTCGTCTGCAGTCATCTGCGCCACCATATACCCTCACTTACTTGTATACGGCCAGTATACACCGCGCGGCTATACTTCGTTAAGGGCAAATTATGGCAAAAAGGTGAAGTTCTTTAGAATAATGTTATTAAAATCACCTAAATACTTCGACCCTTCGGTCCACACTTCCAGCGTGGTGGTGCGCAGCGGCACGACTATCATGGTGCCGGTGGTATTGTTATTTTCGATAGTGCCTGTGAGCTTTACCCCTACTACGCCGGGAACTTTGGGAAAGGCATACGGCTTTGCCGTAACGTTCTGCGAGGTGCCGTTACTGGTAATTTGGTTGACAACATCGGTGTACGATTGCTGCAGCACATTGATGCGAACGGCATAGAGGCTAGGAGCTACATCGGGATAAAAATAGCCGTCTAGCAGCACTTGGTTAGACGCGGCGCTGTTGAATGTCACCAAACCGTTCCACGTTTTGGGATACATGACGGCAATACTGCCCAGTGACGACGGGCCCTTGTAAGTTTTGTAGGGTTGCTTGGCTTGCTCGGCGAACTGCTTTTGGTCTGCTGCACTTTGCTGGCTCTTGGCAGCTGCCACCTGGGCGGACACTATCTGATCGGTGTCGTTTTTATAATGCTGCCGGCCATTGAAGGCCCACACGGCAAATGCACCTGCCCCTAGGAACAGCAGTGTAACAAGAATGAGTGGCACCAGCAGGACGTTAACGTCGCCTGACTGACTAAGTCGTTTCATATCGCTTATGGTAGCGGAGTTTGAGGCTCTTCGCAAGAGACTAGCGGTATTCGTACAGGTAGACACCCTCGCGGCTAGCCATAGGCCGTTTGCTGGGCACCGTAAAGGCAAAGCTCACCAACTTGACGGGGTGCTCCGTAGATTGTGCAATTTTTTTATCCAATTTGGGCATAAACCGCGGCAACGCAAACGTAAAAATGCCGTCGCACGGCGGCCAATCCTTCCGCCAAAAATCGCCCCATACTATCTTGACCTGCTTGCGGTAGCGCAGCGTACGCAGCCATGCCACCGCTGCCAGCAGCGGATTGAGTTCGTACCCTACCGCGTTCCACCCCTGTTTGGCAGCTGCTCGCAGCACCTTACCGTCGCCACAGCCCAGCTCCAGCAAGGTTTGGCCAGGCTTGAGGTCCATGAGCTCTATGGCCACTTTTACCTGTTTGCCTAATGTGGGCAAATACGGCGCTCCAAACAGCAGCACAAAGCCGAAGCAAAGAATGAGCAGACTCGAAACGATGACTGCCCAGGTTGCTAATGACCCCATCATGGTTTAGCCTTCGGGATCCTCGGTAAACCTGGCTTTGAGCTCCGTTATTTTTGTCTCGGCATTCTTCAGATAGCCTTCCATGGCATCGACCAGTTCCATGCCACGCTGGTAGCGCTTGATGGCGTCTTCTATGTCTAGGTCCCCCTGCTGCAAATCGGCCAGAATCTCATCGAGTTCGGCGCTCATTTCGCGGTATGTCTTTGCGACCCTTTTAGCACTCATCTACATGTTCTCCGTTGTTCTGACGGACGCTTCGGCGTGCCCGTCGGCAAATCGTATATTTACTATATCATTTTGCTTGAGGGTGGCCACGCCACGCACTACCTTGCCCTCTTTGCGGACAATGGCAAACCCTCGCCCTAAAATGGCTTCCGGGTTTAGCGCCTGCAGTAATTGCCGGCGCGACGATACCAGCTGGACGTGTTCGTGCAATAGCCCTGACAGGGCTTGCCCTATGGTGGTGCCACGGTGAGCCAGCTCTGTACGAGCGTCTTTGAGCTGGCTGTCGAGAGCCTGGCCCAACTGCCGCCTCGTCTCACCCAACGTACGCAGCACATGGTGGCGATCCGGCACCAACAGTTCTGCAGCGTTACTGGGGGTGCTGGCGCGTTGATCGGCAGCCAGCTCCGCCAGGCTGATGTCTACCTCGTGGCCTATGGCCACCAATGTGGGCACGCGGCTCGCCGCTACGGCGCGCGTAACCTGCTCGGTGCTAAACGCTGCCAAATCTTCGGGGCTACCGCCGCCACGGATAAGTATTAGTACCTCCGGTGGTTCAGCCTCTTGGTTAAAGAGCTGCACCGCTTCGACAATCTGCGCCGGCGCTGCCTCGCCCTGCACCTGGACATCCTTGAGGATTACTTCTAGGCCCGGCCACCGCGCCCGCAAAATTTTGGTAAAGTCGGCATAGGCCGCCGACTCTTTGGAGGTAATAAGCCCGATGCGGTCGGGCGGGTATGGCAGTGTGCGTTTGCGGTCTTCGTCGAACAGCCCTTCGGCAGCCAGCTTGGTTTGCAGCAATTCGGCCGCCCGGCGGATAGTGCCCTCGCCCGCCGGCTGAATAGTCTGCACGTTCACACTAAAGCCGTACTGCTGATGCAGGCGAGGCATGCCGCGCACCTTGAGCACCATGCCATCCTCTAGCGGGCCAGGCAGCTGGTACACCGTGCCAAAAAATCGCACAGTAGCTAGCTCATCTTTGAGATCAAAGTAGACCCACCGGTTTTTACTCACGCGAAAATTGGCCAGTTCGCCCTGGATGGTCACACTGGGGTACGCATACTCCAATGTCTGATTGAGTACCGCCACAAATTCGCTGACCGAGAAAATGAGCGCGTCATCCATGATGCTCGGGCTCCCCGGTGGGCGGCTGCTGCACTTTGTCTTGGCGCGCCATCAGTGAGCGGTGATACAACACGTAGCCGGGCGGCACCTGCAAGATGGTGTTTAGCACGCGGTACATGATGGTCACCGGCAGGCTGAGCGCGGCCGGCACACCCGCGGCCACCAACACTGCCGTCATGAGCGCCTCATACACGCCAACGCCGCCAGGCAGCACCGACAGTACGCCGGCAAAGTTAGCCACCGCATAGGCCAATATTACTGCTCCCACGTTCACCCATTCACCAAAGGCAATATATACGACATAGATGGCCATTACTTCGGTAGCATTGGCAAGCACCGCGTACCAAAACGGCGCCTTCAGGTCGGCAAGGTGCTCCTTGAACAGCATGTAGTTTTGGTGCATTTCCTCGAACAAAAACCGCACGCGTTCTACATTGATGGTTTCGGGGTGCTTAGGCCGAACCTTGTGTATCAATCTGTTTAGGAACGTCGTCATGCCGGTCATGAACGAGTGGATGCGTTCCTGACTCCCTGCCACATACGCAAACCCCACTGTACCAAGCACCATGAACGTGCTCAGCGAACCGGCTACGAGCATGGTGAGGTTGTTGGCCTTGCCGCCAATAGCCAAAAACACCACGCCGGCCAGCAGAATCACTTCAAACGAGAAGAACACCAATATAAGCTTCATGACCTGCACCAGCGTAGCCTTGCCTGCAGAAACCTGCTCCGCACTCTTCATGCGCAAGCCGAAATAGGAAATGCCCGACACGCCAGCGCTTGGAAAGACATGGTTTACAAAGTTGAGCTCCACCGACATCTTGAAGAGCGACTTGTATGTCAGGTTGGTGCCCGTAGTACGAAAGAGCGTTTGGTAGAGCTTGGTTTGCGCGTGGTAGTTCAGCAATTCGATAGGCAGAATGAGCGCCAGCGCCCAAGCGTGCACTCGCGCCAGGTTATCGATGGTCTGAGATAGCTGATGGCGGATGGCGTACGCCAGCACCACAAGCAATGCGACGGTGAGGATATTTAACAGTAGCTTCCAGCGACGGCGTAGGAAAGAGTTCTCGCTCATGTGTATCTATTATACCCATAATGTCATGTGCAGGCGGTATACTATGAGCAATGGAGAACATTGTAATCTTGGGCCGACAGCCTGCGCTGGGCGTGGCCGAGCTGGAAAATCTGTACGGCAGCACAGCGGTTAAGCCGGTGGGCACCATCGCTGCCACAGTGTCGACCGATGTTGATTTTGCTCGACTGGGTGGCGCCACCCGGCTGTGCACCGTTCTGGCCACCCTCGAAACGACCAACTGGAAAGAAGTTGAGAAATACCTCATCCAACACCTACCTGCTCACCTGCAGGATTTACCGGAGGGCAAAGTGCAGCTGGGCTTGAGCGCCTTTGGAGTAGATGTGCGCGTACCGCAGCTGACTGCCAGCGGGCTCACCCTCAAAAAAGCAGTACGCAAAACCGGTCGCTCGGTGCGGCTGGTTCCCAACAACGAGCCGGAGCTCAACACCGCCCAAGTGCTGCACAACCACCTCACCGGCCCCACTGGCTGCGAAGTGGTGCTCGTGCGAGACGGTAACACCACTATCGTTGCACAAACTACCGCCGTGCAAGACATCGCCAGCTATACGCTCCGCGACCGCGGACGACCCAAACGCGACCCGCGGGTGGGCATGCTGCCGCCCAAACTTGCCCAAATTATCATCAATCTGGCGGGCAAATACTTGCCACCCGGTGCTAAGGTTGATGACGACTCGTCTCACCGCCTGAACCCACCGCAGGCCCGATTGCTCGATCCGTTTTGCGGTACGGGCGTTCTGCTGCAAGAAGCCCTGCTGCTGGGCTACTCCGTCTACGGCACCGACATTGAGCAGCGCATGATAGACTATTCGCGCACCAACCTGGACTGGGCCAACAATACGTTTCGCTCCACACCAGCTCCCTACACCGTAGAACAAGGCGATGCTACCACCTACGAGTGGCAGCAGCCCATCGACCTCGTAGCCTGCGAGACGTATCTGGGCCGACCGTTCACTACCCCACCCAGCGCCGAACTTTTGGCACAAACTGTCAGCGAATGTAACACCATTATCAAGAAGTTCCTACAGAACATCCACAAGCAGTTGCAACCAGATACTCGGCTATGTGTAGCGGTGCCCGCTTGGCAGACCAAACCAGGCGCGTTTAAGCACCTGCCTCTTATTGACTCTCTCGAGGAAATGGGGTACAATCGGGTGAGTTTTGAGCACGTTCGGGAAGAAGATTTGCTCTACTATCGAGCAGACCAGATCGTTGCTCGCGAATTACTAGTAATCACAAGGAAGTAACACCTATGTCACACGTAAAAGCAGGCGGTACAGCCAAAAACGTACACGACAGCCCAGGGCAGCGCCTCGGCGTGAAGCTATTTGGTGGCGAAAAGGTCAAGACCGGCCAAGTTATCGTCCGCCAAGTCGGCATGACCAAGCGCCCCGGCAAAGGCACATTTATGAGCAGCGACTTCACCATCCACGCCGAAAAAGATGGCATCGTGAAGTTTGCTACTCGTAAAGTCCGTCGCTTTACCGGCAAAACCATCCGCCGCACCGAAGTCACCGTCGAATAATTTTGCGTCATACAATGCCGCCTACACTGGAGTGTCAGGCGGCTTTTTCTTGATCTTTAATGCCATAGGAAAACCGGACCACAAATGTAACAGGTTCTTGCAATTGCGATCCTATTTTTTGTGGAAGCGTGTCGAGATCAATTTCGTGCACACGAAGATAGGTGGGCCCAGACCGACCTGAATGTTGACGCGCATACACCGCATTTATTGCTTCGAGCCGAGCTTCATCAATTATTGCACTCTCACCAGTGAATTGTGCGGCCGCCGTCTCGGCAGCATCTTCATGTGGGCTCACCTGTCCATACGGCATTGGGAATTCCCTGCTACCCGCAAACGTGGCGCTGCCCGTGGTACCAGGGGTAGCATCTTGGTTCATTTCCCATCCCACCTGTGTTCCATATTGGGTTTTGGGGTTTTGGTTGGCATCGGCTCTCTCAATGACATGTGTGAGCTCATGCACCAGCGTAACCTCGATACTATTCTGGCTAACATTAAATCTCGCCTTATTCTCTGGCCGAGCGGTTTGGGGCTTGAGTAGCGACTCATTCAGCAGCACTTCACCGAATGCAGTTGTAGAAGCATTCGCGCGCGTAGCACCCTTTTCGGCCGCGGCTGGAGTGACATCTTCCGACCACCGCGGGTGAGACTCGGGCAGAATGGCTATAACTTTCAATTTGTCATCTATAAGCGCTCCCCCGCTCCGTTCGTTGACTTCGCGTACCGCATTCATCGCTTTGTGTAATGTGTCACCCGTAAGCAACGTAGGAGAAAAGTTGTACAGGTGTACTTTGCTACCGTTTGATTCCAGCTCAAATACCTGCGAGACGCCTTTTACGTGCTCAATGCCTGGGATTAGATAGTCCTGATGTAGCTCAGCCTTAAGGGGATAGGAAATGACTTTTTCAAGCACTGCCTTTTCTCGGTCTGGAAACGCATGGATTAGCCCATGCTTACGCGCTTCATCGTTCGCTATATAGTCCATAGGTTTGCCCGTTAGTGATGATATATTTGGTGTAAATTTCCCTTCTTTTATCCCTTGAGCATATTCAGCCCGAGAAATTAAAACGTAAGGTGCCAGGAGTTTAGCTCCTTCGGGAACTTGGGTTGTGCCATCGTCTTCTATCAACGTAATTTTGCCGTTTTGGAGATTTTCTTCCATAAGCGCTGGAAGTTCACCTTCCCCTATCAGGGCTTCTTCGAGTGGATGCATTTCGTGCGAGCCCGGCAATTCCTCAATAGAAAAGCCCCAATTATGTTCACCTTCCGGCAGCATCTTGGCATATGTATCATTGGTGGATGAGAGAGTTTCTGACATGTTTGTTTTTTATCCTAATATAATTATTAGCATAAGTTTTATGAGAAGTCAATCTGATGACAAGATATAAAAAACTTCCCTGCTCGGGAAGCCATATTTTCCGGCATATCGTCGGCTACATGCCCAGGTGATGGCGAATGCGCTCGATGACGTCGGCAATGACAACCTGTGACTTTACCAGGTAGTCGTCTACGCCCATACTTTCAGCGCGCTGTTTGTCACTTTCTTGGCTGAGCGCGGTGAGCATGACGACCTTGAGATTAGCCGTCTCGGGAGTGTTGCGGATAATGTCCAGTACGTCAAACCCGCTGACTTTGGGCATCATAACATCGAGTAATACCAAATCGGGGTGGTAGCTAAGGGCTGCTGCCAGGGCTTCCTCGCCGTTAGCCACGCGGCGTACATCAAAACCTTCGGCCTGGAGACGAGTCAGATATACGCTGGCCAGCGCGTCGTCGTCTTCGACGAGTAAAATGCGCTTGGGGTGCTTGCCGGCAGAATCAGATGCTTCCATACTGCTTACGCTACCTTACTTTTCACCTTTTTGCAATAAGCTCTTTATGAAGCCGTCGAACATAGGGTGCGGACGGTTTGGGCGCGATTTGAATTCAGGGTGGAACTGGCTGGCCAGAAAGAACGGGTGGTCGACTCCCTCGATAACCTCCACAAGACCAGTCTCGGGATTGGTACCAACAGCGCGGATGCCCCACTGTTCGTATTGGTCGACATATTTGTTGTTGCACTCATAGCGGTGCCGATGGCGCTCAACAATGCCCGTTGTGCCATATAGGCGCGCCGCCAAGCTATCTTCTTTCAGCTGACAGTCGTAATTGCCCAAGCGCATGGTGCCACCGGTGTTTTCTTTGCCTTCTTGGCCTTCCATGGTGGCGATGACAGGGTTGGAAGTTTCAGAATTTACCTCTGTAGTATTGGCATCGTCCAGACCATTTGCGCGTGCCGCTGCAATCACCGCCATATGCAGGCCATAGCACAGCCCTAGGTATGGCAGCTTGTCGTGCAGTGCAAATTGAGCGGCTTTGACTTTGCCATCTACGCCCCGCGTGCCGAACCCGCCCGGCACAATAATGCCGTCGTACTGGTTGAGCACCGCACCAATGTCATCGGCCTCACCCAGTTTGACCGCATCAACCCATTGGATGTCGACGTTGGTGTCGTTCCACCACGCCGCGGCCTTCAGGGCTTCAAACACACACAGGTATGTGTCGGCGTTATCGAGGTATTTGGCCACAATGCCCACTTTGACCGTACGGTCGTAGGTGTGGGTAGCCCGCTCCACCATTGATTCCCACTCCCCCAACTCCGCGGCCCCTTGGTCGATACCCAGCTTGCGACACACTGCTTCGCCAATGCCGGCGTCACGCAATGTGAGCGGCACCCGGTAGATGCTGTCGGCATTGGGCAGTAGCGCAATGGCGCTTTCTTCTACGCCGCAGAACAAGCTAAGCTTTTGTTTGACTCCGTGGTTGGCGGGGTTTTCACTGCGCGCAATCAAGATATCCGGGCTAATGCCGAGGCCACGCAGCTCGCGGACGGAGTTTTGAGCCGGCTTGGTTTTGATTTCTTTGCTGGCCCCCAGATATGGCAAATACACTACGTGCACATAGGCGCAGTTTTCGCGGCCCACCCGCATGCCAAACTCACGGATAGCCTCGATGAAACTCAGCGATTCATAGTCACCCACCGTGCCACCGATTTCGACAATGTGCACGTCGTAGCCCTGGCCGGCTTCTTGGATGTAGTCCTGGATGGTGCCAGTAACTTGGGGAATAATTTGCACAGACTTGCCTTCGTACTTGCCGTGACGCTCGTCTTGAATAACTTTTAGCAGCACTCGCCCGCTCATGAGGCTGCTGACCTGCGTCATTTCTTCGTCAATGAAACGCTCGTAGTGTCCAAGGTCAAGGTCGGTCTCAGCGCCGTCCTTGGTCACGAAACACTCACCGTGCTCGCGTGGGTTCAGCAAGCCGGCGTCGACATTGAGGTACGGATCGCACTTTTGGAGGTTAACTTTGAGCCCGCGGGCTTTTAAGAGGTTGCCAATGGAGGCGGCAGTGATACCCTTTCCTAGTCCGGAAAGCACACCACCAGTTACAAACACATATTTTGTAGTCTGTGCCACTACCGCTCCCTTTGTTCACCATCCATAGTACAAGAAGATGGACAGATGTTCAATGCTTACGCCAAAAATTGATTAATGATTCGCCAAATAGGTCTCGGCAGCTTTGAGCTGCACATCGTTGCCAGCCTTGGCGTCAGCATCGGTCAATTTCACCACTTTGTCGGGCGTGATACCTTTTTTGTCGATATTTTGGCCGTTAGGGCGATACCAGCGCGCAATAGTCACCTTGAGCTCGCTGCCATCAGTAAAGTTTTCTATCTGCTGCACACTGCCCTTGCCGTAGCTTTGTTCCCCTATAAGGGTGGCTATGCCGTTGTCGTGCAAGGCCCCGGCCGTAATTTCGCTGGCTGAGGCCGAGCCGCCATTAATGAGCACCACGGTCGGAATACCGCTTAACTCATCGCCACCCGTAGCAGTATAGGTGTTGACGACTACGCCGCCGCGCTTTTCTTGCAAAATAGTCTTACCTTCTGGCAGCCACAGGCTGGATACATCTACGGCATCATTGAGTAAACCGCCGGGATTATCCCGCAGGTCCAGGATGATGCCCTTCACGTGCGCTTTTGCAAAGCTATTGGCAGCTTTTTGCACGAGGCCCGTTGTGTCGTTCGCAAAGGTAGATATCTGCACGTAGCCGATATTACCGTCCAAAGTCTTGGTGGTGACACTGGGCAGTTTGATGTCGGCACGAGTAATCGTGAAGTTTAGCACCTGGGAGCCGCCGCGAACCACCTGCAGTTTTACGGGTGTGCCCGCTTTGCCCCGGATTTTACTAACCGCTTGGTCAGGCGACATACCCGCGGTGGTGGCGCCATCGATAGCAACGATGAGGTCCTTGGGTTTCAGCCCGGCTTTTTCGGCGGGGTAACCCTTGATGGGGGCAATGATTTCGATGTTGCCTTTACTGTCAGTGCCAAGCTGCGCGCCAATGCCACTGAAGGTGTTATTAAGCTGGTCGGTGAACTGCGAGGCTTCTTTGGCCGTAAAGTATTCGGTATATGGATCACCGGTGGCTTGTGCGAGGCCATGCTTGAGCCCGTCCAGTAGTTGCGCAGTGGTTAGTTTGCCGTCGTAGTCGCCCTTGAGCTTCTGATAAAGGGCGTTCACGGTGCTGTAGTCCAGTTGGTCTGGCAGATTATTGGTGACCGCATCTAGCGCGTGGCCGGTACCAAAAGCGATACGGCCATCGCCCACCCCGACACCGACCGTAAAGATACACACTGCCACCATGGCAGCAGCAATACCACGAAGAAATTTTAGCCGCCACACGTTACGCTTTGGCTCTGTCTGTTTTGAAGCACTATCTGACCGCACCACTACCCTCACTCTTTACGCATTACAATGTGTTTGATTATAGCAAGCGTTCTGCTTCAGATCACGGAAAGTGGACAAATAATACGCCGGAATCTTTCACGTCCATCTCGCTGTAGTGACCCTGTACATCCCAGTTCATCTGACTCACGTGCACCCAGCCGCCTGACAAGACGCGTTCGACGTACATGGCGTGACCACCGCCCCCCGGCCATGCCACCACCGCTACCACGTGTCCACCAGATGGGTTGTGGTTAACGGGATACACGCCGCCCAGGCTCGAGGGCCACTCTTCGGCGTTACCGCGACCTGCGCTTAGATACGGCGCCAGATTAATGCCCTTGGCTGCCCGGTCGGCTGCGTAGTGCACACACTCGCGTGCCAGTCCGAGCCCCCAGGTATCTGATACGTACTGGTCAAAGCCGGCCCAACAGTAGTCGTAGCCACCGCCACACGAATATTCGGGCGTTAAGTTGCGAAACTCAAAAGTGCCATACGAGCCGTATGAGGTATTACCACCGCTGCTGGCGGCTAAGGCGGCTAAGGCTGCCTGCTGTTCTTGCTGTAGTTGGGCAATCTGGGCATTGTTGGACTTAATTTGCGCCTCGTACTGAGATTTCTGCTGTTCACTATATGCCAACATCTGGGCTTGTTTGGCTTGGGCCGAAGCCAACTCTGATTTTTGCTGCTGCTCTGAGGCAACAAGCGCATCAACTTGCTTTTTCTCTGACGAAAGCTGTGCCTTGAGCTTATTGATGGTGTCGAGCGTGGTCTGCAGTTTATCTTGGATGGCCAGACGATACTCTTGCTGATCTACATAATCACTCAAACTACCACTGGTAGCTAGCATCTCAATGGTACTCATGTCGCCGTTGACATACATTGTTTTGAGGTCATCGGCTAAATACTTCTTTTCGAGTGCCAGCTTGGCTTCGGCGGCGGCTATTTGCTTTTTGAGGTCCGCCTGCTTAGCCTGGTTTTTGGCAAGGGCGCTCTCTACTGCGTTAATTTCTGATTGCAGCTGATCGATAGCCCCCTGGTAGGTCGCCGCTTGGGCGCGATACTTGTTGGCCTCGGCCTGTGCCTGTGCATTTTGCTGGTTTAGTGCATTGATCTGATTGTCATACTGGTCGGCTTTTGTCACGGGCATAAAGCCTATTACCAAGGCAATCACACTGAGCCCGATGATAAGTCGTGGCGCACGCAAAAGATTTCGAAGCCGTTGTTTTTTTGTTTTCATGGTTTTAGTTTTAGAAAACCGTAAGCTTATTATACCACGCCCCATCAAGTCTTAACTACCCTCGCTTAATTTTCCGGGCAAAAAGTACCGCCCGAAGTGTTGATAAAAGTTTCCGCCCGCCTATCCCCATAGTCGAAGCAATAAAATCGTTTTGCCGTGTTAGTGTTGATGACAGTTGACTGTTTCGGGGTTACGAGTTTGTGCGCGGTTTGGGATGAAAAAGGAGCACCGCAAGGGAGCGGTAGTTTGCGCTACCGTGACTGCGGAGCGCATCTTTTTCGCCAAAAAACGTGCCAAAATCGTAGGCCCGAGGTTTATTTCGTTTTGAATTTCAAGTACCGCTGGGTCGCTACAACAGAAGATGCGGCACCAATAACTATACCGATTAGCAGCTGCATTGTCAAAAGCGATAAGAAATGGCTACCGAAGTAAGTGTCGGCATAATTGATGTCTAAAAGGCCTAGACTGCTGGCCTGGAGTGCACCGGAACTGGCCGCAAACGCGGCATTGATAATCAGAATAGAGAATACCGCCGAAAGTATGCCGTAGATGGCGCTTTCTACCACAAACGGACCCCGGATATACCACGTACTGGCACCCAACAGCCGCATGATGGTTAGTTCGTCGCGCCGGTTGAAAATAGCCATCTGGATGGTATTGAAGATGATAAGCGCCGATACGGCAGCAAACACCGCCACCGCTATCACGCCAAACTCGCGCAAGATGTTGGTAGCATGGGTGATGTTATCAATGGCCTTTTTACGGTCACCGCTGTAGCTGGGCGAGCCCTGGGTTTGCATTTTGGCAATGTCCGCCTTACTCAAAAAGTTTTTGATGTCTTGAATTTTGTTGAGGTCGCGCGGTTTTATAAGAATGGTAGCCGGGATGGGGTTGCCGGTCTCGGTAGCCGCCGCCTGTAAGTCCGGGTTGTTGGCGTTCTGACTCAGATAGCGCTTGAGAGCCGCTTGCTTGTCGAGATAGGTCGCCGACTGGACGTTGGGCAGGTGCTTTAACTGCGATGTCAGCTGTTGCCCCTGAGTAGTCGTGACGCTGTCCTGTAAAAAGACCGAGATGTCGATTTTGTCAGTAATTTGCGCAATGGTGTGGTTGAACGTGGCGTTGGTGATAATCGAGAACAGCACGATGGTCAGCGTCACCACCATCACCACCATGGCGGCAATGGCCAGGCTGATGCTCCGGATAAAATTCACCGTACCGGTGTGCAGAACGCGCAAAAAAGTGATGAATTTACGTTTCATGGATTTCCCTACAGTTTATACGTGGCACTCGCACGGTCAGAGGCAATTTTGCCATCATGGATGGTTACCACTCTACGCTTGAGCTTGTTAACAATTTCTTGGTTGTGCGTGGTCAAAAGCACCGTGGTGCCGTAGCGGTTAATCTTTTCAAGTACCTTGATGACATCCCAGGCGTGCTTGGGGTCAAGGTTGCCGGTTGGCTCGTCGGCAATCAAAATCTTAGGCTGGCGCACAATGGCGCGCGCAATCGCCACGCGCTGGCGCTCACCACCGGACAATTCCAGTGGCATACGCTTTTCTTTGCCCTTCAGGTTCACAATGTCGAGCACTTTGGGTACGGTGTGGCGGATTTCGCGGCTGCTAATGCCGACAATTTCGAGCGCGAAGGCTACGTTTTCAAACACGTTCTTGTTGGGGAGCAATTTAAAATCTTGGAACACTACCCCAATTTTGCGGCGCAATAGCGGAATGTCGCGATCGTGCAGCTTGTCATAATCAATGCCGCCCACGATGATTTTGCCGCTACTGGGTCTTTCCTCTCGCGTCAAAAGCCGCAGCAGGGTGGTCTTGCCGGCACCGCTCTGCCCTACCACTATCACAAATTCTTTGGGCTCCACGTGCAAACTGATACGGTCAAGCGCAGTTGCGGTCTTGCCGTACGTTTTTGTTACCCGATCCAACAGAATCATTAGCACCATTATAGCAGATACGGGTCGGGAACGAGCTCAAGCAGCCACTATGACAAGGGCCCTGAATCATCGCCCTCGCAAAGACAAGGGCACTCCTTGCCAAGTGCCAATAATTTTCTTATTTCACTAATTTCATCCAGTCCTAATAATTTGGAACTTACCACTAGAGGTGTCTGCACATTAATTTGAGTAGCTGCCACTGCTACGTCTACCGGACTAGCATCAGGCAAAATATCTTTCAGGCGACCTTCCAGGATTGGAAGAACATGTGCGGGTGTAGATACTGGGTGCATTATTTCTATTGCATAACATTTGAGGGCCACAACACCCTGGGTTTGATCGGAAAGTAAACTGCTTCCGAGAGCCTGGAATATAAAGGTCTGCTCGGGCTTTTCAAGCTCGGCTCGAGATTGTGACACGGTGCCCACGTGCCGAACCGGCAGGGTTCGTAGCCCTTGCAAATCTTCGGCTGCCAACCCTTCTGGAGCACCCATTAAGGGCCATCCTTCCAGCCATTTTCCTAATGGGCGGGGAGCAGCATTTACATGACCAGGAAAGTAACCCACGCCGTACTCATCTCCGTCGAGGATAAAGCTACAGCTCCTTGCCCTATCCCCAAACATAGCTTCTATACCGTTATGGGGCGGCGGTGGCTTGGCCGCAAAGAAATCTTGAAACGCCATCCCTAAATCTACTTCAGGCATGAAAAGAGAAGATTCTGGGCTCTCAAAAGTCATAAAATTATTATATAACTTTATGGACAAAATTTCAATCTACGCCAACGAGTGTTCGAGGTAGGCGTTGATGAGGTCATCGAGGTCGCCGTCGAGCACCAGGTCGGGGCTGGAGGTCTCGTAGCCGGTGCGCAAATCTTTGACCTGCTTGTACGGATGCAGCACGTAATTGCGGATTTGGCTGCCAAACTCGTTGGCCACATCCGGGCCCTTTAGCTCGCTGACTTTGTCTTTGTGCTGCTCGAGTTGCAGTTGGGCTAAGCGCGAGCGCAAAATAGTCATGGCCGTTTCTTTGTTTTGCAGCTGAGAACGCTCATTTTGGATGGCTACCACAATACCGGTTGGAAGGTGCGTCACACGCACCGCTGAGTCCGTCGTATTGACCGACTGGCCACCGTGACCACCGCTGCGGTACACGTCGACTTTCAAATCTTTATCGTCAATCTCAAGCTCGCCCGGCTTATCGATTTTGGGCATGACTTCTACCTTGGCAAAGCTGGTCTCGCGCGAGGCAGCCGAGTTGAACGGACTTTGCCGTACCAGGCGGTGCACGCCATGTTCACCCTTGAGCTTGCCGTAGGCAAAGCTGCCCTCGATTTCGATAGTCACGCTTTTGAGCCCGGCTTCATCCCCAGGAGATTCCTCGACCGTCACCACCTTCATGTCGTGGCGCTCGGCCCAGCGCACATACATACGCAGCAGCATCTGCGTCCAGCCCTGCGCGTCGGTGCCGCCGGCTCCGGCGTGTATGCTAATGATTGCGTCGTAATCATCGTAGGGGCCATTGAACTTCAACTCATCTTTGAGCGATTGGAACGTGTCGCTGAGCTGCATCAATTGCTGCCCAAGTTCATCGCGCATGCTCTCATCACCCATTTCCATAAGATCAAGCGTGTCGCCCACCCCTACCTCGAGTGTGCGCCAGGGTGTAATCCGAGCTTCGAGCTTGGCAATCTCTTTCATAGTATCTTGCGCAGCCTGGTTGTCATTCCAAAAATCTGCCCGGCGACTGGCAGCCTGCAACTGAGTTAACTGCCTTTCCAGCCCATGAATATCCAGGCGCTCAATGGCTGCCTGCACATCATCGCGTAATGTTTTGGCCTGAGATAACAGTTCGTCCATAGCTACTTACTCCACAAGGGAGCGAGCCGCTCGCGCAGCTCTTCACTGAACTTTTCGCCGCAATCGCCTAATACGCCAAGCCCCCACACCTCGTCACTAAACATGGCCCGGGCTATGTCGACTATTTGCTCTTTGGTAACCGCTTTGATGCGTTCGGGTATGTGGTAATAATTTTCGACTACCTCATCGAAAAAGTACCGGCCACTGTAGCCGTTAGCGGTGCCGCCCACCGTTTGGGCACTGCGTTGGAAACGACCCAAAGCATATTGCTTGGTGGCTTCGATTTCATCAGGATCGATGTGCCCTTCAAGCACGTTGGTAAGCTCGTGCACGATGATGTCAAACAGTGGTGCGGCGTTCTTATCGGACACCTGAGCGCCAAACCACCAGTTGCTGGCGTCGCGCGTTTGAGATAATCCCGAACTCATACCATACACCAGGCCTCGCTCGCGAGCCGTACCCAAAATTTTGGAGTACAGTGTTTCGGTAAGCATGGTGTTAACCAAATTGAGAGCGTCAGTCTCCGCATCGGTCATGCGACGCTTCATAAAAACATCGATGTAAAAATATAGGTTTTCGACCGTCTCATTAGGCACATACACTGGACGGGTAAGCCTTTTTGGCTGTTCTTTGGGCAACATGAAACGCTTGCCTTCTTTGGGTAGTTCAATAGTTTCCAACAGCTTTTCGATGGCTACACGCCGCTGGGGGGTCAGGTTGCCAGCGATGACAAAGCGCATATTGGGCGCATGGTGAGTGCGCAAGTAGTGCGCCCGCACGTCGTCCACCGTGACGTTTTGCATGATTTCCAAGCGCTCCGCATCGGTCTTTACGATAAGCCCAAGTTCTTTGCGCATTTCCAGGCTCAGACGGCGGAAGTGGTTGTTTGACCTGGCGGCCATTTCCTCTTGCACATTGCCAAACTCAGCACGGAATTCGTCTTCTAAAAACAGGGGTTTGGTGATGGCCACTAAGAGCAAGCCGAGTACACGGTCCCATTCAAAATCAGCACACTCGGTTTCGTACGTAATATCGTACACGCCGGTTGAAGCGTTAGAGTACGCCCCGTTTTTCTCGAGCTCCGCCTGGAAGTCACGAGCGCGTGGAATCATATCGTTGGCACCCAACAATACGTGCTCCATCAGGTGCGGCACTTCCCATTTGTCGGGCTTCACCAGATACTCGCCTGCCCTAAAGTTGACATCAAACGTCATGACAGACGCGTCGGGAATATGAACAAGCAAACCTTTGGCACCGTTTTTGAGGCTGATTTCTGAGACGGTATGTTTCATAACAGGTACGAAAGGCGGCCAGGGCCAGGCCGCTAGCTAGCGCCTCCTCCTGCCGGCTTTTTTGCGTTGGCGTTCGCTCTTGCGTTGTTTTTTGCGCGCCTCTGTCTGCTTTTTGGCAGTTGCCTGCGCAGTCTTGCGCCCCACGAAATCACCTTCTTCAAATTCCTGTTCGGCTTCGTTAATTTGGTCCACATTGTCGACCGCCTGGCGAGCCGCCCGGGTCAGCTCGGTTTCAACCGGTGCGCCCTCGGCATCCACCAGCACAGGCTGGGCATGGAATAGCGTACGCACAACATCGTGGCGCAACGTGTGTTGCATTTCGTCGAACAGCAACTGCCCGCGGCGGCGGTACTCAACCAACGGGTCCTGCTGGCCCACGCTCATCCAGTGGATACCCTCGCGCAAGTGGTCCATGTTTTCGAGGTGCTGCATCCAAAGTGTGTCGAGCACCTGGAAATAAATGTCGCGCTCGACTTTGTGCAAAATTTCCGTCGTAAAAGCTTCTTCGCGCGCCTCGTAAAATTCGTGCGCTTCAGTTTTGAGCACTTGTTCAAATTTGTCGGCCTCGGTGTCGAACAACCGGTCGAGCGTCTCGTCGTCAAACGGAAAGGCCTCGCGCAAGATGTCTTCGAACTCATCCGAAGTAAGCAGTGGCGACGTAGCCAGCTCGTGCACTTCCTCGTCGATAAAGGCCTTGATGCGCTTGCTGATGTGTGGCTGTTTGAGGATTTCGCGGCGAATGGTGTACACAGCCGTACGGTGACGGTTCATAACGTCGTCGTATTGCACGACGTTTTTACGGAGGTCAAAGTTGAAACCTTCTACCTTCTTTTGGGCGCTCTCGAGGCTCTTTGATATCAGACGATTCTCAATAGGTGTTTCGTCATCAACGCTCAGGCGCTCCATGATGGAGGCAATGCGTTCGCCGCCAAATACGCGCATCAGATCATCTTCGGTGCTTACAAAGAACTGACTCACACCCGGGTCGCCCTGGCGTCCGGAACGGCCGCGCAGCTGATTGTCGATACGGCGGGATTCGTGACGCTCTGACCCCAGCACAAACAAGCCGCCCAGCTCCTTAATGCCTTCGCCCAGCACAATATCGGTACCACGTCCGGCTATGTTGGTGGCCAGTGTGACGGCACCTTTTTCTCCGGCCTTGGCCACGATGTTGGCTTCGCGCTCGTTGTTTTTGGCGTTTAGCACGTTGTGGGGCACGCCAGCCTTGGTAAGCGCCTCGCTCAGGGCTTCGTTTTTCTCGATAGATACGGTACCAAGCAGTACCGGCTGGCCCTTTTCGTGCAGCATTTTTACTTCACGCACGATAGCTTTAAACTTGCCGGCTTCGGTCTTATAAATACGGTCTGGTCGGTCATCACGCACCACCGGCCGGTTTGGCGGGATCTCTACGGTGTCGAGCTTGTAAATCTGGTGGAATTCTTCGCTTTCGGTCATAGCAGTACCGGTCATGCCAGATAGCTTTTCGTACTGGCGGAAGTAGTTCTGGAACGAAATGGTCGCCAGCGTCATAGACTCCTGTTGAACTTCCACGCCCTCTTTCGCCTCGATGGCCTGATGCAGGCCTTCGTTATAACGACGCCCCGGCAAAAGTCGTCCGGTAAATTCGTCCACGATAACTACTTCACCATCTTTGGTTACCACGTAGTCTTTGTCGCGCTTAAAAAGTGCGTGAGCCCGCAATGCTTGCTGCAAGTGATAAATGGTGCGAATGTTGTCGGCAGCGTAAAGGTTGTCGACGCCGAGCGCCTTTTCCATTTTCTCTACGCCGGGGTCGGTCAGCACAACTGTCTTGCGCTTTTCGTCCACTTCAAAATCTTTTTCTTTCACTAGGCTGCGCACTACTTTGGCGAACTGCGCGTACGCGTTACCACTGGTGACGCTGGGTGCCGAAATAATTAGCGGTGTACGGGCTTC
>DASZYT010000002.1:0-44673 GCA_035545275.1 Saccharimonadales bacterium (SeqCode) | reverse complement strand
AAAACAGCCAGTCGTTGGAGTCAAACTGATAATAGGTCACGACGTAGCCTTGTTTTTGAGCCTCCAAAATGCCGCGCACAAAATCGCGCAACGACTGTGGATCATTACCCCCGTAGGGAAGTCTCAAAAACGACGTACTGTGGCCAGTGACCGCTCGGATAACACGCTGAGTTTGGTTAATTTCTTGTGCCGCCCGCGATTCGCCCATGGTGTCAAAGTTTACGTGGTCAAACGTGTGGCTGCCCACCACATGGCCTTCCTGCACCACTCGGTTTGTAATGGCAGGATACTTCACAACTTCACGGCCAATTTCAAAAAACGTCGCCTGAACGTGGTAACGCGATAGCTCGTCCAAAATTTTTGGGGTCCAGGTTGGATCCGGGCCATCATCAAACGTTAGCGCAATGCGTTTGTTGCTGGTCTGACCGTAACTCTCAATAGCATACGTATGAGACCCAACCGCTTGGCCTTCACTGGTGGGTAGTAGTTCGGCCGGACTATGACCATACACTGGCACGGCCACATAGCCTGCGGCCGTATGAGTTACGTGCACCACTCGTGCAAGTGGCCCGCTCCCGATGATAGGGACATTGGACTGATTAATAATCTCTGCCAGCATCGCCGGCGACAGAGTACTAGGCGGCAGGGGAGATTTTACGGTAGCTACGCTTGGAGCAGCATATGCCGTTACTCGGGTTGTGCGCCACATCCTGGGCAGCACATATGCGCCAAACCCCACCGCGAGTGCCAGCAGGAGTAGCACGCACACTTTTACTATCCGCCAGCGCGTGCCCGTGTGGTCATAAAAGACTGGTCGTTCTTGGTCGTTAGGCACGGCTCCCCCTTGTTATCTACCTACTCTCAGTAGAGCACCTACTTCACAGATGTGAAGTAAAAATAGTTACACCGGTAGCCGCCTTTAGCGCTATAGTTGGGGATAGCTATGCATGACACCTTTCCCGAAGTTTCGCCCTGGCGCCGCCGGCGTAGGCTGCTTGCTCTGGCTGCAGCTGGTCTTGTCGTCCTAGGAGCTATCGCTTTCAGTGTGCAAGACCTACAGACGGGCGATCAAGCGCCAAAGGCCCCGCCCACCTCCCAGACGACGCAGCCACCTTCTACGCCATCAGGCTATCCGTTGCACAATGCCATAACTGCCACGATGTTTTGGGTAGGCGAGCCGGGCGACACAGACAACAAAGGCATCAGCAACGTATCTTCGGCGTGGGTCGATAATTGGGTCAAAGAGTTTGGTGGCGTAGACAATCCGGACAAGCGTTGCGGGTACCGGCCCTGTGCGTTTGTACCCAAAGAAAATGCCTTTTACTTTGCACTGCCATTTAACGATTACGATAGCAATGGCAACCTTAAAGCGGCCGCTATCCTCCAGCAAATCCCATGGTACAAGGGGCCGCCCCCGGCCCGCCAATCCTTAGTCAAAAACCGATGGATAGAAGTTTCGTTCCAAGGCAAAACGGCCTATGCGCAGTGGGAAGACGTGGGCCCGTTTGGCGAAAATGACGGCGCCTATGTGTTTAAGGGAGCAGCTCCGCAGCAGCACGCCGGCCTTGACCTATCGCCCGCTATGAACGACTACCTCAACCTGAGCGGAGAAGGCACGGTATCATGGCGATTCGTGGAGGCTACACACGTACCCAACGGACCATGGAAACAAGTTGTCACGGCCTCAGGGATTTCGTATTAATTAAAAAGACCCGGCACAAGGGCTGGGTCTTGGGCCGCTCAATATTGCTAGGCTACAGCGGGCGCTCGGTGTCTTCGTCGTCTTCAAAGCCGCTCGTATCCATCCGATCGGCCTCATTCATATCGCGCTGCACGCCGTCCATGTCTTCGCGATTTTCATACGCATCTGGATCCATCAAATCCGGATCGTCTTGTGCGTCATTTGCCATATGTACCTCCTTTATTAGTTAGTGCCTCCAGCATAGCGAAGGGGCACGTGGGTTACAGCCAAAAATCTTACGCCTGTTTAGTGAAGCCAGGCTAACCACCGCTGGCTTAGCTGGTCACGGATGTGGCGGATTTGCCCGTCGCTCAAACTATCCTTCAGTGTTTCCCACACTGCAAATATCTGCTTCTTGGCGTGGCCTTCGTCTATTTCTTCAAGTTCGCTCAGCTCTTCACACAACTCCTCAGGCTCCATTTTGTCAGCGGCCGCTTCCAGTGCCAACTCTTTGAGCTCCAGCGGCAACTGGCTGGCAAAGTCCCTCCGCTCATCGTCGGTCAGTTGCGCTGCCAACGATTCCACCACCAGGCGCAGCGCTTGCTCGGATTCCTGGCCGGAAAAACCGGAGTGATCTTGCACTGTTTTCACGAGTTCACGATATTGCATCACCAACCTCCTTGGTTACCATACTAGCGTAGGGCGAGACTACACTGTTAGCAGCCAAAAATCTCACACATCCTCAGCCTACCCATAAGTGTTATAATGAGAAGCACTAGGGGAGGTCTATGAAAATCGCGACCATGGTGCGTGGCTACATTCCAGCGCCACGACCTGCTGACATGCTTTATGCTCCCATTGACCTCGCGGTAGAAATCAGCGAAGGATTAGCGAAGCTAGGCCACAGCGTGGATTTTTTTGGCCCAAAGGGCAGCCATTTGCGCAGGAGCAACGTAGTTACGTTGGGTTTGCGTCCCATTGCGCGCAACCACGCTGAGTTTCGCCACTTGCTTGATACCCCCGACCTTATGAATCACTACACCCCAGGGCTCTGGGACTATTACATGGCCCGCGAAATGTTTGAGCGTGCGAGCCGCGGCGAGTACGATTTGCTCCATTTTCACCACCCGGAGGCAGCACTACCGTTCGTGAGCCTTTATCCCGACGTGCCCGTGGTTTACACGCTGCACGAAGCCCTCTCACCCCTATATCAAGAGGTGCTTGAGATGTACAACTCGCCCAACCAGCACTATATTTCTATTTCAAACAATCAGCGTCGTCTCGCCCCGCATTTGCCTTATGCCGAAACTGTCTACAATGGCATCGATACGAAGCTTTTTAAATATTCAGACACGCATGAAAACTACCTGCTGTTTGCGGCCCGTATTGTGCCCGACAAAGGGGTAAAAGAAGCCATCCAGGTAGCACAACGAACGGGCGATCGCTTGCTCATCATTGGCCCGACCTATCCCGATCAGCGGGCCTATTTTGACCGCTACGTCAGACCGCACCTTGGCCGCAAAATTAAATATCTGGGCTTTGTGCCGCACCACGAGCTGGCGGCGTATTATCAAAAGGCTAAGGCATTCTTGATGCCCATCCGCTGGGAAGAGCCATTTGGCATGACCATGGCGGAGGCCATGAGCTGCGGTACACCGGTCATCGCGTTTCGTCGCGGCTCGGTATGTGAAGTAGTAAAGGATAAACAAACCGGCTTCATTGTCGACACAGTACCCCAAATGGCTCGAGCCGTCCGTAAAATTGACGCCATTAGCCGCCAGGCCTGCCACGAACACGCCACGCAAAACTTTTCGTTTGAGCGGATGGCCGCGGGGTATGAAGCTGCCTTTCAAAAAATCCTGGCCGCATTTCGCGCGACCCAAATTTCGCCCGAGCTTTTGCGGACGCTACCTGTGAAAAAACCCAAAAAAGTGGCCACTTCTAAGCCTCGTAAAGACATCTTGTAGCGATTACCGCTGCGTCTTGTAAGATATGCTACTGACCGCCTCCAAGGGTGGTGAGTTAATGAAAACACAGAGATACCACTAAGACAGAGGAGGTTGCTATGCATATCGTCATGCCATTCCGACATACCATTAAACGTACATTTCTGGTCCTATTAGGCACCACCATCATGGGCTCCGGCATCGTGAGTATCGCAGTAAGCTCTGACGTAGCGGCCGCTTCGTGCAACAACAATTACGTCGTCCACTGTGGAGTAGCCGCAGCCTCTGACCTACAGCACACCTATACGACCGATCAATTCGTGCAACACGTCTATGCCTACTTTGGCATCACCAACAGCGATATTAATGCGTTGGGCACCACCATGGTGCAGGGCACGGTTACTAAGACAGGCAACGTTCTAGTAAATGGCCAAACCGTTGCTACCAACGCCTCGACAGCCGGTCGTGACAACATTACCGGCAGCACCAAAGTAACCTACCAGGGCTCCACCTTTTATAAACGGCCGCCTTCCGTCTCGTTTGCACAAGATTCGTTAAGCGCCTGGGTTGTAATGAAAAACAATCAATTCGCTTTTGCCATTCTGCCCAGCTGTGGCAACCCCGTCATAGCCACCGCGGTAAAGCCAAAGCCACAGCCATCAGCCACCTGTAAGCAGCTCACTGTCACCCAAAAGGGTAACACCATTACTGCCACCGTTGTCTCGACAACACAGAACGGCGCTACGTACACAAGTACCCTCTATGACTTTGGTGATAGCAACACGCTCAACACCTCACATACCACAGTTACACACACCTATGCCCAGCCTGGCACTTATCACATTACCGCGAAGCAAACCTTTAGTACCGGCACAGAAAGTTCAGTGCAGCCCGGCTGCCAACAATCCATCACCATTGCCGCCCCAAAGCCCAAGCCCGCTGCTCCAACCTCACTGCCAAACACGGGAGCCGGCAGTACTGGCGCGATGGTGGGCATATTTGCCGGCACAACCATACTGGGCACCACGCTCTATCGCCGTCATTTACTACGTAAACAATAGTCGGCTGTAGCCCATTTTTGCAGTCAGCAAAATTTCTAACTGCCCCAACGGCTATTTTTGCGTAGGGTAGGTAAGGTAAGCAGGAGAGGTAATGAAAATAACTGTCATTTCACTCGACACGCCCGAACGCCCAAAGCCCAAGCGTCACCGCAACCGCCGCCCACCACTTATCCGCGATATTTACCCCAGCCATATGCTTATTAATAGACAAAGGGAGGAAACATGAGTAAATCACGCAACATGGGTCGGCGTGCCCATCAAGCACAAGACGCCGAGCTGGAGATGGAAGAGCCGTCCGTCACAGGTTCTGACATGGAAACCACGCAGCCGACGCGCGCCACCCAGCACCCCAGCAAAAGCACCAAATCGTCCGGTGTGCAGCCCTTGCGCCGCCACTCGCGTCGCGGCGAATAATGAAGACCAGGAGGTAAACAATGGCAGACGTATCAGGCAAAAAAGTAGCCGTACTCGTACACAATTATTTTGAGCAGCCCGAATTTACCGGACCGATTGACGCGCTCAAAGCTGCGGGCGCCACTGTGGAAGTCATCGGTGCCGGCGCTGAAGACGGGAAGGTACAGGGCCTAAACCACGTGGAAATGGGCGATACATTTGACTGCGACAAATCGCTCGACGAGGCAGACTATGACGAATATGATGCTGTCGTTCTGCCTGGTGGGGCAGTCAACGCCGACCATCTGCGCATGGAGAACAAGGCCCGGGAGTGGGTACGTAAGGCCTGCGAAGACGGCAAGCCGTTGGCGGTTATCTGCCATGCGCCTTGGGTGCTCGCCTCGGCGGGCATCGCCAAGGACAAGCAGCTCACCAGCTACTACACCATTCAGGATGATATGCGTAATGCCGGAGCCGACTGGGTAGACCAGGAATGCGTCATTGACGGCAACCTCATCACCAGCCGCAACCCCGACGACATTCCGACCTTTAATAATGCACTTATTGCCGCCTTAGAAAGTTAACGAAAGGAGTTACTATGAACAAGTACGGACCCAAAGCTCAAAAAGAAGTCGAAAAGGCCATGCACGAACACAAGCATGAGGGTAAATACCAAAGCGACAAGCAAGCCGTCGCCGTTGGCCTATCGAAAGCCCGCAAAGAGGGCGGCAAAGTCCCTAAGCAAAAGTAGCCCAAGCGTCCCAAGGAGCGCCACTGGAAAAGCAGTGGCGTTTTCATTTTTGGATACTTAATGATATAATTAAGAAAATTCCACGCCCCGAAGGAGCGTATTTTTATGTCAGAAGCCACCCAGGATCCCACCAAGATCCGTAACATTGCTATTATTGCCCACGTCGACCACGGCAAGACGACGCTGGTTGATGGCCTACTCAAGCAGTCACACACCTTCCGCGACAACCAGGCCGAGATGGGGCAGAGCCTCATCATGGACAGTGGCGATCAGGAGCGCGAGCGCGGCATCACCATCACCGCCAAGATTACTGCTGTGCAGCACGGCGACTACCGCATCAACATCATTGACACACCTGGGCACGCTGATTTTAGTGGGGAAGTGGAGCGCACACTTAACATGGCCGACGGCTGCTTGCTGATAGTCGACGCACAGGAAGGCCCGATGCCACAGACCAAATTCGTACTGGAAAAGGCGCTCGAGAGCGAGCTGAAGCCCATCGTCATCATCAACAAGATCGACAAAGACGCCGCCCGCATCGCAGAGGTGGAAGACGAATTAGCAGACTTATTCCTGGAGCTGGCCGTGCACGAAGACCAGCTGCACTACCCGGTGTACTACGCCGTAGGTCGGGCCGGCAAGGCATGGAAAGACGTACCAGCCAACGCCGAAACCGACGGTAACCTGGACGTGATTTTTGACGCCATTATCAACGAAATCCCGGCGCCAAGCGTGGAGCTCGACAAGCCATTTCAAATGCTCGTAACCGCCCTAGCACACGACAGCTTCAAGGGTAAATATGCCATCGGGCGCATTACGCGCGGCCAAATCAAGCCCGGCGAGCAGGTGACGCTATGCAAAAAGGACGGCACATTCGCCAAAGCCAAGGTCGAGAACGTTTTCATGAGCCAGGGCGTGAGCCGCTTCGAAGTCCCAGGCGGCGTGGCGGGCGATATCGTGCAACTAACTGGTATTAGTGAAGCGCAAATCGGCGAAACCATCGCCGACGCTAGCGAACCTGAGGCACTACCAACTATTGAGGTAGAAGCGCCAACACTGCGCATCTATCTTGGCCCCAACACCTCACCGTTCAAAGGCCAAGAGGGCGAGTTCAACACCTCCCGCCAGATCGGCGACCGCCTGCACAAAGAACTTGAGACCAACGTGGGACTACAAGTCGAGGACGATGGCATCGGCTTTACGGTGGCCGGGCGCGGCGAGCTGCACCTGGGCGTGCTGATTGAAACCATGCGCCGCGAAGGCTACGAGTTCGAAGTGGGCCGCCCGCAAGTCGTCACGCACGAAGAAGACGGCAAAACCGTCGAACCTGTCGAGGAACTTATCATTGAAGTGCCCGCGGAGCACGTGGGCAGTGTGCAGATGGAACTTGGCCAGCGCCGCGCCACTCTCAAGGAGCAGTTTGCCAGCCCCAAGGGCGTGACGAAACTCGTCTATGAGCTGCCCACCCGCGCACTGCTGGGCCTGCGCAACATCCTCATGACCAACACCAAGGGCACCATCGTTATGAACAGCCTCGTGACCGGCTACCAGCCAGTCGGTGCCGCTTTGCCGCAGCTGCGTAACGGCGTGTTGATTGCCTTCGAGACCGGCACTACCATGCCGTACAGCCTTGAAACCGCCGAAGCCCGCGGCACACTCTTTGTCGGCCCCGCCGAAAAAGTCTACGCTGGGCAGGTCATTGGCCTCAACACCCGCCAGGAAGACATGGAAATCAACGTCTGCAAGGCCAAGCATCTGACCAACATGCGCAGCAAAAGTTCTGACGGCACCGTGCAGCTGACTCCGCCCGTCATTTTCAGCCTGGAGCAGTGCCTGGACTTCATCGAAAAGGATGAACTTTTAGAAGTTACTCCAAAGTCTCTCAGGCTCCGCAAAAAAGAGCTCGACCCCCTCAAGCGCAAACGCCAGAAATAGTTGACGCGTAGCCCATATCGTGCTAAAGTTAATGTAATTGTTATTGATGAATCCGGGTTTAGTTAGGATAGATTACTCAGGTTTCATTGCGAACAACCAGAGTATCAACTAAACAAAAGGATTCATTTTTTATGCCTTACAACTCTTACTCCACACGCCGTGGCGGTGGCTCTAACCGTGGGCGTCATTTTGCGCCATCACGCCGTAACAATTCCAGCAAACGCAAAGGGCAGTACATCGACCCGGCCCGTTTTGTAAAGGTCGCGAAGCCCATGCTGGAAGTCGAAGCATACGTACCCTTGCACGAGTTTGCCGACTTCGCGGTCAACCAGCTCATCAAAGACAACTTGGCAGGCAAGGGCTACGTGACGCCCACGCCCATCCAGGACCAGACCATCACCGTGGCACTGGAAGGCCACGATGTCATCGGCATCGCTAATACCGGCACCGGCAAGACGGCGGCCTTTGGCGTGCCGCTGCTGCACCACCTCATGACTGTTGCTGGCTCAAGGGCACTCATCGTCGCCCCGACGCGCGAACTGGCTCAGCAAATCGAGCAGGAATGCCGCAGCATCGCGAAGGGCAGTGGCCTTTCGGGCGCACTGCTGATTGGCGGAGCCAACATTGGCCCGCAGCTGCGCGATCTGCGCGCTAACCCGGGTATCGTCATCGGCACACCGGGTCGGATCAAAGACCATCTAGAGCGCCGCACACTCAACCTAGCCAACTTCAACATGGTGGTGCTTGACGAAGTAGACCGCATGCTCGACATGGGGTTCATCAATGATGTCCGTCAAATCCTCAACAGCCTGGCACCAGAGCGCCAATCATTCTTTTTCTCGGCCACCATGGACCCGAAAGTAAAGAGCCTAATCGAAACCTTTAGCCACGACCCCGTAACGATATCTGTCAAATCCGGCGACACCGCCGACAGCGTCCATCAGGACGTTGTGCCTTTCGCTGACAAAGCCGACAAGCTGGAAAAGCTGCACGACATCCTAAATGACGAAATAGTCAGCAAAGCCATCGTCTTTGACGAAACCCAGCGCAGCGTGGAGCGACTGAGCAAAGAGCTTGTCGCCCGCGGCTTTGAAGCCGACGCCATCCATGGCGGCAAAACCCAAGGCCAACGCCAGCGCGCCCTGGACAAGTTCAAGAAAAGCCAGGTGAAAATCCTAGTTGCCACCGACGTAGCGGCCCGGGGCATCGACGTAGCGGACATCTCGCACGTCATCAACTTCACCCAGCCGCAAAGCTACGAAGACTATGTCCACCGCATCGGCCGGGCAGGGCGGGCGGGCAAGACGGGCTACGCCCTGACTTTCGTCGAACGCTAACGACTAGCCGGCTTTGTGCTCAAACTTGTCGCGGAGTTTTTCTAGCTCCGCTTTGCCTTTGTCGTCGAGCTGGCCGTTTTGCTCCTTTTGCTTGAGCTCTTCAAATTTGTCGCGGCTCTCATCGCTCATCTTATTTTTCATGTCGTCCATCATTCCCATGGCATACCTCCTTTATTACGTACCGCTACTATAGCGGAGACGCTGTGTGTGCAGCAGTAAACAATCTTACCGACAAAAGTACTACCTAAACCGTTTTTGGTTATACTATTCACATGGCAGGGTACAAAGGGCACTTGGTGGGAGCGGCAGCGGCAAACGCCGTGTATGTGGGCGTACTCAAGACCGCGCACAGCCAGTGGCTCGAAAAAAACGCGGGACTGCTCAGCGATTGGCAACTACTGGTAGGGCTGTTCGTCATCGCTATGCTGTTTGGCTTATGGCCCGATGTAGACACCAACAGCAAGGGCCAGGACGTTTTCTTTGGCATCGCTTTTATTGTCGACATTTTGCTGATAGTAAATGGCCGGGTCGAGGCTGCGGCCTATTTGGGTTTGCTGGCCATGACGCCCATCCTGGGCAAGCACCGCGGCTGGACCCATAGCAAAATCGCCACGGTGCTGGTGCCGCTGCCCATCGTACTGGTGCCATATTGGCACCGGCCGGACATCTTGACACCTTGCATTTTGCTGTATGGCGCCGCAGTGGTTGGGTACTTCAGTCATTTGTTGCTCGACGGACTTATCTTTAAGCATATCCGTGTCAAAGGCTAAAGGCGTATACTGATACTATGAAATTTGTCCGTACTGAGGGTTGGGGCAAGGGGACCCAGGCGCTGGTGAGGCGCTTGCAATCCGAACTGAAGAAAAATGTACCGGTGCTGTGGCTGGTGTGTGGCGGCAGCAACATTCCGGCCAGTGTAGAGGTCATGAAAACGCTGCCCGACGATGCCACCAAGAACCTAGCCGTCATGCTGACAGACGAACGCTACGGCGAGGTGGGGCACATTCACTCCAACGCCAAGCAGCTCATGGACGCCGGCTTTGAGTCTAAACAGGCCATTTTTGTACCCACCCTTGTGCCAGGGCATTCTTTGCAAGAAACCAAGATCCGCTACGAGGAAGCCGTGCGCCGCGCATTCGAGCATGCCAATGTTATCATTGCCCAATTCGGCATCGGTGCCGATGGCCACCTTGCCGGCATTTTGCCACATTCGCCAGCCGCCGAGTCTACCGATTGGGTCGCCGCGTACGAGACCGCAGAGCACACGCGCGTTACGTTGACATTTGAGGCGCTGCGACACATCACTGCCGCGTATGCATTCGTGTTCGGTGGCGAGAAAAAGCCTGCGCTATTGCAACTGCGAGACGAAAACCTGCCGCTGGCCGACCAGCCTTCGCAAATCCTCAAGGAACTTTCAGAAGCGTATGTATATAATGACCAAATAGGGGAGAAGTAGTATGAAAATAGCCGTCCAGGGCCTTGGCCGAATGGGCGCACAGATTGCCCGCAAATTGAGCGAAAACGGCCACGAAGTCATCGCCCACAACCGCAGCCACGAACCAATCGACGAGGCTGTGACACATGGCGCCAAAGCAGCGTACACCAAGCAAGAAGTGCTAGATGCGTTCGGCGGCGAGCAGGTGGTGCTGTGGATTATGCTGCCAGCCGACATCGTCGACGCACAGGTGGACGAGTGGCTCACGCTGCTACCCACGGGCAGCATTGTTATTGACGGCGGCAACTCTGACTTTCGCCTGACCCAGGTTCTCAACAAAAAAGTTACCGAAGCCGGCATGCACCTTATTGACATCGGCACCAGCGGTGGTGTCTGGGGATACCAGAACGGTTTTTCCATGATGTGTGGCGGCGATAATACCGAAGCATTTCAAACCCTTGAACCCGCTCTCAAAACTCTGGCCGCGCCCGAAGGTGCGTATCACTATTTTGGCCCGAGCGGGTCAGGCCATTTCGTCAAAATGACCCACAACGCTATCGAGTACGGCATGATGGAAAGCTTGGCCGAGGGTTACCGCATGCTCAAGGACGGCCCCTATAAAGATCTCGACCTGGCGGCTGCCGGCGAAGTCTGGCAACACCACAGTGTGATCACTAGCTGGCTCAATGAATTGTCGCGCGATGCATTGCGCGAAAACCCTAACCTGGAGGGCATCGATGGCTACGTGGCCGAGAGCGGGGAAGCCCGCTGGACGCTCGAAGCCGCCCAAAAACTCAACATTCCACTGCCTGCCATCCAGGCCGCCTTCGACGTGCGGCTTGCTTCCCAAAAGGGTGACATCAACTTTGCGACCAAACTGCTCGCTGCCATGCGCAACAAGTTCGGCGGCCATAACCTAAATAGAGACGGTCGTGCCTAGCTCTCCGCTAAATCCTACAATCCTGGTAATCTTCGGTATCACCGGCGACCTTTCAAAGCGGTATTTACTGCCGGCGCTATACCACCTCTGCAAAGACGATCTTTTGCCGCAACATTTCGTAGTCATCGGCACTTCACGGCAAAAACAGGTCCTTGATGATTTCTTGGGCCAGGTAGAACTTTGCGTATTGGAGCAGGACAACGTGTGCGACCCTGCCGTTCTCAAACAGCTGCGCTCCCTTATGAAACTGGTACAGCTTGACCCAACCAACGGCACAGGTTACGGCCACCTGCTGGAGCACTTGAACACCATAGAGGCTGAGCACGGAATATGTATGAACAGGTTGTATTACCTTTCCATACCGCCGCAGATTTACGAACCCATCGTCAAGAATCTAGCTGAGCAGGGGCTCAATGGGAGCTGCACGCATAACAAAGCACTGACTCGCCTCATGGTTGAGAAACCGTTCGGCTATGACTTGACATCGGCCGAAGAGCTCATTGACTATACCGGACGCTGCTTTACAGAAAAACAGGTGTTTCGTATAGACCACTATTTGGCGAAGGAAACCGTGCAAGACATACTGCTGTTCCGGCAGCGCAACCCTGCGTACGAAGCCCGCTGGAATGGCACCCACATAAAGCAGATCGAGGTCGTATCATATGAACACCTGGGCATCGAAGGTCGTCGCTTTTACGACCAAATTGGTGCACTGCGCGATCTGATACAAAGCCATCTGCTGCAGCTATTGGCCCTAACGACGATGGAACTGCCTGACGCTCTAACAAGTGCGGCCATTCATAAAAATAAAGAAGCTCTACTGAACAGTATCGGACCGTTCCCGGCCGACAAAGTGGGCACCCAAACTATACGGGGCCAGTACGACGGGTATCGCCATGAAGTAGATAACCCCGACTCTGTAACAGAAACCTTCGCCGCTATCCGTTTTACCATACCCACCGCCAGATGGCAGGGAACAAATATTATGCTAGCCACCGGCAAGGGTCTATCTGCCAAGCAGACGGCTATAACAGTCACGTTTCGCGATGGAAGCCAGGTGCAGTTCCAGGTCCAGCCTCAACCGGGCATCGCAACTTCGGGCGAGCGCGCCACCACTGATTTCAGCGACGTTGAGCGCCCCATAGGACATGCCCATGCCGACGCCTACGAGCGAGTACTGGTGGATGCTATCCGTGGGGATCGTACGCTCTTTGCGAGCAGTGATGAAGTCCTAGCCTCGTGGCGTGTCGTTCAGCCCGTGCTAGATCAGTGGCAACAAAATTCGGGCGATGTAGTTACATACCCCCAAGGCAGTAGTAGCCCCTCCTCATAGTCGGTCAAGCACCACCCCGTCTGCATTCATTGCATTTAAGCCAGGTCCAATTATTGCTAAAATGTATGATTTATGTTAAAATTTAATAAATATGAGTCGCGTTTCTGCTCGCCCATCAGAATCTTTTGTCATAAACCATCGTGCTAAAAACAGCACGGCAGTAGCCGTGGAAAGACTCCATTTGTCGGGTAAAAAGCCGGTTGTCCGAGGGCTTGAAAACCTGCTTGCCTTAGAACAACCTGCTATCCTGGCGCTGACCCATCGGCGCATGACAGAGCCACTGAAAGATATGGCGTTTTTTCACCGGGAACTGCACACCAATCACCCGGACTTGCCAGCAAATAGGGAAGTCTACTCGGCAACAATGGACGCGATGTGGCGCTGGCGTTGGCTTTATTTGGGAAGGCTTATTGAGCGATATGGGGCTTTTCCCGTAGACCGCAAGGGCGGCCTCACATCGATAAAAGAATTACTCGGCCACGGTGCCCACATCCTCACGCAAAAAGAAGCTCATCTAATGATTTATCCTGAGGGAAGGGTGGGCAAAAACGACACCGTAAAGGCCAAGGTCGGCACGGCCCAGGTGGCTCTCGCCACCGGTGCTCCCATCTTGCCTATCGGCCAGTGGCTACATGAACGTGGGACGCAGAAAAGCGTCGTGATACATCCTCCCATTCATACAGAGACCAACCCCGAGCTCCTGCTCCAGCCCGATCAAGACCTGAACGATTTTCTGCGCCGGACGGCGCGTGCGGGCCGGCTGCTTACCGAGCAGATTGAGGCGGAACTACAAACCAGCCTCGATGAAGCCCGCACCATGGCGCACGGCGATATCCTACCTGAAAATTCGTCTATCGTAGCCTAAGCCACTCCAGCTGAAAGTCACTATTCTTACACTGTTTTCATCGAACCGTAGCGTATACTAAAAGCATATGAACTTTATCGATGTTTTGATCGTGCTGTTTGTCTTGAGCTCGATCTTTCGCGGTCGGGAAGTAGGCTTTGTACGGCAACTGTGTTCTGCCGTTGGTTTCTTCGGTGGTCTCTGGCTCGGCGCCATAATAGCCCCTCATTTGTTACACTTTGCGCATCAACCCGGCACGCGCTCGCTCATTACCGTCATAACTACCCTTGGTTTTGCACTGATGTTTTTGGTAGTGGGTGAATATGTGGGCATACAGGTCAAGAGGCGCGTGCACCAACTGCATATCGACACGGCCGATTCGGCTCTGGGCGCCATCGTCGCCATGGCCTCAACGCTGGCAGCTGTATGGCTGAGTGCCGCCATCTTGCTGTCGCTGCCTCTACCAAGTGTGCAGCAAACCATCAAAAACTCGGCCATCATTTCTGAGCTCAACCAAAACTTACCATCGGCACCTAACGTTATAGCTGACATCGGCAAACTCATTGATCCGAACGGCTTCCCGCAAGTATTCTCAGGCTCAGAACCGGCCCCACATAATGCCAAGCTACCTCCATTGGGCGACATGCAACACGCAGTTTTGGCCGACGAAAAGTCAGTGGTCAAAATACAGGGAGAGGGATGCGGCGGCATCGTGGAAGGGTCGGGCTTCGTGGTGGGCGCCGACCTGGTAGCCACTAACGCGCACGTCGTAGCTGGCATTCACCATCCCTATGTAAGCGATCAAAACGGCACCCGTTCTGCTTCGGTCATCTGGTTCGACTCCAACTTAGATTTTGCGGTACTCAAAGTGTCCAATCTAGCGGGTAAACCACTGTTTATTGATACCAGCCACGTGAGCCCTAACACACCTGGTGCTGTACTTGGCTACCCGGGCGGAGGGAACTTTACCGCTGATTCAGCCGTTGTCCTGGATGAGTTTACCGCTGTCGGTCGCAACATTTATGGGCAAGGTAACACCGAACGTGACGTGTACGAAATAAAGGCCACAGTTATCCCTGGCAACTCAGGGGGCCCGCTTATCAACCAAGCCGGTGATGTGGTGGGGGTAGTGTTCGCCGAATCCACCACCTACAAGCAGGTTGGCTATGCCCTTACCAGCAGTCAGATTCTTTCCGACTTGCACCAAGCCGAAGCCCAAACTCATTCGGTGAGCACTGGCAACTGTGCAGAGTGATATACTAAAGATGATGCAAAAATTGACTCTTAAAAAAGCCTTCCCGTACATTCTTATCATCGGGGGTATTATTGGGCTTATCTGTTCCTTTACGCTCACCTACGACACCCAACAAATTGCACTCAATCCAAGCTACCAGCCGTCCTGCAACCTCAATCCGATTATCAGCTGCGGCAACATCGCCAAGTCGGCCCAAGGTACCATCATAGGCAACATACCGAACCCGTGGTGGGGCATGATGGCATTTCCTGTCGTCATAACTCTTGGTGTAGTGCTGCTGGCTGGCGGCACATTTAAGCGATGGTTCTGGCTGGCAGTGCAGGGAGGCGCTACGCTCGGGGTCATAGCAGTGCACTGGTTTTTCTATCAAAGTGTCTACACACTAAACGAGCTATGCCCGTTCTGTTTGGGTGTGTGGGCCGTCACCATACCGCTGTTTTGGTACACCACTCTCTATAATTTCGATCAGGGGATACTCAAGCTTCCAAAAGACAGCTGGCAAAAGGTAGCTGGTTTTGCACGGCAACATCATATCGATCTGCTTGTGCTTTGGATTTTAATTATTGCGGCACTTATCTTGAAGCACTTTTGGTATTACTACGGACATTATTTTTAAATCTGCTGATTTTTTTGCTACAATAAGCTTCATATAAGCATAAAAACTAAAAATCAGAACCAAAGAACACTATATGGCTCATAAGACAATGATCCAAAGGGGCGCTGAAGCGCCGGCACGGCTACTGGACCGCACGGTCCACACGACACAAAGCTTGGCCGACACCATTCCACGGCCAAAAGTAGCCCAAAGGGCGCGGGATTATTGGCATTCGTTAGGGCCTGGCCTCACCACTGGAGCTTCCGACGATGACCCTTCAGGTATCGCCACCTATAGCCAGACCGGCGCGCAATTTGGCTATCATTACCTATGGCTCAGCGCCTGGCTATATCCCATAGCCGCCATTATCCAGGAAATGTGTGCCCGCATTGGGCTCGTAACGGGCAGAGGGCTAGCAGGCAATATTCGCATCCACTTTTCAAAACGCATTTTGTATGGCTGCGCCTTGCTATTGTTTGTCGCCAATGCTATTAACATCGGTGCCGACCTGGGCGCCATGGCCAAGGCCACCCAACTACTCAACCCTCACTTGCACTTTGCGCCTCTGGTTATTTTCTTTACGCTTTTCAGTATGCTGCTACAGATATTTACGCCGTACGCCCGCTACGCCAAATATTTGAAGTGGCTCGCCATGGTATTGCTCAGCTACATACTTTCAGCCCTTATGGCACACCTTAATTGGCATACGATTCTTCAACACTCGGTTGTGCCGTCTATGCATCTTACTAAGGAATCGCTCATCATCATCTGCGCGATCTTGGGTACCACTATCTCGCCATATCTGTTCTTTTGGCAAACCTCCCAAGAGGTAGAAGAACAGATCCTGAAGGGCAAAACGACGCTGCGCTTGCGCCGTAGTAAAACCGAATCTGGCGAGATGCGCAGCATGCGTGTCGATGTGTGGTCGGGCATGTTGCTGTCTGAAGTGGTGATGTTCTTCATAATCGCAGCCTGCGGCGGCATATTGTTCACCCATGGCATAACCAACATCACGACCGCTTCGCAAGCCGCTGAGGCCCTCAGGCCGTTCGCCGGCAACGCTACTTATTATCTGTTCGCAGCAGGCATCATTGGCACCGGCCTGCTGGCCATCCCCGTGCTCGCCGGCAGCAGCAGTTACATGATGGCCGAAAGCTTCCGCTGGAAAGAGGGCCTATACCGCAAGCTCGGCCAGGCTTCGGCGTTTTATGGCATCATTATCATTTCGATGCTTGTAGGGCTTGGCATAAACTTTTTAGACATTGATCCAATGAAGGCACTTATTTATGCTGCGGTGGTAAACGGCATTGTTGCCCCGGTTGTGATGTTTTTGATACTCAGGCTCGCCGGCAATAAAAAAATTATGGGTAAGTGGGCCAACCGACCATGGTCTAGTGCTATCGGCTGGCTCACGACGGCGGCAATGGCCGTCTCAGGCATTGGTGCCATTGCAGCCCTTGCTATTAAGTAGGGCTTCTACTCGTTTCGTAATGCGTCAATCGGGTCTTTGCGAGCCGCTTTCAGAGCGGGAATAGAGCCAAACAGTATACCCACCGCTATAGAAATCAACACGGCTACCACGGTAATTTGCCAATTGATAACCGGCTCCAGGCTTGTCGCGAGCCGCAGAGCCACATCCGCAAAAAGCGCCAAGATAACACCGATGATACCACCCGTCAGCGTCAACACGGTCGACTCAACTACAAACTGGTTCAGTATTTGCCGGTTCGTGGCACCCACAGCCTTACGAATGCCAATCTCGTGCATGCGCTCCGTGACCGACACGAGCATGACGTTCATGATACCAATACCGCCAACGAGCAGGGAAATGGCTGCTACGCCGCCGATGAGGGCCGTCAGTAAGTTCAAGATTTTGTTGGTGGCCGACAAACTTTCTTTTTGCTGTAACACAGTGAAATTCTGCTGGCCTCCATGAGCTTTTTTGAGGTTGGCAACCACCGCGCTTTGAACCATTTGCGTCTGGGCAGCATTGCTCGGTTTCGCCAGTATTTCATAAATAGGAGACGTGTTGTTGGTCATGTCTTCTGCCGTCTGGTAGGGGATAAAAATAGCATTGTTAAAGTCGGCATATATGGAGAGTGGGGGGATGTCGAATTGGTCGAGTATGCCGCGTACCATAAAGGCCTGGCCGTTGATAGTCAGGGTGCGACCGAGTGGCACATTTTCGTTGAACATGCGCTGTGCAATCGATGAGCCAATAATCGCCACATTGTCACCATAATCGCTGCTACTAAAGAACGCGCCATACTGTACATCGTGGTTCAATACCTCAGGCAGATCCTGTGTGGTGCCGAGCACGATAGCTTGCGAATCAGGGAGGTCCGCTCGTACCTTTCCAGTAACGATACTCAGTGGTACGGCAGTCTTGACCCCCTTTGTTTGGGTAACAATTTTAATATCGTTGTTTTGCAATGAGCCGGACGAGCCGATGCCTGACAGCAAGTTAATGCCTGCGAGACTCGAGGAGTTGACGTTGATGTTGCCTGGGCGGATTGTCAATAGGTCTTTGCCCAACTGATTTATCTGACCGCCCACTTGGTTTTTTACACCTTCACCAATGCTCACGACGGTAATGACCGATGCCACGCCGATGATAACGCCTAGCATAGTCAAAAAGCTGCGCCACTTGACGCCCCGGATAATCTGCCAGGCCGTCTTAAAATTGCCCCGCGTCAAAGACCTCATCGTTTGCCTCCTCGGGCCTTGGACTTGCTGCGCGCCCGTTTTGCAGAAGTTGCCTTGCGCTTACGCGGTTTACGTGCGGTGTCATCGGCAGCCTCTGGCAGGGCATGCATCAGGGCTGAAACCCCTGCCAAATCATCTTCTTCTGACTTAGTAGGGATGTTATACATAACAGCTCTCGCCGTGACAGCTACTTCGCCGATGGCCGTTTCCTCGTCCTGGATAATAGAGCCGTCGTGCATATAGACCACGCGAGTAGCGTAGCGGGTAAGCTCTGGGTTATGCGTGACGAAAATGATGGTGTTGCCGGTTTTATGAATTTCGCTAAGTAGCTCCATCACTAAGCGTGAACCAGCGCTGTCAAGATTGCCAGTGGGCTCATCGGCAATGATAAGCTTGGGATCATTCACAAGCGCCCGAGCGATTGAAGCACACTGCACCTGGCCCCCACTCAGCTGTGAAGGCAAAAAGTACTCACGGCTTTGCATGCCAACCCGTTCCAACATATTGCTGGCCAGCTTCAACCGCTTGTTGAGCGTATAGCCCTTATAAGCCAGCGGCAGCGCCACGTTTTCAAGCACCGTCATGCGAGGCAGCAGGTTGAACGATTGAAATACAAACCCGATGGTGTCGCGCCGGATCTTGGCCGCTTGGTTAGAATGCAGCCGATCGGTAGGTTTGCCATTCAGCAAATATTGCCCGTGAGTGGGACGGTCGAGCACGCCAATGACATTCATGAGCGTGGATTTGCCCGAACCGCTTGGACCCATCACTGCCACAAACTCGCCTTCGTGGATAGTGAGAGTAGCCTCATCCAGCGCCAACGTAGTAGCGTCACCAAAGCCGTACAGCTTGCTAACGTTCCGCAGTTCTATGAGCGGGGCGGATGATTTTTTCATTGCTCCTAGTGTACCCCTGATTTTGCGGCCTAAGCAAGGAGCAATTTCGCTTTTTTACAATATTTTTTACAACATGCAAGCTTATGCTATCACTCGCTTGGATCTCCTGTATAATATGCCGACGAGGAGAGGTCGCATAGTGGCCTAGTGCGCCGCCTTGGAAAGGCGGTATGGGGGCAACTCCATCGAGGGTTCAAATCCCTCCCTCTCCGCCACGCAAGAATTACCACTAACCCCACAAATTTTGTGGGGTTTTCAATGTTTTTCTATCTAACTAATCGTCGTGCCGGCGGAGTTGCCGCTGGCAGCGTGAAGTATGTTGTCCGGCTGCATGGGGTCAAACACCACGATGGGCAGCTTGTGGTCCATAGCCAATGCCATGGCGGCCTTGTCCATGACGCGGATGGCGTCGTCCTCCACGGCCTGCTGGAAGCTGAGCTGGGCAATCTTGCGTGCATCGTCAAACTTGGCCGGGTCTTTATCGTACACGCCATCTACTTTGGTGGCTTTGAGCACGAGTTGGCAGTCGAGCTCCAGCGCCAAATTCACCGCCGCCGTGTCCGTAGTGAAGTATGGTCGCCCCACGCCGCCCGCCACAATCACGACGCGGTTTTTTGCCAGATGGCTGTTGGCGCGGCGGTGCGTAAACGAGTCGGCCACTTGGTCGGTACGGATGTTGGTAAGGGCCCGGGCTGCCACGCCGGCGTGGTTAAAGATATCATCGAGTGCCACCGCATTCATAATGGTCGCCAGCATGCCGATATTGTCGGCTGTCACCCGGCCGATGCCGTGACCGGCCAGCTGGGCGCCGCGCGCATAGTTGCCGCCACCCACCATGATGACAACCTGCGTGCCCCCATCAACGACTTTTTTGACCTCTTGGGCAATCCAGGTACAGAGTTCCGCATCAATGCCACCATCAAACTTTCCGGCCAGCTGCTCGCCCGACAGCTTTAGCAAAACTCGCTTGGGGGTGGATGGATTCATCTGGCATACAGTCTAGCAAATAGCCGGACGCAAAGCTATACTGGCACTCATGGTGAAACTCTACTCGTGGAACGTCAACGGCATCCGCGCCGTCCAGCGCAAGGACGCCTTCCAGCCATTTTTAGACAAGGAAAAGCCCGACATCGTCTGTTTGCAGGAAGTCAAGGCCACCGAAGAGCAGGCTGCTATCGAGCTCGACGGCTACCGAGTGTTCTGGTACGCCGCCCAAAAGCCTGGCTACTCCGGCACCGCCATCCTCACCAAAATACCGCCGCTGCAGGTGGTGAACGGCTTGCCCGAAGACATTATCAAAAAGTATAAGGTCAGCGGCGACACTTACGGCGACCCCAACCTGGAGGGCAGGGTAATCGCCGCCGAGTTTGAAGCGTTTTGGGTCATCACGGTCTACACGCCGAATGCAAAGGACGATCTTAGCCGCCTCGACATGCGGCACAAACACTGGGACCCGGCCTTTTTGGAGTATTGCAAACAGCTGGAAAAGAGCAAGCCAGTCGTATTTTGCGGCGACCTCAACGTGGCACACACCGAGGACGACCTGGCCAACCCCAAGCCGAACCGCGGCAAAAAAGGCTTTACCGACGAAGAACGCGAAGGCTTCCAGTCTTTCATCGATGCGGGTTTCGTAGACACACTGCGGCTGTTCAAACAGGGCAATGGGTATTACACGTGGTGGAGCCACTTCGCCAACGCACGTGCGCGTAACGTCGGCTGGCGTATCGACTATTTCTTGATTTCAAACAGCCTGAAGAGCAAAGTCAAAGCCGCCGACATCCACCCGGGTTACATGGGATCCGACCACTGTCCGATCAGTGTCACACTTGCTGAGTAGGGGGGTCCGCTTCGCTTGTACCAAGGTCTGGGGGCATATCTACGTGCCGAGTTATTTGCTGAAACTCGTGTCTATTAATAATATTTCCGAGCTGCTGAGCCAGGTCACTGGGAATATTAAACTGATTTTCTGCCGGCTGCTCTGTTTCGGCCAGATGCTGCATGCAGGCAAGCAAAAATTTTGAGGCAGATAGCGACAGGATAACGCTGCGACACTCTCTGTCTCCACCGAAATTTTTCGTGAGACGTTTTTGCTCCTGCTCAGACAGTGTTGCAAAGTGCTCTTGCAGCTTCTCGTTGCCTTTGGCACCCACAAACGCCCTTCGAAAAAAGGCCGGCTCGGCTGTGTCGAACATGAAAAAGATTCCGCAAGACAACTCCTCATACTGCATAAATTTATTATACAATATTGTGTACATACTTTCAACGAAGCGAACCATGCTACACTGAAACTATACCTACGACAAAGGAGCCCGCATGACGCCCGACCAGCACACCATCCAGGAAACATTTATAGAAGTGGGCAATAGCCACACGCTCTATGTACACGACTGGGGCAATAAAAAGGCAACCCCCATCGTGTATCTACATGGCGGCCCGGGCAGCCAATGTAAAGACGGCAATAAAGACCTGTTTGACCCCACAACGCAGCGCGTGGTTTTCTTCGACCAGCGCGGCTGCGGCAAAAGCCTGCCGTATGGCTCACTGGAGCACAACACCACCCAGGCCTTGGTAGAGGATATCGAGAAAATAGCCGCCCATCTCAAACTCGACAAGTTTATTCTCACCGGCGGCTCGTGGGGCTCATGTCTGGCGCTGGCGTACGGCTTGAAATATCCGAAGCGCGTCAAGGCCATGGCGCTCCGCGGTATTTTTACGGGTTCGCAGGCCGAGATAAACTGGCTCGACCAAGGCCGCTGGAGCGTATTCTTTCCGGACGCGTGGGACAAGTATCTCGACCACACACCCAAAAGCCACCACGATAACCCCAGCCACTATCACTTCGGGCGTGCGTTGGGTAACGACCTCGTAGCAGCCAAAGAATCGGCCTATGCGTATGACAATCTCGAGGGTAGTGTCATCAAGCTGGATGACCGCTTTACGCCCGATAACTACGAAGAGTACGACCCAGCCGGCATAAAAATCGAAATAGCTTACATGCAGAATCGCTGCTTCATGCCCGACCGGTTCATATTAGATAATGCCCACAAGCTCACCATGCCGATCTGGCTGGTGCAGGGCAGGTACGACATGGTCTGTCCGCCCGTAATGGCGTACGAGCTACATCACAAACTGCCGGACAGCCACCTCACGTGGGTAACCGGGGGTCACAAAGACGAGCATGAGGGCTGGAACATCCTGCGCACCATCTTGCTGCAGCTGACCGAGGAGAAATAATGGTAACCCAGAAGCCGTTCGCGGTTTTTGACATCGACGGTACAGTTATCCGTTGGCAACTCTACCACGCCGTGGCCGATGCGCTAGCACGTACCGGACTCATTGAGCCGGCTGTATTTGACAAGGTACGCGACGCCCGCATGGTCTGGAAAAATCGCGCCAGTCAGCATTCATTTGTAGACTACGAGCAGGCCCTGGTAGCGGCCTACGATGAAGCCATCGTGAACATCAGCCAACAGCAATTGCGCCAGGCCGTAGAAAAAGTATTTAACGAATACAAAGACCAGACCTACACCTTTACACGTGATCTTATTCACCAGTTAAAGAAGCAGGGCTATCTTTTATTCGCCATTTCGGCCTCCCAGGCTAATATTATCGAGCTGCTGGCTCGCTATTATGAATTTGACGATTTTGGCGGCTCTGTATATGAGGTAGTAGATGGTGCGTTCACCGGAGAGCGTACGCCACTACGCCGCGATCGAAAGCCAGAATATTTGCAGCAATTAGTTACCAAGCATGACGCAACATTCAAAGGCAGTATCGGAGTAGGCGACAGTGATAGCGACATCCCCATGCTTGAAATAGTAGAGAACCCCATCGCGTTTAACCCCAACACCGTCTTGTTTGCCCACGCCAAAGCGCGAGGGTGGAAAGTGGTGTTGGAGCGCAAAAATATGGTGTACGAACTGGAGCAGCACAGTGGTATCTACCGCCTCACAGACTAAGCCCCTCACATGCGCTATCAGCTACGGTTTTCTGGGCGGTCCGGCTCACAGCCGCCGGCTACGTCAGCTTCTGAGCGCCAAGGGTTACAATTGTACGGCCGATTTAGAGCACGCCGACATCATCCTGGCGCACTCGGCCGGGTGTTTTCTTATCCCGTCCGACGCCCACCCAAAATTGGTGGTGTACGTCGGCATGCCGCTGGCCCAAGATAAAGCACAGTCAGCCTGGGCCAAAGCAAATCATGCCAACATCATGGCAGCGTTTCGCGACAAAGCAGTTACCAAAGTCATCAAGATTACATTGCTCAGTTGGTATTACGGCCTACGCCAACCGCGGCGCAACTGGAACATTTTACGCACCATCAAAACCGCCACGCCTTCGCTACCGCCCGGGGCGGCGATCGCATTTATCGTCAACCGATACGATCCTTGGCCGCTGGGCGACACGCTGCAACAGTATATACAGAGTAACGAGGGCAGACAGTGGACATTTATGAGTTTGCCCGGCTCGCACGACGATATTTGGGAGCGCCCCGAGACATATGTAGCTATAATTGATTATTATGCAAGATTATTGGCATAAACAGGCGCCAGGCAAACCGCTCTTTCCAGAGTTGGAATGGAGCCGCCCAGAAAATAAAGCCCACGCCGGCAAGCTCTTGATTGTGGGCGGTCATGCCCAAAGCTTTGCCGCCCCGGCTGAAGCGTACGGGGAAGCCATGAAGGCCAGGGTGGGCACCGCCCGCGTAGTGCTTCCCGATGCACTCCATAAGACCGTGGGGCAACTTTTTCCTGCAGCCGAGTTTTGCACCAGCAACCCCAGCGGAGGCTTTGCCCAGCAATGCTTAGGCGAGCTGCTCGCCATAGGCCAATGGGCCGACGGCGTGCTACTAGCGGGTGATTTTGGCCGAAACTCCGAAACGGCCATTTTGCTCGAAAAATTTCTCGATAAATATTCCGGTCAGGCAACACTCACCAAAGACGCCGTGGATTATTTTACGGCTACACCATTGCCCCTGCTTCGTCGTGAAAACGTCACGCTAGTGCTCAGCTTTGCTCAGCTGCAAAAACTCGCCATGGGCGCTAAGTTTACCAAAGCTTTTACGTTTGACCTTGGGCTGCTGCAGCTGGTGGAATTACTCCATGACTTCACCGAGCAATTTTCCGTCAACATTGTTACCAAACATCTCGAAAATATTTTCGTCGCGGCACATGGACAAATAAGTAGCACCAAGCTCGAACAAGACATTGCCATCTGGCGCACTAAAACCGCCGCCCATGCTGCCGTCTGGTGGCTGCAAAACCCTGGCAAATCATTTGAAGCTCTATCAACAGCAGTTGTTGAAAAGTAATTTTATATCTTACTGGTACCGCGAGCCGGACTTGAACCGGCACGTCCTAGTGGACACCAGATTTTGAGTCTAGCGCGTCTACCAATTCCGCCATCGCGGCACAAGCAAGATATAAAGGTGCTCCTAGGCTATCAGGGGTGTATTGTACTATACTTGATGAGTGAGAGCTAGCCTAGCGCTCATATATTACTATGTCTACAAATCCACTTTTTCCCAGTAACAACGATACGCCTGACGCTTCGGATGATACCCAGGACAGTCAGCGCAGGCCGGTGCCCATGCCACCTAACCCCGGTGCCGTCACACGCGGCGGTGCTAATCCTGCCGCTAACCTGGTCAGACAGAAGTTAGCCCGTATTTATGCCGATGAGCCCGACGCAGCAAAAGAGCTGCGAGAAGCCGAGGTAGTGAAGCCTCGTTCCAAGCACCAACAGTTTATGTACGACCTGAGCGTGTCAGGAAAGAGCCTGGCGGACATCCAAACCGAATGGCACACGTACTACCACAATCTGTCCGACGAAGAAAAGCACCAAGTATGGCAAGAGTTTTATGACACTACCGCCCAGATTTCTGCGCAATATCATCCCGCCAAAACAAAAAAAGAAGAGCAAGCAGAGGAGATGCCCAAAAAGCCAGAACCGGCCGTGTCTATGCCCAAGCCCAAGCCGGAAGATACCAGCGGCACCAAAGTTGGCGATTTTACTCCAAGGGAATTACCGGCTAAGCGCCGCACGCGTGCCATCGACCGCCGCAGCGCCACCGAAATCCGCCGTACCATCAAAAGCAAAGTGTCTGCCGGGGGCAAGCTCACCGTCAAACACCATCTGCAGTCGTTACTATTCGGGCTAGGTATGGGCATACTGGTCATCGTGATATTCTTGTTCGGTTTCTTTAACCAAGTAGTCATTGCGCCATTTCTGCAACCTGGCCGCAATGCCGACACACCCATCATTGTCGATTCGAGCGGCGTCGCCCCAACCACTACGCCCGAAGTCATCATCCCCAAAATTAACGTGGAGCTTCCGGTGGATTACTCGCAAACCACCGTCGAAACAAGCGTGATTGAAAATGCCCTCGATAGCGCGGTGGTTCACTATCCTATCACGTCCATGGTAGGGCAGAAGGGCAATGCGGTATTCTTCGGCCACTCCGCCGGCAACATTTTCAACCCGGGCCACTACAAGTACGCCTTTGGCCTGTTGCACCTCTTAAAAGTCGGTGACACATTTTACCTTACCAAAGGCAAGACCATCTACGTCTACAAAGTGGTCAGCCGGACCATAGTCCCGCCCACCGACGTTGGCGTCCTAGAGCCTGTCAAAGGTTATACCGCCACCGCCACGCTCATTACGTGCGACCCACCTGGGTTATCAATCAATCGTCTCATTGTAGTAGGGCAACAAATCAGCCCCGATCCGTCGCAGAATCAGCCGGCCAGCCCCGGCACTCTGTCGGCTACCACCGCCTCGGCCAACCTCAACACACCGTTGCCAACGCTACCCGGAAACGGTCCATCCCTCTGGAGTCGCCTTACCAGCGATACTCTTGGCAAAGTAGAACTTATTGGTGCTTTCGCCCTGGGGGCAGTCGTGCTCTGGTGGAGCGGCCGCCTTATCAAAAAGGGCCTGCACTAATACTTACATATCTGCCGGTATAAGCAGGGCGGTACTGGTTAGGGTCGTCTGCTTGGCAGCCGTATTGGGCGTCAGCACGTAGGCGTAACGATACGCAGCATCGTATGCCGGCACATAGCGTGCGTCCGCAGACATCAAGACCTGCAAGTTTGTACCATCAAAATCACAGACCACCAGCTGCCCACCGCTCACATATTCAAGATGGTTGCCGTCCATCCAACTGACGGTGGCCTGGGGCTTATCGAGTGACTTGCTCGTGGTAAACGTATACCGTTGGTCATTTTCCACATCGTATACCGCAAACTGCGTGCCATGTTCCGCCATCACAAATTGCGAGCCAGGCGAAAAGCCCACTTGCGAAGGCGAAGCAACCCGCAAGATACTCAGGGGCACCTCGGTGTGACCGGGGTTATTGCCATACTGGTAGGCCGGGTTCTTATAGAGGTAGATCGCATGCTGAGAAGCTGCGCCGACCGCTACAAACCAGTCTCCGTTATATTCCGACACAGCTAGTTCATAGGTGTCTTTTTGCGGAAAACTCTGCAGGGGATAATCTTTGCCACTCTGCCTAAGCATAGCTTCGACTTTGCCTGTAGGCTGGCTAGCCGACGTCACGTACACGACTGAATCGCTGCCAAACGTTTTATACGCCAGCACATCGATGAGCAGGGGTGTCACTGCGTTCTGCCCCAAGGAAACTTGACCAAGCACCTGAGTTTTCTGGTCGTAGACATAATAGCGGTCGGACTTATCATTTTGGAACGTTAGCTCTTGAGTCGCGTTCAGTTTTAACGTCGACGTCAAGTTAACAGAAGAGGCTGGGTTGGCCTGGTCGAGCAAGATGTATTCCGACTTGCCCGCGCCATAGGTGTGCTTGAGTAAGACGTGCCTGTTGTCGTCGGCCCAGGCAATGACCGTCATCTTTTGGGAGCCCGGCGCGCTTGTAATGACGGTGGTCGGTAAGGTGAGCGCCACGGGCGATTTGGCTGCAGAAGTGTTATCACTAAGGTCATACTGATCGAATTCGGCTATGGAACCGGCCGGCTGGACAAGCATCCACCGGTTGTCGGGCGATTCTGTGGTCAACAAAGGAGTCCCGGTATAGGAACGAAGTTCAGTGGTGGTTAGAGTGCTGGGGAAAAGCAGTGGGTACGCGACGTGCTGCACGGCACCCCCACTCACTTTGAGCGTCTTCTGCCATGACCTATATCCATCTTTTTGGAGCATCATCGTATAGGAGCCGGCAGGCATAACCAGACGCGTACCCGTAGTAGTCTTTTTAGTACCATCAATATAAATAGTGGCGTTACTGGGGTGGCTCGAGAAAAATACGAGACCGTTCTGAATAATTTCTCCGTCCTTGCCCAGGCCAAATCCATACGCCAAATACAACATGACCACCGTAGTCACCAAGATGGCTATACCGATAAAGATGTAGCCGACCATCAGCATAATGTTGTGCCGGCGAATTTTTTGAGGGTCAAGGAAATCCATCAACTTTCTATTTTAGCGCCTTAGCCCTCTTCGGGACAACTCCACACTGCAATCTGAGGCGATACGCTTGCAGATAACACTCAATCGTTCTAAGATAAAGATACTTACGCTTATAAGTGACCGGCAAAACTGTGACAAAAAACATCATTGAATTAAATGGAAAACGCTACGACGCTATTTCGGGCCAGTTTTTGGGACCGGCCTCCCCCCATACCGTGAAATCGCGCCGCAGCAGTACAGGTACGAGTAGCCTTGACGGAGTCTTGCCATCGCATCACAGCGCAGGCTCTGCTACTCCCGTGAAACCCCATCATTCCACACCGGCTCAGGCGACGCATACTGCCGTCCAACGGGCCAAAAAGCCCGTGATGGACATCGTGCGCCCCGGGCCACACCACACCCAGCACCATCATACTCAGCATTCCAAAACCCTGATGCGTCATGCCGTCCACAAACCGAAACCATCCATCGGACGACACCTCAAAGTACAGACACGCACCGACGTGTTGGTGACGCAGCCGGCATTTAGCATTGTGCCCAAATTGTCCTATACGAACGTTAACGAGCGACGGCTTGCCCATGCCAAACGGATCGCCCAGAGTGAGCTCATCAGCAAATTCGCTCCTCAGGCTATCGCACCCCGGCCAGTTAGCGTCCACGTCAGCAGACCCGCCGTCCATACTCAAAATGCCGCGCCCAGAGCTACGGTTTCCGCTCACCCTAGGCACGATATCGCCCCCGTGGCGCGACCCCAGCGCAAAGCCCCAGACATATTCGAGCAAGCCCTTATTCACGCCAAAAGTCACGAGGAACCGCCCGTAAAGCCCAAGAAGCATGCTGCCAAAAGGCGACACACCGGTCGCCGGTTGAGCGTCAGCGCAGCCGCCCTGGCAATCGTGTTGTTAGCCGGCTTCTTTGCATACCAAAACAAAGCAAACCTCGAGGTGCGCGTAGCATCGTTGCGCGCCGGATTTCATGTATCGCTGCCTGGGTATCAGCCTACCGGTTTTAGCTTCGGCAATGTCCACTATAGCCCGGGCAAGGCGGTGGTAAGTTTTCATGACGGCAGCAACCAAAGCTACAGCGTTACACAAAAGGTTTCCACTTGGGACAGTCAGACTTTGTTAAATGACTTTGTTGCCACCACCAACCAGTCGTACCAAGCCTACCAAGCGGGCGGCCGAACGGTATATGTCTACGGCGAGGGCAACGCCACCTGGGTGGGCAATGGCGTGTGGTATCAGCTGAGCGGTGCAAGCACTCTGTCTAATGAACAGCTGGTACTCCTCGCAGCAAGTACGTAGCGCACCTCTTGGCACTTTTTAGCTAACACCTTATACTTGGGGATGATGAAAGTACGCACCCGTTTTGCTCCCAGCCCCACCGGCTATCTGCACGTGGGCGGTATCCGTACCGCGCTGTTTGCGTGGCTGGTGGCACAGCAGGCCAACGGAGCGTTTATCCTACGCATCGAAGACACCGACCAGAGCCGAGAAGTGAAAGGTGCCGACGAGCACATTATGAAGTCTCTGAAGGGCCTGGGCCTGGTATATGATGAAGGGCCTGACATCGGTGGCCCGTTTGCACCCTACCGACAATCAGAACGGCTTGAGTCATACAAAAAATGGGCCCAAAAACTGATAGATACGGGCAGGGCATACGCCGACCCCTACACACCCGCCGAAGTACAGGCTTTCCGCGATCAAGCCCAGAAAGAAAAACGCCCGTTTTTGTACCGCGACCATCGCCCTGAAAATCCGCCGGTGTGGGACGGCATGAAGCCCCTGCGTTTCAAGTCAGCTCCCAAACCGTACGCCTGGCATGACGAGGTCATGGGTGACCTCAAGACCGGCCCAGAAGTCATCGATGACTTCATTCTCATCAAGTCCGACGGCTTTCCGACCTACAACTTTGCCCACATCATCGACGACACTGAGATGGAGGTAAGCCACATCATCCGCGGCCAGGAGTTCCTGGCATCCATTCCCAACTATCTGAACCTGTACGAAGCCCTGGGCCTCACGCCGCCCACCATGGCCACCATGCCGCACATCCTGGGACCAGATGGCAAAAAGAAGCTGTCTAAGCGCGACGGCGCCAAAGACGTACTCGATTATATCCGCGACGGCTATCTGCCCGAAGCGCTAGTAAACTTTATAGCCTCGTTGGGCTGGAACGACGGCACGGAACAGGAAATCTTTACCGCCAAAGAACTCATTACAAAATTCAGCTTGAGCCGTGTGCAGAAGAGCGGGGCACGCTTTGACGAACACCGTTTAGAGTGGATGAACGGGGCGCACATCCGCCTGCTGTCGCTGGCAGAGTTGTCTGATCGTATCAAAACATTCTGGCCCGCCGAGGCCGATGACTACGACGACCAGTACAAGCACAAGGTACTAGCCCTTGTACAGGAACGGCTCAAGTTTTTTAAAGAGTTGCCCGAGCTCACCACGTTTTTCTTTAAGGACTTACCAGTAAACCCTGAGCTTATCAGTAATCACAAACAATTGAAGAAATTGAGTACCGACGACCTAAAAACGCTGCTCAATGCTGCCAAGCTGGAGCTTTCCGACAGTGATTTTACGCGTGACGACCTGACCACCCGCCTAAACGGTTTACTTGGTCTCACGCACACCAAACCGCCCGTACTATTCAGCCTTATCCGTATCGCCACCACCCAGGCTCCGGCAAGTCCCGGACTCGCCGAGACGCTCGCCGTGTTGGGCAAGGATCGCAGCATTGCCCGTATCGACCAGACGCTGGCATCTCTTTAATTTAAGCGTAAGCGTTGCTACAATAAAGACCATGGACGACAATGGGGCACCTTTAGGGCGCCGAAAACCAAAAGTAATTGAGCCATTACCCAAGCCCGATCGACCGCCTTTGCCGGACCTCGATAACCTGGAGGCAGATAGTGTGGCAATAGACTCATCGGAGGAATTTCCAGGCGTTACACCGGATGCTCCCAAGCACAAGCCCGAGCTCCCGGACCCACCAGATACCTTTCATCCGGCCCATTCGCACCCCGGTCACCCGTGGTATAAACCCGTGTGGCCGCCCACTAGGCTACAGCTAGGGATTGTGGGCGCTGTACTCATCCTTATTGCCGGTGGCATCAACCTTTACGTCTACACACACCGCACACCAACCCCGCCACCTACTCCTCACTACAAAAAATACGTACCACCCAAGCCTGTTATTACCTATTCCACCCTAACCGGATTGCCGGTAGCTCCATCTGTCAACAAACTGCCGGTAACAGGTGTGATGATCGAGAACTTTTATCCCGATGCTCGGCCGCAATCCGGGCTCGACCAAGCCGGTGTGGTATTTGAGGCCATTGCCGAGGGCGGTATTACGCGGTTTTTGGCGCTGTATCAAGACAACAGCCCCAGCTATGTCGGACCGGTACGTTCGGCTCGCCCGTATTATCTGGAGTGGGCGCTGGGCTTTGATGCGGGCTTTGCCCATGTCGGGGGCAGCCCCGAGGCCTTGCAGGACATTAAGAATTGGCACGTCCGCGACCTCGACCAGTTTTATAACAGCGGTGCCTATTGGCGTATCAATAGCCGCTACGCTCCCCACAATGCGTATACCTCGCTGGCCAAATTACATACACTTGAAAAGTCCAAGGGGTATACCAGCAGTAATTACATTGGTTTTGTCCGCAATGAAAAGGCTGCGCCCAGCAAGTCTATCACTGCCAAGAATATCGATCTGACGTTCTCCGGCTACTATTACAACGTGCACTACACGTACGATAAGGCAAGTAACGCCTACAAGCGTTATGAGGGCGGCCAGCCCCATGTCGTAGTGGACGCGAATGGACACCAGACACAACTTGCACCGAAGGTCGTGCTGGCGTTAGTCATGCCATACCACCTCGAGGCGGATGGCTATCACTCGTACTACAATACCATCGGCAGCGGCCAACTGTACGTTTTCCAGGACGGCACTGTCATCAAGGGCACCTGGCACAAAGCTTCCCGCACCAGTCAGTTCACCTTTACCGATGCCAGCGGAGCTACCATTAAGCTCGATCCGGGCCAGACGTGGGTAAGCGCCCTGGCGAGCTCAGGAGACGTCAGCTATAAGCCATAAGCCATGGATCACTTGCAGCGCCTTTCCAAACACATGCGGCGCCATCTGGGGTGGGTGGTACTCCTTGAAAATGTCGTCTTGCTTGGATGGGTAGGGTTCGGTGGTTTCTTTGCCGGCTTCCCGTGGTACCTCACGCTCGGTGTCGCGGTGGCCTTGGCGCTGGCGGGCATCGTCGTCGTCACGCTAACAATCAGCAACCTCTTTATCCAGCCCATACGATCCCTTTGGCAGGCCGTATTGCACACTTCTCCTGAGGCAAACGACGCACCGGCGCCCGATATTGAAAAAGTGCGGTTTGGCAGAGAACTGGTCGCCAGCCTTACTTCTCAGATATACCAGATTGCCACCATGGCTGAGCACAGCGAGGCCGTAGCGGTCCAAAAAAGCAAGGACCTCCACGCCAACTTTATAGCCAGCTCCTTGCCGCTCCCGTTTATTGTCCTGGACTCACAGCAAAATATTCTTTTTGCCAATGAATTGGCCGGCACGTACATTGGCATCCCCGCAAACGAAATGGTAGGCAAGAACGTCTACATGGTGCTCGACATGTCTTTCCCCAGCGAAGACACCTTTGACAAGTGGCTGAAAGCCGTCAAAACCAATGCCGTTACTGCCACCCAGAGTTGGGAGCGGGTACGCATGAACGTGCTCGATAATCATCCCACGCTGCTGTTCGACCTGGCGGCATACTATAACAAAGGCAACCCGGACGGTATCGAAACTATGCTGGTACTTTTTGACCACACCAAGCGCTACCAACAAGACGACCAAGCAGTGAGCTTTATTGCGTTGTCCGTCCATGAACTGCGCACGCCGCTCACGTTGCTCCGCGGCTACATTGAAGCGTTCGAGGAAGAGTTGTCCGACAAGCTCGACCCGCAAATGAAAGATTTTATGTTCAAGATGAGCGCCAGCGCCCAACAGCTGACCGCCTTCGTGAACAACATTCTCAACGTAGCCCGGGTAGACGACGATCAACTGGAGCTGCAGCTGCACGAAGAAGATTGGCCCACTATCATCAAAAGCGCCGCCAATGCCATGGCGCTGCGGGCAAAAGTGCGTGGTATAACCCTCGAATACAGCATCGCCCCCGGACTACCACCGGTCGGCATCGATCGCGTCAGCATCCACGAGGTTATCTACAATCTGGTTGACAATGCCATCAAGTACAGCGGCCAGAGCAAGCGTATCCGCATTAGTACCTATCTCACTAAAGACGGGCTCGTCGAAACCACTGTGCAGGACTGGGGCGTCGGCATTCCGTCAACCATTATGCCGCACCTGTTCACCAAGTTTTACCGTGATCACCACAACCGCGCCCAAATCGGCGGCACCGGCCTGGGACTATACTTGTCGAAGGCCATCATCACTGCGCACGGCGGCAACATCTGGGTTCGCTCCAAGCTAGGCGAGGGGAGTATTTTTGGCTTTACGCTGGTACCGTATGCTAAACTGGCTGCCGAAGTCAAAGACAGTGACAACAAGGAAATGGTGCGTGGCGCCCACGGCTGGATCAAGAACCATTCACTGTACCGCCGTTAAAGCATGATACACTAAACATATATGCAGCCCGACTCTCCTCAACCTGGTACCAACAAAAAAGTCCTCTGTATTGAGGACGAACATTTTATCAGCGAGCTGTACGCCCGAGCGCTCACCAAGTCCGGCTACAGTGTCGATATTGAACTTGATGGCCAAAAGGGGCTGGAACGCGCCCAGACCGACCAATACGACATCATTTTGCTGGACCTCATGGTGCCCAACCTAACCGGCATCGAAATTCTGCGCGCGCTGCGTGATCCAGCCAAAACGCCCAACTTGCACGCCAAAATCATCATCACGACCAATCTAGAACAGCGTGACGAAGTACGCGCCGACATCGAAAAACAGGCCGACGGCTACCTGGTGAAAGCCGAGATAACCCCCCGCGAGCTGGTAGAGTTCCTCAGTACTGTCAACGCCTAAACAGCCTGTATCTGACAGCTTATAATTTTCTTAAGAATGTGCGAAAAATCGTGTTGACACGGTACCGTTTAGCGGGTCTATAATGATGGTCCAGCCGTGTGCGGGCTCGATGCATTTCGTTCCTCCGCACAGACTTATATAACGCTTTGGGCAATCACACTCCGGTCACTGAGCGCCCCCATATTCACTAAGCTTCCCGGTCATAGTACAAGCTGAGCGGTGTTTGTCCTTATCCAGGTAGCTTCTCCTCACAAAAAATCCGTTCGCTGGCAAAAACTTTGCGCAGTGTCTCTTGGCAACTCTTAAAATTCCGAGGAGGGAATATGGACTCTTTTACTATCTCTTTCAAAAACCAAAATCGCATCATCAACAACGAAGTCGAGATTACATCCATCGGCTTTCGTCCCGCATCCGACAAGCGCAATCTGCAAGGCTTCCCACGCCGAATGGTGTGGAGTAACCGCGAGTACACGTTTGCCGAGCAGGGCATGCAATACCTGGTGCGCAAAGGCCAGCACCTGGTGCGTCTGTTCGATGTGCGTGATAGCCAGGGCGCCACATACCGTCTGCGCCAGGAGGGCAACCACTGGACCCTCGTTACCATTAAGTCTGCCGGAGCACTCGCATGAAACACACATCTCATCTAACACAGGAGGAACGATTATGGACTACGGTATTGAAGCTATGGCCGAAGGCACGCCTGACGGAGTCGCCATACATTCCGGCTTTCCCAACCCAGCGGCCGGTAAGACGTCGTCGCGGCCGGCGCTAGACTTTAATCGGTTGCTGGTGCAGAACCCTAGTAGCACGTTCTGCTTTCGTATCCAGGGTCATGCCTGGGCCGACCGGGGCATATACGATGGCGACATTGCCGTCATCGACCGCGCGCCCAACCCTCGGCGCACCGACACTGTGGCCGCCTGGCAAGACGGCAGGTTCGTGCTGTCACCGCTCCACCGGCTCGCCCCCGAGGCAGAGCTGTGGGGCGTCCTCACCGCCACCATCCACCAATATACAGCGGACGTCAAAGCATGAAGGGCTGCAGCTTAGACGGCCATTGCAGCACCTCAACCATCAGATGTTGTACAAGGCGACAATTCAAAGAACGCACATGTCTAAGCGATTTTCATTCCACAAAGATTAATAAGAAAAATCGTGAGTTGTGCGTTCTATTGCCCGACTTTACAACAGCTGCGGGGAGGGATGCATCGGCCTTGAACTTTTGCTTACTTTTGGTTCAAGCCAAAAGTAAGGATTTGGTTCTTTATCGAAAGAACATGAAAAGGACTATTCTTATGAAAAATACCATCTTCGCACTCATCGACTGCAACAACTTTTTCGTATCATGCGAAAGAATCTTTCGGCCAGATCTGGAGGGCAAGCCGGTGGTAGTACTGAGTAGCAACGACGGCTGTGCCGTAGCGCGGTCTAACGAAGCCAAGCGCTTGGACATCCCTATGGGTGCTCCGGCCTTCAAATATCGCCAACTCTTCAAGGAGCAGGGCGTCGTACAGTTTAGCGCCAATTTCGAGCTGTACGGCGATATTTCTGAGCGCATTACCTGTGTGCTAACGGCCCTCACGCCGCACATCGAGGTTTATTCGGTAGATGAGTCCTTCTTGGATCTATCCGACCTTCCCATCACCGACTATACGGCGTGGGGTAGGGCAGTGCGCGGCCGCATCCTCAAAGAAATCGGCGTGCCGGTGTCTATCGGCATCGCCACCAGCAAAACCTTGGCCAAACTGGCCGCCGAGCGCGCCAAAAAAAGCGACGACCTACATGGTGTCCTCAGCCTGCTAGACATTGATACTAGACCGTACCTGCAAGCGACTCCACTCAAAGATATTTGGGGCGTCGGCTGGCGCCTGGCACCCAAGTTAAAGGCCGAGGGCCTTTTTACCGCCTACGACCTTGCCCAGCTAGCCCCCCGGCGTGCTGACCGTCTCATGGGCCTCCACGGCCGCCACATGGTAGCCGAGCTCAACGGCACCAGCTGTTTACCGCTCAAGGTGCACAGCGAGCCCCAAAAAAGCATCATGCGCGGTCGCATGTTTGGCCAGGACACGGCCGAGCCGCACGTAATCGAGGCAGCCGTCGCCAGCCTGACCGCCCGGGCGGCGTTCGAGCTGCGCCGCGAAGGCCAGCTGGCTAAAAAGGCTAGTTTATTCATTACCACCAACCGTAACAAGCCAGGCTACCGCTGGCTGAGCGCCGAAACACCTTTCGCCACGCCTACTGCCGACACCGGCACCCTTACTGCCGCGCTAGTGCAGCTACTGCAGCACACCTACCGCCGCGGACCGCTGTACCACCGTGCCGGTATCACTCTCTATGACCTCATACCCGAAACAGCCCTGCAGACCGACTTACTGGGGCAAGTAAGGCCCGACACAGTCGATGCTAGCCGCGCCCGCATGCGGGCCGTCGACGGCCTCAATGCCCGTTTCGGCAAGGGCACCGTACACAGCGCCGCCGAAGATCTCAGCCACTCCTGGGAGCCCAAGCGCGGCTCGCGTAGCCCACGCTACACCACCGCCTGGGACGAATTACCCGTACTTCGTGTAGGATAGAAGCATGACGTGTGACGAGTTACTACAAAAATATCCGATTATATCCGACCAAATAGACCAGCCAGCACTCAAAGTCGTGCTAGGCGAGCTCGAAAAAGTACTTCGGCAAAACGTACCAGGCTACATCGCTGAGCTGGGCTGTTACATTGGCACCACCAGCGTGTTTATCCGCCGCCTGCTCGATGCATATGAGCAGTCCAATGTGCGCGAGTTCCACGCCTATGATTCGTTTGCCGGTCTGCCGCCCAAAACCATTCAGGACGCCAGCGCCATGGGCACCGACTTTAAGGCAGGGGAACTCAAAGTTAGCAAGCACCAATTTATGCGCGAGTTCAGGCGCGCCAAGCTCCAGCCACCCCTCACCCACAAAGCGTGGTTTGACGAGCTGACAGATACCGAGTTGCCCAGCCACATTGCCTTTGCATTTTTAGACGGCGATTTTTATGACTCCATCCTGACCTCGCTGCAGCTGGTGTGGCCACGCCTGAGCGATGGCGGCGTCATCACCATCGACGACTACCAGCGCGAAACGCTCCCCGGCGTGGAGCGCGCCGTACGCGATTTCTTTCAAGATAAATCCGTCCACTTACACCAAGAACATAACATCGCTGTTATAACGTCCTACTAGCTATAACGAGTGTTCTATATACGACGTTGGTATGCTCGTAGGGCCATGCGCTTGGCCGCTATTCATCTTCGTCGATAAGTCTGGATCTAAACCTAACACCAACCTATCTAAGGATGCCGTTGCACCATCTTGGATTCCATGTAATCCTTCTAAAACGATAGCCGGTTTGCTTGCTGCCACACTGGAAATAATCGCCATACATGCTAGCGCTGCACTAAGCTTCTTATGCCGAGAAAGTAAATCTAGGCCACGCTCTCGTAAGCTCATCCAATCTTTCTTATCATATTCATCCAGTCCCTTAAGCCGCACACCTAATGCCAGCAGCTCGCTCTCCGGGTCAACCGTGGATTGTTTCGTTGGGGTCGACAGGGTTGGTTGCCCTCCATACAAAGGTATGTCAGCTGTGGTGGTAGGTAGACTCATGGGTGCAAGATATTCGTACCATTTCATATGTATATTCCTCTCTTACTGGTGTATACCTTTTTGGCTTATTTGTAAAGAATAGTACGCTATGGTGGTTCTCTGCATGAACTATGTGCTACCAAAGAAAAAGCCCAGACAAGCTAAGCTTCTTACTTTGGTAACCTTGGCGGGAGAGCGCACATTAATCTGTGTGCCGCGCTTCGCTTGGGCAACAGACTAATGACCGAACCCTGCGGGTTGGCGCTCTAACGAGCACAGCCAAAACAAAAGCCCGACATAAAGTCGGACTCTTGTTTTGGTGACCCCGGCGGGGACACGAAGTGAATCTGTGCGCCGAGTAATACTCGGGCAACAGACTCACTTACGAACCGCATCGCGGGTTGGCTTCTCGTTGAGAAGCTACCAAAGTAAAAGGCCCACCAGCGGTGAGCCTTTTACTTTGGTGACCCCGGCGGGAGTCGAACCCGCGATCTTCAGGATGAGAACCTGACGTCCTGGACCACTAGACGACGGGGCCTCGTCCACGCTCGCTGGAGACTTTGCAGGCAGCCAAGCTAAAACAAGTTTAGCTTGCCAGCCTGCAAAGTCGTCGCGGCATCTCCTCTAAAAATTCCAAACAGCGAACAAGTCGCTTGGTTTGAAATTTTTTAAAAGACATCTGAACGAAGACGGGAACATCTTACCACATCTGTTAGTGCACGTCCAGATAACCGTAGCCGTTGCATCTGCCTCTGAAACATCGGATAATGAAGGATGGAAGCATAAGCGTTCATGACTACAGATACGTTGTACCTTGTAATAGCAGTAGGGCTCGCGCTAGTGGTGGTGGGCTTGTTATTTGTGGTGCGTTTTTTGCACGGCAAAAAGTCTTCTGCCGCTCCTAACACTACGGTGTTAGCTGGCAGCTTGCGCGATGAAAAGCAAAAATCAGACATTATCTTAAACGCCATCGAAGACGGGGTAGTACTACTGGACAACAATCAGACTATCCAGCTTTTTAACCCCGGCGCCTCGCACATTACCGGATGGCCAGCAAATGAGGCACAGGGGCTTAATGTGTTTTCGGTAGTCAAGCTCGTCAACAACAAAGGTGTTGAGTACGAGGCCGCCAAAAACCCATTCAACCGTATCTTCAAGGAAGGGCAGACCATCCGCGACAACGCTGCTGTGCTCATGACGCGGTCCAACAAGCAGATTTCTATCAGTCTCAGTCTTTCGCCCTTGCTTGACGCCAACAAGCAGGTAACGGCTGCGGTGGCTATTTTCCGTGACGTGAGCGAGGAGCGCCAAGAAGAGAACCAGCGGGCCGAGTTCATTAGCACCGCCAGCCACGAGATGCGTACACCCGTGGCCGCCATCGAAGGCTACTTGGCCCTGGCCCTCAACGACAAAGTCAGCACCATTGACAGCCGCGCTCGCGACTACCTCGAAAAGGCGCACGCCAGCACCCAGCACCTTGGCAAATTGTTCCAAGACTTGCTCACCAGCGCCAAAGCCGAAGATGGCCGGCTCTCCAGCCATCCGGTAGTGGTAGAAATGGGCGAATACGTCGAGCAGCTCGCTCAAGACCTCAAGTTTGCCGCCGAGAAAAAGGGTTTATTCATGGAGTTCAATGTAGGCTCATCGTCCACCATTGATGCCAGCAAGGCCACTGGCGGCGAAAAGGTGGTGAAGCCACTGTACTACGTGCACGCCGACCCTGATCGACTACGCGAAGTTATCACCAACCTGTTTGACAATGCCGTCAAATACACCGACGAAGGCACGGTATCCATCGGCCTTACTGGCAACGACCAAGTGGTGCAGTTCCGCATTAGCGACACCGGCCCGGGTATCCCGGCCGAGGATATCCCGCACCTTTTCCAAAAGTTTTACCGCGTCGACAACACCACCACTCGCACCATCGGCGGCACCGGGCTTGGGTTGTTCATCTGCCGCAAAATTGTCGAACTATATCAGGGGCGCATTTGGGTAGAGAGCGAGCTGGGCAAGGGCAGCACCTTTTACATCAACCTCCCGCGCCTGAGCACGCAGCAGGCCACCCAGCTTCAATCCAGCGAGGCCAAATCGTCCACGTTGGCCCCCATTACATCTTTAACGGCATCATGATATAATAATGGTAAGCATAAGCATAACAACAAATAAGAGGTAAATATGTCCAAAATTCTCTTGGTCGAAGACGACAACAACTTGCGTGAGATTTATGAGGCTCGTTTGCAAGCCGAAGGCTATGAGATAGTTTCCGCTAAGGATGGCGAGGAAGCTTTGGTAGTAGCCAAAAACGAAAAGCCCGATCTGGTCATCTCAGACGTTATGATGCCCAAAATCAGCGGGTTCGAGATGCTTGACATCCTGCGCAACACCGATGGGCTCAAAGACATCAAGACCATCATGCTTACCGCTCTGGGCCAGGCCGAGGACAAGACCCGGGCCGATAGTCTGGGCGCCGACCGCTACTTGGTTAAGTCCCAGGTTACCCTCGAGGACATCGTCAAGACCGCCCACGAGCTGTTAAATGATTCTCCATCTCTGGCTGTAGCAGCTGTGGCCGATAATGCCAACTCCTCAGGTGGCGACTCAGCGCCTGCAAGCGACAGCAGTTCTGTAACCCCGGCAGCCGCGCCTGCGCCAGTAGTTGATATGCCCGTGAGTGAGCCACCGGCAGCCCCGTCCGAGCCTGTAGCCGCCCCCGCGCCAGCAGTACAACCTGAGCCTAGTGCACCCGTTTCTCCGGCACCAGAGCCACCTCAGACTCCTTCAGTTACACCGGCGCCAGCCGCCGAGCCGGCCGTACCGCCATCGTCTACCACTCCCGAACCTGCCAATGACTTGGTAAGTTCTGCCCAATCTTCTGCTCAGGAAGAGGCCAAGGTTACTAACCAAATAGAAGATTTTATTAATACTAACACCAACCAGACAACCCCCACAGTCGGTCCTGTTACACCGGCGCCAGCCGCCGAGCCGGCTATACCAGCTAGTCCATCATCCAATGATGTAGCTATGCAAAGCGCCATCGACACCTTGGTGGCCAGCACTCAGCCGGCAGCCGACCGACCTTCGGATGTGCAGGCCGTAGATGTCAGCACCACTACTCCACCGGCCGCTCCAGTCGACGACGCCTCGGCAGTACCTGCAGCCAACACGACAGACGCTCCCTCTACCGCTGATACCTCTAGCGACGGCAACGCTCCCATTGCCCACAAAAAGATCATTCAACCCCTCGACACCTCCGACAACCCCAAGCCCGATCTTGCCGAACTCGCCGCCGCCGAAGACGCCAAAGAGCAAGCCGCCGCTCAGTTCATTAACGATGTCACACCTCCACCGGCCGCACCTACCTCTATGCCTGATCCCATACAGCCCACACAAGCTCCCAGCGAAGACCAGCCGAGCCAAGGCTCAGCCGGCCCTGTACAAGCTCCTGCCGCGCCGAGCCAGGGAAGTGATTTCGACCCCAACAACATTGCCTTATAGCGCCTTTGGCCGGTACTATTGACGTATGCGCATCAATAAGTATGTTGCCTTAGCTACGGGCATGAGCCGGCGGGCGGCCGATGCCGCTATTGCAGAGGGCAGGGTACTGGTCAATGCCCAAGCTCCTCAGGCCGGTCAGGATATCAAAGACGGCGACAGTGTAACGCTTGACAACGTCGCTATTAGCACCGATGTCAATACGGTGACCATTATGCTCAACAAGCCGGCCGGTTACGTCGTTAGCCGCGACGGGCAGGGCAGCCAGACTATCTACGACCTTTTGCCGCCCGAACTGCACCATCTCAAACCCATCGGCCGACTAGATAAAGATTCATCCGGATTATTACTGCTCACAAACGACGGCACACTGGCGCACCAGCTTACGCACCCCAGTTTTCAGAAGACCAAAGTCTACGAAGTTGAGCTCGATAAACCGCTTGCACCTTTGCATCGACAGATGATATCCGACCACGGCATTGAGCTGGAGGACGGCAATAGCAAACTACAGCTAGAACGGCTCAAGGAAGGGGACGACAAAAAGTGGAAAGTACTAATGCACGAAGGCCGCAACCGCCAGATCCGCCGCACCTTCGCCGCGCTTGGTTATAAAGTAGAGAAACTCCACCGCACCCATTTCGAACGTTACACATTGGGCTCTCTACTAAGCGGCCTTTACCGCAACATCATAGAGAACTAAAATTTTCAGGAGTAGCACCTTCTGTCATCTCGTAGGCCTGACTGAACAGATTTACTTCTCGGATTTTGTCATCTAGCTTTTGACCAACTACCCTGAGCGCTTCTTGCCTTACATTTTCATCCAGCTTGCTCGCCTCCTCAAAAGGGTGCGCCTGCACTCTATTAACGCGGTTATCGTATTCCCATCCTTGAAATAGTTCATCAAGACCAACTTGGAGGAGCAATTGCTCCTCAGCGCCCCATCCGGCCTGTTCCATTACTTTATCGAGGTGCCATAGCTTCTGCTTCTGAGATTTGGCATGTTTGGCGGCTTCGCGCTCCTCTGCTCGTATCCTATCTTCTACAATTTTAACTAATGCCTCACTGACTGCCTTGCGGGCAAAGACCGGATCTAGGCTTGGCTTCTCAAGATAGTGGCTTAATACAAACGTAAGATAGTTGCCTTGGTGCGTCTCAATTTCGCCATACGCCCCGGTTCGGGCAGGCAATCTGTGATACACCTTGATGCTCGCACGCGTACTATGATCTAAGAAGTACTCCACTACTTTTTGCTTACGATGGGTCGCGAACATCCCACGCTGACCCTCAAGATAAGCGCGTACCTTATCGGCACTTTTTGAGCGATCCCGTTCAATACCCGAGCCACTCAATGTCTTTTGCACAATAGCAGGTTCACTTTGAATCGTCGTTACCACCCACTGGCTTATTCCAGTATCCCCGTAGTCACCGATTTTACCTATCGTAAAGGGCTCCGCAGTAATTCCTGATAGAAACTTCTTCCAGCATTCCCCAGAAAGGCTAGCGAGTTCGCTCTCGTACCTATTCTGTATATCACTTGTCTTATCGTGTAATTCTACTAGTGCTGCGTCTTCAAGCATGGCAGTAGCCATGTCTTCATTGTTCTGTGCTGCTCGACGCAAAAAGTCTCCCGAATCATCAACAGTCATTACATTTTTTTAATACAAAAATACCCTCGTGTCAACTACTGTTATCTGTTATAATGCAGACAAATGGCAACTAAGAAACTACCGATTGTGGCGATTGTCGGCCGGGCGAACGTGGGTAAGTCCAGCCTGTTCAACGCGATTTTAGACCGGCGCGAGGCCATTGTGGCCAACGAACCGGGCACCACGCGTGACGCCATCACAGCCAAGGCCAATTACGACGGCCATGACTTTTGGATTGTCGACACCGCCGGCGTAAAAACTCCCGAGGACGATTTTGAATTCACCATCCAGGAGCAAATAGAGCAGGCGGCCGACAGCGCCGACGTTATCTGGGTCGTTGCCGAAGCCGATGTGCAAATCACCGACGAGGATCGCCGCGTAGCCAAGATGGCGCTCAAGAGCGGCAAGCCAGTGTTTTTGGTGGTTAACAAGGTCGACAAGGCCCGCAAAGCCGACTTGGTGGGCATATTCCAGCGTCTGGGCATCAAGCAAATGATATTCACCAGCGCCACGCACCGCGAGGGCATTGCTGAGCTGCTGGGGCGGCTGGTGCGTGTTATCCCGGAAGTTACAGCCATCGAGGACGACAATCGCCTGCATATTGCGCTGCTGGGCCGTCCCAACGTGGGCAAGTCCTATCTGTTTAACACCTTGTCTAAAAAGCAGCAGGCCATCGTTGCCGATGTGGCTGGGACTACGCGCGACATCAACCGCACCATTGTGCGTTACGAGGGCCGAGAGGTGGAACTGATGGACACAGCCGGCATCCGCCGGGCAGGCAAGATAGGGCGGGGCGTGGAGCACTTCAGCGTATTACGCAGCCTGTCGGCCATCGAGCAAGCCGACGTCTGTTTTCTGCTCATGGACGTCAATGAACTCAACGTACAGCTCGACCAAAAAATTGCCGGCATGATAAAGGAAGCCGGCAAGGGCCTGGTGCTACTGGTGAGCAAGTGGGACGCCGCCGAAGGCAAAGACGCCTACACACGCGACGCTTTGGCGCCGCAAATTGCCAGCACGTACGATTTTGTGCCGTGGGCGCCGCTTGTTTTCACCAGCGCCGTTACCGGCCAAAATGTCACCAAACTCTTTGATTTGGCTCTGCAAATTGACCAAGAACGTGGCAAACGCATCCCAACCCGCCAGCTCAACCAGTGGCTGCGCCGCGTGGTCGACAGCCACCCGCCAGCCGGCCTCAAAAATCACAACCCCAAGCTCAACTACATGGTGCAGGAAACCGACAACCCTACGCCCGCCTTCAAAATTTTTGGTAGCCAAACTAAGTTTTTGCACTGGAGCTATCGCCGCTACATGGAGCGGGCCATGCGCGAAACCTTTGGGTACGCAGGCACGCCGCTGCAGCTATGGTTTATCGAAAAGCACGTCAGCCACAAACACGGCAACAGCCCCACCAAAGCCAGACGCTAGCCCACATCTGCTACACTTAGCCTATGGCATTATTTCAACGCAAACCGCAGCTGGGCGAAAGCATCCAGTACTACACGCTGGGCCAAAACAAGACCATCCTGCTGGTAGGCCTGGGCAACATCGGCAAAGACTACGACGACACGCGCCACAATGTGGGCTTTGCCTGTATTGATCATTTCGTGGATAAAACCGACGACATGGGCGGCTGGATAGATAAAAAAGACCTGAAATGCCACATGTCGACAGGCCGTATCGGCCAAGCACAGGTTATTGCTATCAAGCCGACTACACTCATGAACCTTAGCGGCGAAGCGGTGCAGGCCGCCGCTCATTTTTATAGAGTGCCCGATAGCCAGATTGTGGTCATACACGACGAGTTAGATATTGCGTTTGGGCAAATTCGCATGCGCGTCGGCGGCAGCAGTGCGGGACATAACGGCATAAAATCTGTCACCCAGGCTATTGGCGAAAACTACGGCCGCGTGCGCATTGGCATCGGCCCCAAAAAGCCCGCGCAAATAGATAGCGCCGACTTTGTGCTGCAAAAATTCAGCAAGAAAGAGCTGGAGCACATGCCGGCACTGGTACGCGAAGTCACCGCTATCCTCAGCGAATATCTCTACGGCGGCGAACTACCGCACGACACCCGCAGTTTCCTTATTTAATCGTAAGCAGGTGGAACCATCAGGTCCAGATAAATGCCAGCCTGTTGCGCAATCAGAGGCCCGGCCACCGCTGCAGTCAGGTTGACTAAATGATCCGCTTCATCACGTAAACGTGCAGACAGCTCGTCCGCAGCCTCGCGCGAGCCAGCGAGAACAGGTGCGTCATCAGCCATACTTCTGCGTGCTTCGGCTCGCCGTGTCAACCAATAGGCTGTCAGTTCGGGAG
>DASZYT010000001.1:0-86651 GCA_035545275.1 Saccharimonadales bacterium (SeqCode) | reverse complement strand
GGCCCGCTATTATACCGAAAATTCACAATTTTTTCTAGTGTTACAATGGCAGCATGGAAGCTTTAAAGCGAAATGCCAAGCGGGTGCTCACCGATGCCGCCGGCTACGGGCTGATAGTGTTAGGTGTCGCCTTGGGATGGCTACCGGGGCCAGGCGGTATACCGCTTGTACTCGCCGGGCTCGGCCTGCTCTCGGTTAACAACGCCTGGGCTCGACGCTTGCGTGGTTATCTTCTCAAGCACGGGGGACGCATTGCGCAGTTTCTCTTTCCTCCCAACCCTTTCGTGCAGTGGCTATACGACGCCCTCGCTGTACTATTGCTGATAGCGGTAGGTATTTTGGGGTGGAAACACGCTGCCATCTGGCAAGTAAGCTTAGCTGCAGCGCTTTTTTTCATCGCTCTATTTATTGCAGCCCTCAACCGTGACCGCTGGAGCAGGATTAAGCAAAAGCGTTAATATACTTTATTTGACTTTGTAGCAAAAATATATATAATGCCCACAAAAGGTGAGGTCTTTATGTATAGTTTCATTGTGCTGGGTATCATCCCGGGCACCAGTATTCAGATTACATTTACGATGTGGCTCATTGCGATGGCCATACTCTGTGAGCTTGCTTGCCTGATTTACCTTATCCACTCTTGGTACGCACGCCGCCACTCTGCTCCGCCAATCCAGCTTGAGCTGCCGCTAAAGTTCCGCTGGTACAATCGATTCCCCGTACAACTGAAGTTCTTCAAGTAAATAGCGCTGCTTTTCGCTAAGACGAGGGCTGGCGGCTAGTTCCTGCAGCCGCTTGAAATACTGACCAAGCCGCCCGCTTTGAGCGCCTTCCATGAGCCGACGCTGGCAAAAACTATCCCAGCCCGCCCTCTCCTCACTGGTGAGCGCGGCGGGAAAGTTGCGCGCCTTATACAGTGGCAATAAACTCTTTAGTCGTTGGTCGGTAAAGTGCCCTGCTAACTCCCCGAGTTCTTCAGGGGCAGCCGCGCGCACTTCGCGCATGGCAGCCTTGTCTTTGTTATCGAAAAATCCGTCGTACAGCCGGGTGTCTACCGTAAGCTCGTCGTCTACCAAGCCTGTTTGTGTACGACGCTCTTCCTTAAGACGTGCGTCGGCTTCCGCCACTTTGCGGGCAAAACTTTCATTGGCCCGCAGCAGTCGCAAGTTCGTAATAATGTCATCGAGGTTGAGCCGTAACCTCTCAAGCGTAGCTTGGTCTTTCACGACACCCGGCGCTATGGCCGGGCAGTGATTATACTTGAGTGCCTTGACCGGTAGACGAAGCTTCTCTGGGTCCTTGCTCCAGCGCATAGCCTCAGCCAATTCATCGACGTTCATTTGCAGAAATGGCTTAGGGTCGTGCCGCAAATCGTACACGAGCGCCCCGCCCTCGCTGTCCGCCAGGAACACAGCTGCCGTGGTGTGCAAAACGTCGCTAGGGTAGCGTCCCGACGCATATGTAAACGGTTCGGCCGCTTTTACAATGTGCTCTACTTTGCGCTTATCGCGCATCTCTAGCAAATGTTCAAACAGCCTTGGCTGTTTGGCTTTGATAAGTTTGGCCACCGCGATGGTGGCATTGACGTCTGCCAGTGCGTCGTGAGCGTTCTTGTGGTCGAGCTTGTTAACCTTTGTGAGGTATTCCAGCCGGTTGGTCGGTTTGCCGTCAGAGGCAAAGGGCCACTCAATGCCCTCCGGCCGGAGCGCGCGGGTCATCCGCACCACGTCCAGTAAATCCCAGCGGCTGCAGTCGTTGCTCCAGTGCCACTCGTACGGATCGTAAAAGTTGCGGTAGTGCAGGAAACGCATAAACTCATCGTCAAACCGGATGGTATTGTAACCCAGGAAAATGGTGCCTGATTTGACAACTTCTTCATAAAAAAACTTCAAAAACTCTGCCTCGGTAATGCCGTCGGCAATGGTCTGTTGGGGGGTGATACCTGTGAGAAGTATGGCATCTGGCTCGGGCACAACATCGGGTGTCAGCTTGATATGAATATTTACCGGTTCGCCTACCGGCTTGAGATCCATGTCGGTGCGCTGGCCGGCAAACTGCATAATGCGGGCTTCACGCGGACTGATCCCCGAGGTCTCGAGATCATAGAAAAAGAAGGTAGCTGCCATAGCTACCAGTGTACACCACCTCTTTTATTGTTCGGCGCCAGTAGGATAGTTGTCTTGGGGCATACCCAGCCATACGTAGGCCCGAACAGGACGCCCCAATAGTTTACGGACAAGGCTTCGCCTATAGAAATGGGCCCGAGCAGCACGGGAGCCGTCTTCCGGTGTTTCAACCGTTCCAGTAACCACATGACCGTCTCGGCGGCCATGCTCTTGCACGCTTGCCACACTGAAAACCCCAAGCTCTCCTAGAAACAATACTTCAGAACTGCCATCAACTACGGCCTCTACGCTCGCGGGGATAATCCGCGTTTCGTGCACTTCTGGTTCTGTAGTCCATGCGACGCGAGCAGCTACAGGCAAGTCATTCAAGTCATTATTGCAAGCTTCTGCACTCATGGGTATTATTATCTCACTATATGTGTATTATGTCAATATGTGAATCGATTTTTCGGTTCTGTACCTATCATAACACTTTCTCCGGGTTCGATGCCCTGCCGCTCCAGTTCATGCAAAATGCCCTCGCGACGCATAATGTCACGCAGCCGCTGCACGGCTTCGTCGTTGTTGAAGTCGGTGCGCTTGGCAAAGCGTTCAATTTTGGGCCCACTCACCATAAATCCACTCTCGGTTGGCTGCACGTTCCATTCGCGAGACGTGTCGTCAAGCGTGAGCACTGGTACCGCTTCTTCGGATTGCTGTGGCGCTTGCTTGGTGCGCTCTTTGGCTACGGCATCTTTTACTGCGTAGAGCATGTCTTGCACGTTGGTGCCAGCCTGGGCGGAAATAGCAAAGAGCGGTGTATGCTTGGGCGCCACGCGAGCAAGCTGCGCTAGTAAGTCATTTACGATTTCTTCATCCAGGCCCTCGATTTTGTTGAGTACCACGACGTGGGGACGTTTGGCCAGAGAAGCACTATACGCCTTTAGCTCTGCTTCGACAGTTTGGTAGGCTTCTGCTACGTTATCGTTGTAGGCGTCCACCAGATGCACAATGACCGCGGTGCGCTCGATGTGGCGCAAGAAATCGTGGCCCAGCCCTTTACCCTCGGCTGCGCCCTCGATAAGCCCGGGAATGTCGGCAAAAAGCACACTTTCACCCCCCACGTCCACGACACCAAGGTTGGGCGTAAGGGTCGTAAAGGGGTAGTCGGCAATTTCGGGTCGGGCGTTGCTGATACGGCTGAGTAGCGTGGATTTACCGGCATTTGGTAGCCCCACCAGGCCGGCATCGGCAATCATTTTTAGTTCAAAGGTCAGCGACAGCTCATCGCCGGGCTCGCCCTTTTCGGCAAACTTCGGGGCTTGGCGCGTACTGCTCACAAAGTGCGCGTTGCCAAAGCCGCCTTTGCCACCGTGGGCAATGACTTCTCGCTGGCCATCGGAGATCAGGTCGGCAAGCACTACACCATCAGAGGTAGTGGCCACCGTACCCACTGGCACTTTTACGATAAGGTCGGGCGCGCTTTTGCCATGTTTGCGGCGTTTGCCGCCCGGTTGGCCATGCTCGGCCACAACTTCCTTTTGATATCGAAACGCCGCCAGCGTGTTTTGGTTGTTGCTAGCTTCGAGCACCACGTCGCCACCGTTGCCCCCGTCGCCACCGTCGGGGCCCCCCTTCGCGATAAACTTTTCATGGCGAAAACTAAGCGCGCCGTTGCCACCATTGCCCGCTCGGACGTCCACCTGCACTTTATCGATAAAATTCATTACCTACAGTATAAAACAGCTCTGTTATCCTTCCTATCTTAAAAATGGCAGTGTGGCATATGCGCAGTGTACTCAAAAGTGAGCACTAGAGCGTGTGATGTCGCACCGCGGCACTTGTCAGTCTAGTGATAGATGTAGTTTGGGTATGTCGAGGCCGGCACCCAGCCGCTATACCCTACCCGGCCCCAACCGGCCAGACCGGCCATGTCGGAGTACTTGATTTGCGTACCATCTGGCGATACCGCTTCTACGTAGGCCACGTGGCCGGCCCAACCGGCAGGAGTCTGAGCAATAGCACCTACCACAGGTCGCGAACTCACAGTCCATCCGCTCAGGCGTGCATAGTAAGCCCAGGTGTTTGCATTACCCCAGTTGCTGGGCATTTTGACGCGTGTAGCAACATACCAGGTGCACCAGCCGTAATCATAGCCGTCGCTACCATATGTTGGACTAAAGCCAACGGTAGCATAGGCATAGGGATTGTAGGTGGTAACCTGCTGGATTTGCCCGTTGGGAATAATGATGCGCTCACCGGGATGGATGCCAGCCAGCTCGGCATCGTTATAGGCTATGATCTGGTCTTTGCGCGCTTTGTAGCTTTGTGCCAGTCCACCAATGGTATCGCCCGATTTTACGGTGTATACAATACCGTCCACCGGTGGGATGTATAGCTTTGTACCGACCGTTACTGATTCACCGCCCAACCCGTTTGACCACCGTACGCTATCGGACGTAATGTGGAACTTGGCGGCGATGCTGGAAATAGTGTCGCCCGCTTTTACCACATATGTCTTGATGTCCTTGTTGGACTTGAACGCCGTGGCAACCACCTGCTGTTTGGCGGCGACGTCAGACGATGCACTCATCATAGCTAAAATTGCCTGTTGCGAGTCTGCCTGGTTGCGGACGGGTGTGACTTCGGGCAGATGGTCCATTTGTGCTACCTGCAACGCGATATCCACCGAGGACAATTGATCCAGAGGGTTGGCTGGGGTGTCACTAGTGGCGGCGGCCGTCAGGCTGGCAATGCTCGCAGCCTTTTTGTCGGCGGGAGTTTGACTGGCGCTACTGTGTGAGCTCCTAAACACAAACGCAGCGGTAGCTCCCAGCAAAACTACATAAAACGCCAGCAGGCCATACCTGACCAACCGACGCTTGGTATTCTTGCGGGTAAGTTTATCAAACAACCGACGATATAGTTTGGCTTTCTGGCGATTCTGCAGTAAAGCCAAACGTGAGGTTATGCCATGAGATGTTGTCGTACTGATACGAATTCTCCCTTTATGAGCAGAAACTACTTAAACAAGTATGAGTGGAGGTATTCTCTGCTATAGATAACGCGTAGGACCGTGGCCGGCCACGGCGTTATGCTTGCTAGTGTACCAAAAAGGCCCGCTGGCTTCAAGGTTACAGCTACACCTTCGCCTCTGTTAAAGCCTATTGCGCTTGGACACACAGCTTATGGCAATACTGTTGCGTATATGCCTCATGTTGCTGGAGCGTCTTAGAGAAATGGGTAACACCATCGTCTCCGGTCACAAAATACAGCCAATCCGTGCGCGCCGGGTGCGCTACAGCCTGCAGCGAGCTATCGCTGACCCCGCCAATGGGACCGGGCGGTAAGCCCTTGTGGAGCAAGGTATTGTAGGGCGAATCATAACTGGTAGTTGGTGCTACCCCGGCTTTGATGGCCCCATAGAACGCTGTTACATCAGAACCAAGAGGCATATCCTTTTTTAATCGGGTTAAGAACACTTGGGCTACTTGGGGACGATCGGTTGAGCTGGAAACTTCTTGCTCGACAATGGAGGCCAGAGTTACTCCTTGATATGTCGTGAGCCCTTCGCTCGCAAATGAGGCGCGAATGCTCGCCGTAAGGTGGTTTTGCATTTCAGTAAGGGCTTCTTCGACAATAGTACGGGGGTCGGTCGAGGCAGTTTTTTGGTATGAATCGGGATACAAAAAACCTTCTAGTGTGCTGCTGGCCGGATTGTCGGCGAGAGCCGGGTAGTCAGCCCGGTATTGGCCGGCCTGCAGAGCCGCATCAATGGCGGCTGGCTTGAAACCGGCATTAATGAAGCTTTGACGTATCTGGTCAATGCGCGCACCCGGCACAATAGTGACCAAATCTGTCGCCACCTTGCCGTGAACCAGTGCATCCACTATCTGCTGCACGCTTTCACTGGGGCTAAATTTGTACGTACCGGCTTGTAGCTTGTCGCGTTCATCATGCACGGCCACATAGAGTTCAAACGCCCTCGTGTCTCGGATGAGTCCAGCCTGCTTGAGCTGTACTGCTATCTGTTTGAGTGATGAGTCGGTGGCTACGGTGAAAACCTGGGATTTGCCGTTATTACTGACTGGCCGGAGATTTTCGGTGTACATAAAGTGCACTATAATCGCCGCTACCACCAAAATGGCCAGCAATATACCGCCCACCCACCTAATGCGGCGGGGGATGTGAGATTTGCGTTCATTCATGCGATATTCGCTCATAAGTCTCCTCCATGCTCGGCCAGATAGTCTTCGAGTATATAGGTTGCAGCCAGGGCGTCAACCTCTTCCCTGTGGTAGGCTTTGCGCCGGTTGGCCAGTTCAGCTTCGGCTTTGCGCGAAGTCAGCGCTTCGTCCTGAACCACGACAGTAAGCTTACTCTGGCGTTTTAACTCTTCCACAAAATCCTCCACATAGTCAGTCTGCCCGGTGTGCTGCCCCTCAAGCCCACGCGGCAAGCCCACTACCACTATGCGCGCGCCGTGTTCTTTGCACAAGTCGGCTATTTCCTGGTAAATCTCTGGGGTGTGCGGCAACGTCGTAAGTGGTTCCGCCAGCCGCGCTACTGTACTCGCTCGGGCGACCCCTATGCGTACCATGCCCACATCTAAAGCTAAGATAGTGCTAGGAGCTTGATGCATTACTCTTTGTTGCGGTTGGCTTAGAGAAATGGACCGTAATTTTATCGGGGTTGTTGGGCACCGAGCTGACCCAGAAGGGGCTCAGGCGCACCACCACACTTGTGACTCCCGGGTTTGCTTTGAGCATAGATTGCACATCGCCGCCCTTTTTGCCCGCGGCGGCCTTCTTGATATCGGCTATCTTCAGATCGGGGCCAGCCACTGCAGTGGCGCTCATAGATACTTGTACCGAGGTGGCTGATTTGTCGGTAACCTTAAAGCTGGCTTCGTCGATACCCTCACTCAAGATAGATTGTTTGCTGGGATCTATCTGTGATTTGACATCGTCTTTTACCAGGCTTTGCAGGTCACTCTTTTTGACGCCGTACATGGTGTAGGTGATGGTCTCGGTAACGGTTACGCTGCTGGCCGAGTCGCCTACCTGTGCATCAGTGGTGTAGCTGGGTGTGCCGCTGGCAAACGTACCTGTCACGGCAAACAGATTGTCTTGCTCGAGCTGCTGGGCCAAATCTTGGCGCACGGAGTCAACATTTTGGCCACCCAATTTCTTTTTGGCGGCGTCAACATCGCTCTGGGATACGACAGTTACTATCTTGTCAGTTCCGCCGGTCAAGGCACTACCATTTGTGGCGCTCACATCTGGGTAGCCCGCCACAGAAAATGAAGTGTTTGCTCCTAGGTTGTACTTGGCGCCCGGAATTTGCGCCGTAATGTCGGTGGTATCCGTAAAATGACAGCCATTACTAAAATCCGGATTGCTGAGTGTGGCGGTGCTTTGGGTAATAAAGGTCAGGCCGTTACTGCTGACGCCTGTGCCAGCCGGAATCTGCGGTGCCGAGCCGGTGACATCCGCGCACGGTATAGACATCACCACCGAACCGGAGGCTTTGGTGCCCTCGTTTTTCTGGCCGGTAGCCGGCACTTGCTGGCTAAACGTCTTTTGCTCCTGCTGGGTTTGGGCCGGCACGACTTTTTGCGTGGCGTCCAGTGCCGTAGCTCGGGTGTCTAGCGTAACCGTCATACTGCTGGCAAGGGTAGTGGAATCGGTCTTGATGTCAATTTCGGCCTTGGGCAGCACCTTAAGGGCAAAAATAACCCCGACAATAAGGGCAATGAGCAACACCGCACCAAGCACCATCAGCAAGCGAAAACGCTCAAAATTGGGCACATGGAGCCCCTTGCCCTTCGGCTTTTTGACGGGGCCAGTCGCGGCAGATTTTTCATCGGTGGCATCTTCTGGCAGCTGCTCGTCTTCAATGTTTAATGTCTCGATGTCATCCTTGAGCGGCGACAGTGCCGAAGCGCCGGCAGCGGCGGCCAGCTCACCCACCGGGCGATTGCCGTCTTTTTCGGGCGAAATGTCACGATTATCAATATTGACGGTTTCTTCTACATCACGCGGGGAGCTGGCAGGCTCAGTCGCAACCACAGGCACTTCAGGCTTCGACTGTAACGTGCTGGCCACATGCAGCCCGGCAGCAGCGGCCAGCGGTATCAGGCCGGTTTCACTGGTAATAAGCACGATTTTTTTGTGCGCCTCGTCGGCCGTGCGCTTCAATAGCTTCATGTTAACGCTGCTCTGGAATGTCGTGGCGCGCTTAGGCAGCACCAACGCCACGATACGCTCGCGGCTGGTACGAACTTTGTCAATGACGGTGGTTATTTCGTCATCAACATCGATATAAATAGTGTCTTTTCCGTTGCTTGTCGCCATAGTTATGCTCTGAGCATCCTGTCTATCTTTTCGCGGATTGAGCCGCCTGCGCCATCACCATTAAATTGTAGCGTATCTAGCCCCACTCGCAGAAGTCCCATTGCCGTAATGAACGTGTGGTCTTCAACATTCCCGGTGGCATCGGTGATGCCGGCCACTTGGCCGGGACGGATGTGGTGCACGACAGGCTTGCGCGTAAATGGTAGGTTGCGGTACCACTCACCCTGCTCAAGCCGCTCCATCAACATGTCGAGGCTAGAGCCACCACCACAAAGGAATAGGCGATACGGCAGATGGTCGAGCTGGTTGAACTCGCTTAGTGCCAGTTCAATGCCGCTGGTCCAGACGTCCAGTGTTTTGCTCAGCGCGTCTTCGACGGCTTTGATTTGCTTCTGCGGCACGGTATCGTTGCTGAGGCCTATTTTGAGCTTTTCGGCGTCGTCAAATTCTACGTTCAAATCGCGCTCGATTGAGCGAGTAAATGCGCGGCCGCCAATGCCAAACATCTTGGTGCCCTGCACACCGCCGTCGTTGATAACGGCGATGTCGGTGGTACCGCCACCTACGTCCATGAGGATGGTACTGAGGTTGTTGTTGAGGTTATCGCCAATGACGGCACGCGATACTGCAAACGGCTCGGCGGCCACCGCCAGCAGGTCTAGGTCCAGCTCCTGCGCAGTGCGCTCCAAAGCCCCAATGTGGATCATCGGCGCAAAGGCGGTATACAGCTGCACTACTACATCGCGCCCCTGAAAACCAATGGGGTTGGTCACCGGGTAGCCATCAATCTCGATGCTTACGAGGGCACTGTTTACTAGGCGCACCTCAACATCCTTGCCGCCCAGCTCTACCGCTAGTTGCTGCTTGGCCTTTACCTCGGCACGCTGCTGCACCATGCGGATAATGCGTTCCATCTCGGCAATGTCGAGCGCTTTGGAGGAGTTTTGACGCGTCGCGCGCACGGTGGTGGTCGTACCCTTTACGAGCTCACCAGCAATGCCGATGACGGCCGTACGTACACTTACCTGGGCCTGTTGCTCGGCTTCGTTGAGCGCCTTGTCGCAGTTGTCTACCACGCTGGCAATATCAGCAATGGCGCCGGCCTGCATATCACTTAGCGCCTGGTGTTGGCGGCCCACGCCAATAATTTCAATAGAACCATCGGCCTGCACATGACCTATCAAAGCTTTTACGTTTTCGGTACCAATGTCGAGCCCCACGATGTACTTTTCGTCACCACCTTTGTCGGTGGCAGATTTGCGGGCAGTTTTGACTTTTTCGGTAGCTTTAGCAGCAGCGGCCAGCCCCAAATCTTTGAACTTGTTCAGGTTAACCATATCCTAATGATTATAGCACGAAGGATAAGCGGTAATAGCGGCTTCGCCTCACGAGAGGAGAGCCTCCCCTCTCATCGGCACTTTCAGAATAAATCCGAATTCGCCTAGTGGCGAAACGTGCCTGCTCTCCCCTGTCGCTACTGGAGAACGGCTTTGATGCGGCGGACTCCAGCTGAGCTGGATTCTTCCTTTAGAATTTTAAATGTTTTGCCGCCCTCGGCCAGCTGGCCGGTGTGCTCTACGTGCGGACCGCCGCAAATTTCGCGGCTGTAGTTCTCACCGTCCGGATCGCCCACGGTGTACACCTTTACCGTGTCGCCGTAGCGGTCGCCGAACGCGCCCATGACGCCGCTGTCCAGGGCGGCCTTGGTGTTTTCTTCGCGCCAGCTCATCGGCCAGTCTTTGGCAATCTGCTCGTTCACCATGTCTTCAACCTGCTTGATTTGCTCGGGCGCCATCTTTTCGGGATGAGAAAAGTCAAAGCGCAGCCGCTCCGCCGTGATGTTGGACCCGCGCTGGATGACGTGGTCGCCCAGAATGTTGCGCAGGGCGCGGTACATCAGGTGCGTGGCGGTGTGGTACTTTGTGGTGATTTCGCTGTGGTCAGCCAATCCACCCTTGAACTCACCCTTGGTCGCTGTCCGCGAACGGTTCCGCTGCTCTTCCATGAGATTTTCGAATTCATGATCAGCGTCGGAAGCAATGTCGATGCCCCGTTTGAAAGCTTCTTCTTTTGATAGTTCAACCGGGAAACCGTATGTGTCATAGAGCATAAATAAAATTTGACCTGTCAAATCAGATGTAAATCGAATTTTCTCACCTTCTCCAATTTGATCCATCATAAGAAGCTTGTCGAATTCACGAAGGCCTTTGCGGAGGGTTTGGCGGAAGGCTTTTTCTTCTTTTACCAAAACATTAATCACTTCGTCGCGCTTTGCGGCCACTTCGGGCAGGTCGTCCTTATATAGGTCGGTTATCACCGGCACGACTTGCTCTAGGAAGTTCTGCTCCACGCCCAGCTCGAACGCAAAGCGGATAGCACGGCGCATGAGGCGCCGCATAACGTAGCCCTGCTCTTTGTTGCTGGGCACTACGCCGTCTACCGCCAGGAAGGTGGCAGCGCGCAGGTGGTCGGCTATCACGCGCATGCTTTCGGTGTGGCTGTCGTACTTTTTGCCCGATATTTCCTCGAGCTTTTCGATAACGGGCCACAGCAGGCTGATTTTGAACACGTCCGGGCTGTTGATGGCAGCGGCCGAGATGCGCTCCAGCCCGCCACCGAAGTCAACATTCTGCTTGGGGAGTTTTTCAAAGCCGCTTTCACGCTTGACGTATTCCATAAACACACTGTTGCCGATCTCCATAAACCGGCCGCAGTCACAGTTGGGGTGGCAATGCTCGCCATATTCGGGATTGTGCTGGATGAAGTCAAATTCGTAGAAGACTTCGCTGTCGGGTCCTCCCGGTTCGCCCGCCGGCATGTCGCCAATTTTGCCGGCGCGGCACCACCAGTTTTTGGACGCATCGTAGTAGAAAATCCTGCCGCCTTGCATGCCTACCTGGTAGCCATTTTCCTCACTACCGATTTCGACCTCTTTAGCCTCGATACCCTTGCTCTCAAACAGCTTTTTCCAGATTTCGGCACTTTCGGTATCCTTGGGGATATCGTGGTAGTCATCACCAATAAAACATGTCACGTACAGCTTGTTTGGATCCAAGCCAACCGTTTCGGTCAGAAAAGCAAAAAACCAGGGCAGTTGAGGGTCTTTGAAGTAATCGCCTAGGCTCCAGTTGCCCAGCATCTCGAAAAACGTCGTATGGCGGTTGTCGCCCACCTCGTCGATGTCCTGCGCGCGCAGACACGTCTGGCTGTCTACCAGTCTGTTGCCTGCTGGGTGTTCCTGCCCCAAAAGATAGGGCAATAGCGGCTGCATACCCGAGCCGGTAAAGAGTGTGGTTGGGTCGTTCTGCGGCACCAAAAGCGCCCGTGGAATGGTCGTGTGCCCCTGGTTCTTGAAGAATTCCAAGTATTTTTGCCTGATTTCCTGTGCTGTCATTGAGCCAAATTATAACAGAGGTATGACGTGATTGACAAAATGACCCAACGGTACTTAAATGTGCAGGTATCTGTACGCACTTTAGAGTATTGGAGGGAGGGACGTGAACATCTCGAAACGGCACACTCTTTTCCGAAGGCCGGTAACGGCGGGTTCGGCAGTTTTCGGCTAGCCACGACGCGAGGGGAATTCCCCACTAGCCCACAAGCTGCCCAATCCGGAGGCTAAGCCTCACCCATGCACCATCCCTACACTACCAATCGCGCTACAGAGGCGCCCTCCGGGCTGCACCCCAAGAATACGCTGTCAGCGTAGCCACTTGGAGCCCGGAGGGCAGCCGCACGAGCGGATGAGTTTAGAAAAGCAATTGTCGTAGCAGCACCTGCTCCACCCTACTTTTCTTCACTCTCCACCAACACTCCTGCGGCTTTTTTCATTTTACAGGGGTGGAGTGGTTGACTTTTTTCACTTCTTATGCTAATATAATTGACTGTTCGTCAGAGAACAACAACAAGGACGCATCAGGCGTCTTGGTCTTTTATTCTTCGTCTAGAGAGGAGACAAGCAGTGGATCGACCACAATGGAAGAAGCCCTATATGGGTTCCTGCATCTCGGCGGTCGTTTTTGTTGCCATTACCGCTATACTCGTGGCGGACACGATCAAGCTCGCCTTGGGGTCCACCTCAATAGGCATGCTGATCGGGTACGTCACAGCAGCGGTTTTGTTCGCCACGTTTCTGTCGTGGAGTCTGGTCAGCGCGTACCAAGCGTGGCGGCCAACCTGGCACCGAAAAGTGCTGCGTCAACCCGCAGTACCCTGGTTGCTTGTGGTATATTTGGCGGCTGCCATCATAGGGCTCATGATGCTCTGGTTCGGCAACGTCGTCGGCACACCAGGCGACACCCAGAACGGCACACTCGTGTTGATTCTGGCCACTGAAGCGATGGTCCCTGTGATCGTCGTTTCCGGGCTTCGAAAGGAGTAGGATGATCTCAACAATCATCACGTGGTTTACCATATGCGCCGTAGCCGGAATTGGTGCGGTGCTATGGGAACACTATGCCCCGGCCAGCCCTGCAGCTAGGGGGGCCATGGCCTTTACGGTCTTGGCTGGTGTGCTTGCGTGTGCGGCCGCTATCGCGGGAGTCCTTGTGGGCTTCGTGACCTCGCCACACAGGTGGGGTGTCGCGATTGCGCTGTTTGTATTCGTGTCCATCTTACTGGCCACGATTGTCAAGATCCACCGGTACATGCTCAACCCGAAGGAGACAAAGTGAAAACGCTCGTCAAGCTATTCAAGTACCTCCTCGGTGTGTGGGCGGAAGATGACAAGGAATACCTTGCCACCATTCCTCACACCGCAGGGGATGCACGGAGAGCAGAAAGACGAATCATCCGGTATCACCGCGCCCGGGCACGTCTCGAGGAGATCATATGAAGAAACTCCTGCGTCAAGGCCTGGGCCGTTGGAAGGCAAGCATTGCAGCAAAGAGGGTAGATGATATCCTCGATGAGCTGCGGTTCCTCCGTGACCATCCGGCCGCCCACGGCTTGAAGCTTCAGGTGGAAGCAAGACGAGAGAAACTTCTCGGTGAGCTCGCCGGACTCTTACTCCACCATCCTGAAAACATTGAGCGGGCAAAAGATGAATTTCTTCACCTGTCCACTCGCTAGGATGTCTACGGTAAGGTTTCGCTGCTAGATTACTAGGAGGCGCTAGAACCACCACTGACGAACGAAGTCCCCGGCACCGACGACCGGGGCAAAGCCGCATGTGCGGACGATGACGACCCTTAGGGGTTTCTCGTTTACGCGCATGCGGCTTAGTACTTTTTATAGACAGTTAGATGACAATGCCGCCACCCAGGCAGGTTTCGCCGTCGTAAAAGACAGCCGACTGTCCAGGGGTAAGCGCACGGATCTCATCCACTAGTGTAATGTTCAACCTATTATCGCTTATTTTTTCGACTACTTCGACAGCCGCCAGTGGCGCCCGATAGCGCGTGCGCACCTGCAGTGTTTTGCCAAAATCCGGCTCACCATCTATCCAGTGCACGTCGGTAAGCGTCAGCTTTCGGTGCCACAGCCGCTCATCCTGCAAATCGGTGGTTACATATACTTCGTTTTTATCCATATCTTTACCCACCACGTAGTACGGCAAGCCGCCGCCCACCTCCAGGCCGTGCCGCTGGCCAATGGTATAAAAGATGGCGCCGTCGTGGCGGCCGATGGTTTTGCCCTTTTGGTCGACGATATCCCCTGCCGGCTGCGGACCTAGCTCGTGCAGCAAAAAGTCTTTGATGCCTACTTTGCCCACGAAGCAAATGCCCTGGCTGTCCTTTTTGCCTGCCGTAGCCAGGCCAAGTTTTTTGGCGATGGCACGCACCTCGTCTTTGGTAGCAAAATTGCCGATGGGAAACAGGCTTTTGCTCAGTGCCTCGCTAGTGACCCGGTACAAAAAATACGTCTGGTCTTTTTCTGCATTCTTAGCAATGAGCAGCTGGCCGCCTTCTGTCCGTGCGTAGTGGCCAGTGGCAATCATGTCGGCGCCATCCTCGAGCGCCGTGTCTAGAAATAGCTTGAATTTCACCTCTTGGTTGCACATGACATCGGGGTTCGGCGTGCGGCCGGCCTGATACTCCGCCACCATGTAGTCGACCACCTTTTGGCGGTATTCTTTCTCGAAGTCGTACATTTTGAACGGTATATCAAGCTGCACCGCCACCCGCTTGGCGTCCTGGTAGTCATCTTTCCAGGGGCATTTCATGCCGGGCAAATCTTGGCTCCAGTTTTTCATGTACACGCCCGTGACATCATAGCCCTGCTGCTTTAGCAAGGCCGCAGTTACCGACGAGTCCACGCCGCCACTCATGCCCACATAGATTTTTTGTGCCATATCGAGCTATACATTACCATAATTTGACCCTCTTGACTAATCCGTGCCCGAGGAGTTGTATAGATTTTATAGTTTAAGGAGCTTTAAGTATGTCAGAATCACATGACTCAACACGCCGCCCTGCTGGAACGTCTGAGCACGATACAGGCGTAGTCCGCAAAAGGAGTGCCCCCAGGTGGGAACTACCGATCGGCATAGCTGTGGTAAGCGCCGCTCTGGGCGGGGGAATATGGATAGGATTAAGTATATCCTCTCACAACGTAGCAAACGCCCAAAAGGAAACAAAAGAAGCCAAGGCGGCGGCAGCTGCTGCTGAGGCTCAAAGCAGCCTCAAATTCAGAGCAGGCATGGAGCTTGGGGCTTTGGGTTTTAGCTCTGTTGTAAAGGGTATTTCTGATGTGGCCGTCGACAAAAAAGGCATTATTACGGCCAAGGCAGACACAGATGATTCGTCTTATCCTAAATGTATTGTGACGTACGACTTACGGTATAACCCAGGGGACAACAGTATAACGCTTGCAATTCCCCCTGCTACCGACGCCGCAGGACGGCCGTTTGGTGGAGCCCCACTAACCACTCCCCAGGAAGTCCAGGCCAGGACCCATATGCTCTGTGCTGAGCAAAGTTCTATGCCCAGCCCAAGCACTATCTCTATTCCTAATCCCTAGTATCAATCCTGAGAGGTGATGGTGCTACTGGATTTCACTGCGGCTTTTATCGAGTTGGCGGCGAATACTAAAGAGTTCGTGCCGACCGCCCAGCCAAAACGCCAGAATGGTCACTGGTAGCATCACGAGAGCCGGCCACCACAACACATTAGTTTTGGTAGTTACCACCGTGCCACCACCCGACGAACCGCTTGCCGCCCCGCTAGCCTGGCCATTGCCAATACCCACTAGCTGCAGAAATGCAGTAGTACCGTTTTTGTCTGTCGCCTTTACTACCACTTTGTACACACCGGCATTTGTATAGGTATGTTTGATGGTGATGGTACCCGTACTCGTAGCACTCAACAGCTCCGTCCCGCTGCCATCACCCCAATCTGCGCTAAGAGCATAGGGCCCTACGCCACCGCTTAGCGTAATGGGCCAGTCTAATTCTTTGCCAGGGTCGGCGCCGCGCTTGGCATAGGCACTTGTCAGCGACACGCGAGTGCCATATTGCAAAAATTGCGCGTCGTTGAAGGTCACGGTGACCACATTCGAATCAGGGCCCGACTGGTCTAATGCGTCGTAAACCCGGGCCACCAGATCATTACGACCACTAAACAGATCGGCTTGCACCGAAAAGCTGCCGGATGTACATTGGGCAGAACCTACAAAAATATTGTTGGAAAATACTTTAACCAAGAGCCCCTTTGGGCAGAGCCCCGAAACGGTAATGGGTATATTTGTAAACGTCTGGCCGTTTGCTGGGGTACCGATGCTAGCCGCTTGCGTGGGGGCCGGACCGGGAATAGTCCCCTCTATACCGTTGCTGGTGCTTGTGGGATTGGTGGGGTTGAGCACATCGGCCATCGCCGTTGCTGGTGCAGCGAAAATGAGAAGCACCGTAACAGCCAGCGCAGAAAAAAGTTTATTGAGACGAAAAGCTATGTGCGACATGGTGACTTACCCTAAGCATAACCTTAGAGGATTTTGCTACCCCGCACAAGCCCTCTAGCCTACCGTCGGCCGGCGCGGCGCAAGACCCGGCGATTATATCCGCGCACAAAACGTGGCAGATAAATAATGGCTAGGACAATCAGTATTACTAGTACTATCAAGCCTATGATAAGCCCGAGTGGGATGACGTAGAAGGAAGTCTTGGCGGTCAGTAGCTGACCTTTGCTGCCGAAACCGAAGTTGCCTACCAGCGTATATTTGCCAAAGGACCCGACCTTGGTGAGCGGCACGGCAAATTTGCGGATACTGCTGGGCAAGACGTTGCCGCGCGGTGTGGTGTTGTTAATCTCATACGTAGCCAGTACCTTCCCTGAGCGGTTTTTGAGCTCTACCTTGCCAAACGGCTGCTCTTGGACATTACCCTGGTTGTTGAAGCGCACCACTGCGTTGATGTTTTTGGGCGACGTAAAGATAGTGCTGCTACGCTCATGAACTTGGCCGTTTTTGTCCGTAGTGATGGTGCGGGCATCAAAACTTGCAATAGTCATGTTTTCTTTGATATCACCGGGCACCGTCACCAAAATAAGCGAACCAACACTGGCTGCCAGCGACACATTACCTTTACCGGCAGAGGCAGGCGCAAAGCGCACCACGCCAAAGTAGCCACCGCCGGCGGCATCTTTGGGGATGTTGATGGTCACCTTGACTTCTTTGCTTTGGTTGGCAGGAATGCTTACATCGCCAATGGGAGCGATGTAGTGCTTTAGGCTGTGGGTAGGCGCATATTGGTTCGGGTTCAGCAATATTTTAGGCACACCAGATTCGTCGGTGCCCGCTACAAAGTCGTTGATGATGGCCTGCAGATTAGCCGTTGAGCTGGTAACGTTTTGTACGACAACACTGATGGTCTTACTTTGTCCGGGGCTAATGGTAAGGTCGGAACGTACCGGGGATATTTTGAGCCCGTTGCCTCCGCCACTACTGGAAGTAGCCGCGCTAACCGGCACTGCCGGCAGTAACCCTACGATAATGGCAGTAACAAGCACAATGGCAGTAGCCAACTTTTGACGGATCATGGTGTTTTTATTCCCCCAATTCATTTGTTGATTACTATAGCAAAGCGTTAGAAGTTTGCCAATGCCACATAGGTAATAGTCGTGGCATATACACCGACCGGCTGGCTTTTAGAGATGTTGGCAATATAGCTTGCCGTGTATTTGTTGTTGTCGCTTGGGGCTGGCGCCGAGGCTACCAAATCGCCCGACACAAAGCGGAAGAAATCGGGCTGGTTGTAGTTAGCACTTATCGTGCCAATGCCTGGGCCCGTTTTGTTGGCACCAACCGGAGGGGTGGTGTTGGCCCGCAAATTAAGGCCAAACTGGGATACCCCAGGTCGCGCAATATCATTGTTAGCCAGTGGTGGTATCACGTCATTACCAGAGGTAAGTGTGTTGCCTGTTACCCGAAGTGAATAGCCACTTTGGGCATTAGTAGCCAGTACCAGCTGGATGCTGGCACTGCTCGTCTGGGATGAGGACAGATTGCCAAGCTGCAAGTAGTCACCCGTCGCGGTCGAGCAATCGTAGCCAGTAATGGTCACACCAGCGCAAAGCCGTATGTATGGCGGTACAATGGCGGTAATACTTATTAGCTTGCCGGCAGATAACGCCAGGCCGCCGTGATCTATGTAGCTGCCCTCGGTGGGCGACGTGGTTGTGCTGTTAAGCGGTACGTAGGCCGCTGAATCACCGGTAGCGTAGGTATATATCCGCACAAAAAATATGGTGCCGTTTGTGGGATTGGTGATGTTATTTATTTCCAATGAAAACGGCGTACCGGCGGTAAGTGTTTGGTTCACGATGCGCAGTGTGTGCTCTGTGCTGCCATCGGATACGCTACTGACATCTGTAGTGGTTACACCACTTGTATCCGGCACGGTAGTACCACCAATGGCCGAACAAGAATCACCCGGCAGGGGGCTGTCGCTACAAAAGTCCACAATAATTTCACTCGCATCATTTTGCGGGGTAAACGCCAGCTTGTAGGCCGCTATGACCCCCGGTGTAGTATCCGTAACGGCTACAGACCGGTTTTGCAGCTGGTTGCCAGCCGCATTCACAAACGAAAGTAGCCCCGCACCAACTAGGATGGAGGCTACTACTACGCACAGTAGCTTTGCAGAAGACAATCTAAACGACAGACGCCTCATGCATATATCTTATGCTTAGAACGTACCAGTGGCAATGAGCTGTTCTGCACCAGTGTAGGTACCAGCAGGCGTGGTGTTGGCAGCAGTGGCCGCAAACGTAATGGTACTGGTAGAGCTGTTGGTAGGTCCTGATAGATGGGCGAAGTCATCGCCGTATGTAGTGGTAACGTTTTCGCCACCCGTAGAGGTGTCAAAGGCGTATCCTGCCGCATTATACGGTGATGTAGCTGTTATGTTAGTACCGGCGGTAGAGACGCGTACACCGAACTGATGGCTGGTATCACCATTAGCGATGGTCTGAGCCGCTGCTCCAGCGGCCAACAATGAGTTGCTGCCACTCTTAAGAGTGTCTCCCTTGAGGCGAATTATAGCGCCACTCTGCGCATTGGTAGCTATGTCGAATTTGACATTGGAAGTATCTACCGCAGAGCTGTCGATCACGGTCGCTGAACCCACGGCATGACCGATAGTAAAGCTCGGGTCGTCGCCACAAGTAGCGTTGTAGACACAGAAACTCAGCGTTTCCATGACTTTGGCTGTGATATTGATAACTGCAGAGGTACTTAGAGCTACACCACCGTAGTCAATAAAGCCGGTGTTAGCGCTGCCGTTCGCGGTCCCAAGCCATGTAGTGGCGTTAGCGGTTGTTGCAAATGTAAGGATACGGCCGTAAAAGCTACAGTTTGGATGAGTATCCGGCGTACCACAAGTGGCAAAGTTAGGATTAGTGGCCGTAGTAAGAGTAAAAGTTACGGCACCACTGGGCGTACCAGTGCTGGACCCATTGGCAAGTTCAAGTGTCCGGCCCGTGTTCTGTGAGGATGCCGTCCAAGTGCCACCAGTCTGCCCCGTGACGGTCACACCCGTAACAGTTGGCGTACCCACACTGAATCCTGTGGGCGCAGTACATGAATCCCCTATGATAGGGTCATTACTACAGAAGTCAACAATTATTGCTTGGATAGTGGTGGCAGTAGTCGCTGGGGTGAAGCCAACCTGGTAGCTTACACCTGTTGCCCCTGCTGTAGATGAACTTATTTCTATGCTTCGACTCGTAACCTGGGCGGCATACACTGAGCTAGTTAGAAGATTAGGCACAACGACTGCAGCAGTCAACGCGGTTGCTACTGCGCCGTAAATCAGCCGTCGGCCTTTAGAAAATAGTGCTTTCATTGCTGTTTGTTTCTCCGTAATTTATTTTTAATTTTTTATTATTTATGGAGTATGTGTGCATACTATCACGCTTATGGTATGCAAGCAATAGCGTTTTCAAAAGTTATCCACAACTTATGACTTCCTAATAATTGTCTACGACTCCAGTTTCCGATACATAGGCAGCCCCTTGACCACTAGTGTATCCATACCCCGAAATTAAGTTAGTAGCGGGTGATGAATATCCAACATATTTGCCATTAGCACTAAGAGAGGGAGCATATGCAGGTGCGTTGGCCTGTACTCCGCTAGAATTGATATCGATCATCTCAGTAGTAGATGTTTCAATGTTTCTGAGGAATATATCCCAACCACTGCTATCATTGTCGCTTGAAGTTAGATTCGTCGCCATTGAGCTAAAAGCCACCACACGTCCATCATTACTTACAAATGCACCATTTGAGTCGGCATTACCCAAGATACCGTCCGATGATTGAGAAGCGAGGGTAAATTTGTCATTAAGCCTATCATATTCATAAGCACTCTCAATGTTCCCAGATATGTTAGCCGCGGTTAAATTTGTGGCATATGAGGTCACTCCCATATACTCCCCATTACAAGAGATGGAGTTAATTGTGCTGCTTCCATCCGAACTAATTGTAATGTCTTTAGTGGTACCATCGATTTGGTCGTACAGAAAGACATCCTCTTGGCCATTTAGGTCATTTGCGACAAGGTCTGAGGCTGTAGAGTAAAACGCAACCTCATCTCCGCCACAATCAATCCTTGGGTAGCCACTTGATCCATTAGGCGCCGATCCACCTGTGCCTATGCTTAATAGCTCAACCGTTCCCGTTTGCATGTCTTTTAGATAAACATAGGAATAGGAGTGTGAAGTCAGACTGGGTGTAGTAACTAAATTCGTTGAAAATGAAGAGAACACCACATATCTACCGTCTGCGCTAACAGAAGGTTCCATGCTTCCATATGTGCCGTCAGCTACTCCATTACTATTAGTGTCGACAATTTGTGTGGCCCCTGTTTGCATATCATGCAGAAATATATGATAAGTTGAGCCATTACTTCCAAGATTACTTGCATTAGACTTAAAAACCACATATCTACCGTCCGCACTCAACATAAGGTCTTCACTATCTCCATTAGCTACTAAACCACTCGACGAGATACTCGCTAGGGTGGTAGTATCGTTTAGCCTATCTCGTACATATACCTCATCGTAGGAGCCGCTTACGGTTTCATTTACAAGGTTTGTGGCCTTCGAAGCAAATGCAGCAAAGCGACCATTTTGGCTTAATGACACTTGATTCGCTAGATTATTAGGACTACCGCCTATAGTACTTATACTTACCCCCTCATTAGTTCCTGGTATGGTAGCGGAAACACTTTTGGTTAAAACTAAGCCAGCAATAAGCAATGCACTCGTTGCAAGTGCCATAAATGCTTTTATACGTAATTTCCTCATAGCCACCCCCTGCTGTTTAAATTCCTGTAACTTATATAAACTTAAGCGAAACGCTAAATCAAGGGCATAAATATCACACGCTAGTACGTGGCCGTGGCCACCAGCACGTGGTTCATGGTGTATGTGCCCCCAGGGGTAAGGTTGGTGATATTGAACAGATACGACATGGTATAGTCTGTTTCACCGGAGCTACTGCTGGAGTAGGCAATGGTGTCGCCCTTGTTGTAGCGGAATTGGCACGCGGTGTCATAGCCCGTCTGGGCCGCACCAAAGCTAAACGTGCTGCTGGGAGCCTGCACAGGACTGGCGCCAAAACTTGCCGGCAAGCCGCTGCCACAACTATTGTTTGCGGCGAGGTTAATGCCAAACTGCTCTTTTGACGTATCTACCGTGTACGGAGAGGTGATGGTTTTCATGGTATATGAGCCGTTTACGGGCGGGTCAGAGGCCGTGGTAACTACATAGCCATCGCTCAGGTAAGCCTTGACCGAAAAGGTAGCCGTAGCTGTCTGCGGCGCACCGGCCGAAAGGACTCCTAGGTCTACGCTTGCATTATTAACGATAAATTGCAGATATGGCGTGCGGTCGGTGTTAAAGCCGGCTTGGGCCTGGTAGTTCGTGCTTTTAGTATTGCCTACTGTGGTTTCGCCAGCACTTTCTTTGGCGCAATACCCCGTAGAACCTGTCGAACAAGCGTTTAGTTGTCCACCGCTACCAAAAAACACTTCATTGACCTGATAGCTGGACGATGAAGACTGGGCCGCAAACGCCACACTGGTAGTCGCGACTGTTAACATGATGCCTAAAACCGTTGCACTCAGTGTTTTTTTCATAAGCCTATGGCTATTATTTTGCTGCAAATAGCCCCAAAAGGCAAACCGTTTACGCTTTTGAGGTCAATCTAGTATTATGGACGTAAAGCATTAGGACTATACATGGACGCGTTTGGCTCAAACCCGCAAGACAACCAGGATAGCAGCGAACTAGAGTCCCTAGAGGGGCCTAGCACTGTCGTGGAGCAAAACTCGGCAGCGACACCTTCTTCTGGCAGCAGTGACCCAGTGGCCGCAGCACCAGGCGAGGCGGGCAGCGGCTTGCCCACTCCCGGGTCATCAGGCAAACCACCTCACCAGTCGCGTTTAAAAAATCTATTACATCGTTTCAATATATATATGATTGTGTTCGTGATATCGGTGTTGGCGGCGGCCGCCATAGTGATTGTGGCCGTGTTACACAACCGCAATAACAAAACGCTCACTACACAAACCCTTTCCCAAAGCACCCTGGACCAGCTCGCCAACAGCGACGTAACAGTCGGGGATGCCAAACAGATACTGAATGTGCAGAGCAACGCTATTTTTGCCGGAACGGTACTGGTGCGCAGCGACCTGCAGGTGGCCGGCAAACTCCAGGTGGGCAGCAGCTTGTCGTTAGCGGGATTGACCGTGTCGGGTACAAGTGTTTTTGACCAAGTGCAGATAAATAAAGACCTAACTGTGGTAGGCAACCAAAGTGTGCAGGGTAACCTAACGGCCCAGAAAAATCTGACCGTAAACGGCACCGGAACCTTTAAGGGTGCCGTGTCGGCCCCTCAACTTACCGTGGGTACCTTGCAGCTCAACGGTGACCTCACGCTAACACATCATGTCATTCCAGGCGGCCCTAACCCTTCACGTAGTTATGGCACCGCCTTGGGCAGCGGCGGCAGTGCGTCGGTAAGTGGCTCAGATACCTCAGGCTCTATCACCATTAGTACTGGCAGCGGCCCGGGCACAGGTTGTTTTGTAACCGTGAAATTTACCCAAGCATTTACGGCCACGCCGCACGTTATCATAACGCCGGTTGGCTCAGCAGCCGCTGGCTTGCATTACTATATCAACCGGTCTACGACCAGCTTCAGCGTCTGTACCACATCGGCCGCACCGGCCAGTAGTACGTTTGGTTTCGACTACTGGGCCGCTGATTGAGCCTACACGTCGAGGAACACGACGACTTTGTCGGCCTTGACGTGCATAAGGCCACCAGATATGCGGATGCGCTGTTCGTTTTGGCCAACGGTCCCCACATCCTTACCGCGAATGACCAATTCGCCAGGCTCAAGTAGCGTAATAAAGTTGTGGTGGTGGGGCAGGATGTCAAACGGCCCTGTCTTGTTTTCGCCCGAGACACTCTCGGCAATCGCATCAAAGTACGTTTTGAAGGGAGAGTACACTTTGACCGTCATAAACGGCTTACCGGCTACAGCAGTCTGGGATGCCGCGCTATCATCTACTATTTCACCGGTGCTGGCATCCTGTCGTTTTACCATTCCTCACTCCTGCACAGAGGGAAAAGAGCAGCCCGAGCAAAAATCGCATTTTTTGCTGGCTTGGGTGAGAAAAACCGTAGGCTTGTCTCCATTACACTATTATCTCCTCGACACCCTTTAACGTCTCTTCTCGTGTAAACGACTCACCCTTGTGCGCCGTTTGGTCTTCCACCACGTGCAAGTGCTGCGAGAAGTAGTTAATGAGTTTCTTAGCCTTGGCATAATCGGCCCGGTCGGTTGGACTCAGTTCGTTTTCCCCAATGATAGCAATGATACTCTTGAGCGACTCATATTTTTGTAGCAATGCTTGTACTTGCACGCTCAACACATAGTGGCGATCGCCGACAATTTCGGGGCTGAGCAGCGATGAGCTGGTACGCGTGAGGTCGACGGCTGGCCGGATACCCTGCTCGGCCACCTGGCGCGACAGCACGATGGTGGAATCCAGCTCGTGCTGGATCATCTGCACCGCCGGGTCAGACAGGTCGTCGGCCGGCACGTAGATAGTCTGTACCGCCGTAATAGAGCCATGTTCGTTGGAGCTCAAGCGGTCTTGCAACATCTTGACGTCAGAGAAAATCGTCGGCTCGTAGCCGCCTTCTGACGGAATTTGGTCGAGCACCGTGGAGATTTCGTTGCGTGCCTGCACGTAGCGGTACATGTTGTCGGCAAAGAACAAAATGTCCTTTTTCTGTTCGTCGCGGAAGTATTCAGCCAGCGTTACAGCCGACATTCCCACGAGCGCACGTTGTACGGGGTTTTGGTCCATCTGGCCAAAGAACATGCAGGTGTTTTGCAGCAGATCTCGCTCTTTGAGTGTTTGATACAGTTCGTGACCTTCACGAATACGTTCGCCGACGCCCGCAAAGAAGCTGAGGCCGCCACCGCTCTTGGCGATGTTGTTGATGAGCTCCATGGTAAGCACCGTCTTACCTACACCGGCGCCACCGATGATGCCGATCTTACGGCCTTTGACGAACGGGGTAAAGAAGTCGATTACCTTGATACCGGTCTCTAATATTTCGGGTTTGGCCGCCTTGAACGAGCCCGTACGCCCCGGTATTTTAAAGATGTCACGCGTACCGGCCTTGGCGTCGGTGATGGGCGGCTGGCCGTCGATGGGCTGACCCAGTGCATCTACCACGCGACCAATGAGCTCCTCGCCCACCGGTATTTCGATGCCCTTGCCAGTACGATGCGCCCGCATGCCCTTTTGCAGGTTTTTGTCACCGTGGATGTTGAGGCACTGGGCAATGTGACCCTCGATCACGCTATACACCAGCAGCGGCGTGCGACTGTCATTGTCTACTATCAAAATTTCATTGAGTTCCGGTGGAGTCTCCTCGAATTCAGCCCGTACGACGAGCCCCTTGATAACCCGTATTACGCCATCGTTCATTATCGTACCCCTGCCTTTTTCATGCCGTTGATAATTTCTTTGAGGCGCTCATCGCCCACCGCCCGTTTGGTACGGCGATACAAAAGCTGTAGGTCATCATACGAATCAACTGCTCGATCTTTGGCTACGCTCATGGCGCGGAACCGTGAAGCATACTGGGCCAGTTTGGAGTCCAATATTACCTGGCTCAGCGAGATTTCCAGCATAGAGCGCTCCAGATGGGCAATCACCGCGTACGAACTTGGCTCAAAGATATAGGTCTGCTCGCTAATGATTTCCTCGCCCTCGCGCACCTTGCGCCCGGCTTCTTGCACGGCCTTTTTCAGCTCGATTTTCTTGATGTCCTGCACCATGAGCGACACATATGTCTGGTAAAACACCGTCGTATCACGATATTGGCGAATGTACTTCACGAGCGGTTTGACATTGATATTCTGGTCGCTCGTGGGCAGTTTGAAGTACTTTTTGAACTGTACTCCCGACTGAATAAGCTGCAGGGCGCCGTGGTGGCCGATGATAATAATGTCGTGCTTGTTGGGATCATAATATTTCAGCATCCAGGCAATGAGCTTTTGGTCGATGTCACCACTAAAACCACCTTCGGCAGTGATGGCTATGATGAGTTCTTTGTCTATCTGGGTTTCGGTCTGTTCACGTCCGAAACGGAACAGCTTGTCCACGCGCAGCTGGGTATAGATGTGCCATAGCTCAGCAAAGAACTTTTCCGACTCCAGCACTTGGTTTTTAATCTGTGCGATGCGCATGCTAGCAATGCCCTCAAAGGCACTCGTGAGGCTCACGATGGTGCCCATGGCCATTTCTTCGTCGGCGATTTCCTGTGGCCGTCTCATAGACGCCTCCTTGAGAGGGGGCCACCCCCTACTTCACCCCGAAAAGAATCCTCTCTTTTTAGGGAACCCAGATTGAACGCGCCGGGGGCGAAATAAATTCGCAGCTCGGGCTGCTCTCCCCCGAAATCAGAAAATGCAATATCAGTCTTGAATATCATTTTTTGAGCTCCACGGTGCTTTTAGTACGTAGTTCGTCACGTACTTTTTCATACTCATCGTCTTTGGTAATATGGCTAGCCGCCTCGGTAACCTGCGCCTTCAAGGCTTTCAGGTCCAGCACTTGGTTGTCCTGGGCGTTTAGAACGATATCGAGCATCAACACCTGGCTCATGATAGGAAAGGTTTCGGTGGGCGCCTGATTAAAGATCTCAAACAGTTGTTTGCCCCGCTGCAAATCTTTTTGTGCAGCGAGTGCCAGCTCGGAGCCAAAGTGCGAAAACTGCTGCGCTTCTTGATACGCGTTGAGGGCTTGCGTAGCCAAGGAAGACAACTGCTTTTGTCGGGTCGACTGTCCGCGACTGCCCACACGGGTAACGCTCAGTCCTACACTCACGGCCGGCCGCATGGTGTCCCGAAATACATTCATGTCGAGAATCCACTGGCCGTCGGTGATGGACATAATGTTGGTGGGCAGATAGGCGGTGATGTCGCCACCGGCCGCCAATACGAGCGGCAAGGCGGTGAAGGTTTTGTGGTTACGCGCCAGTTTGCCGGCTCGCTCAAGCAAGGACGAGTGCGCATGAAACATGTCACCGGGGTAGCTATCGCGCCCCGGACTTGTGCCGGACAGCAAGGAAATCTCACGATATACCTGGGCATGCGCGGTCAGGTCATCATATATCACCATGACGTCGGTATCACACTTTTGCCACAGGTATTCGCCCATGGCACACGCTACGTACGGCGCCAAGTAGTTAACCACCAAAGATTCAAAAGCCGTCGCCACAAACACGATGGCCGTCTTCATGGCATCATTTTCTTGCAGGCGCGTGAGCAGCATGTCGATATCGCTGCGGCGTTTGGCTATCAGCACATATATGACGATAACATCGGTGTTTTTCTGATTTAGTGCCAGCTGCGTAGCTAGGGTAGACTTACCGGATTTGCTGTCGCCCAGCAGCGCCATACGTTGTCCACGCACCAGAGGAAACAGCTCGTCGATAACCGTCAGGCCTGTCTCCAGCTGTGTGTCCAACATTTCGCGCTCATAGAGCATCGGTGCGTCATTAAACACCGGCCATACATCGTCGGCAGCAATGGGCCCTTTGCCGTCAAGCGGTTCACCCGTCACTGACACAACCCGGCCGACGAAATCTTTGCCCACTTTAGATACCAGACCGTGGTGCTGCACCACCACCGTCATGCCGGCAGTCAAGCTGGTGATGCCAAGATGCAGTATCACCACCTCGTCTTCAAGCACGTGATGTACGAAGCCTTTGCTGCCATCCTGAAACATCACTAACGCATGCACGTTTACCGGATGCAGCCCTCGCACTCGCACCAAAAAGCGGTCAATGGCCACCACTTCGCCGATGGGCTGGCCGCTTTCTACAAGCCGGTCAAAATGCCGGTTATCCGTCACGTCGTGCTCTCCAGTTTTTCAATCAACAGGTGTTTGTGCTTCGCGAAATATTGACGCAGGCTGAAGTCGTAGTAATGGTTGGGCGTACGTACGACGCAGCCGGCCGCAATAGTTGGCTGCAATCCTATTTGAATGAGTACACCGGGGTCAATATTTTCCCGAAACCACATGACTATTTTGGTGGTAAAAGCCGCCGAGGGATCAACTGCGAAGCTGACGTGCACTACAGGCGCATGCTTGAGCATATCGCCCAAAAACGACTTAAGCGTTTCCCGGTCGGTTTCCTGCAGCAGGTTGAGTTTGTTTTGCTGAGCTAACGCCTCAAGCGATCGGCTTAGCCGCGGTAGCGCAGCGGTGGGTTTGCCACCCTCACGCAAGCTGGCGGCCCGCACATACTCATCAAGCGCTTCTACTTCACGGCGGATATGTACCAGGTCTGCCGGCCCCACCACCAGTGTAGGCAGAGACAGCTCATGAGCCATTCTTCACATCCTCTAGCAGTGCTTGCTTGTTAGCCTCTAACGAACCCAAGATGTACTCAAGCTGGTCAGACAGGTCAATTTGGTCACCAATGGCGGCTTGCACGTAGTGGTTGATGATGTCAGCCATGTGATCTTCGAAGCGTTTGACTATCTGGGCCTTCTCGGCTGCCATTTCTGACTGCACCTGCTGGCTTAGCAGCTGCCGCTGTTCGTCAATGGCATCGTTGGTCTTCTGGATGGAGTCGATGGCCAGTTGCTTGGCGTCCATAATGGACTGCTCGTACTTGGCAAATTCCTCCTGGAGCTTGCGGGTGATTTCCGCCTTCATGTACTCATTGAGCTGAGAGGTTGTCAGGCGCAAATCTTGCTGCAAGAACATAGCGTTCTCGCCGATGATCTTTTCGAAGTGCAAGCGGCCGCGGTTTCTGAGTTCCTCGCGGAATTCATCATTAAAAATATGCTCGACATCCTCTTTGGCCGCATCCTGCAACGATTCCAGGGCGCTTTTACCCTTTTTGCCGCCGCTAAGGCGACTGATGCGCAACGCCAGCCACATAAATGCCCAGGCTGCCGCTACTAAGAACCCTATGATGAGTGCGAGCCACCAGATTGTCATGTGTTATCCCACCGTTTCATAACTGCTTTGGCTTTCACGGATTACATCGGTTATCCGAAAGTGTAATCTGTGAAAGTGCTTATTCTTAGACCTTTAGTACTAAATATACCGCACCTACCCCAATTATGAAAATCGTAAGGCTCAAGAGTGTTACCCGGAAAAGATTTACCATGATGCGATTTTTGGCTAAGGGGTTACGCCCAATGGCAACCATACTGCTACGCACACCACCGTATAACAGGCTGCCGGCAATAATGGCTGCCACAATGAAAAGTGTCAGGGCCAGGTAGAGCCGCCAGGTAGACACCGGCTGATCGGTAAAGATGTGGGCGGCATTCTGCAAAAACCCGGGCACCCCGCTGGTAGCGCCCGCCAAGGGGTTGTGATCGATACCCAAATCAACGGGGATACGCCCCAACGATATTGCCACGTTATTGCCATTGACATCTTTGAGAGTAGCCGAGCCCTGTACATTGCCCGTGCCGTCAAAATTGGCCGCTGCTTTGCCCAGGACGACCGGCTCCGACTGGTCGGCTTTCATGCCTATGCCGCTAAGTGAGGAGATGGTGATGTAATCACCGGTGTGAATGGGACCGTTTTGGGTGCTTACCAGTACGTTGTACCGGCCTACTGTCGCAACATACACCTGGCCACTTTTGGCGGAACCATCACTCAGTGTCACGGTGGCATCGGTAGAGGGTACCACTACACCATGCATGTCTTTGATGCGGTCGGCGCTCAGGGCGACCACCTTGCTGGCATCCCCTGGTTTCAGCCCGACAATTAAGCCGTACTGCAAAGGCGAATCACTGCCGTATCCTACGGTAACGGCGCTCACCGAGCCGTTTGAAACGTTTCCAGAACCGTTTGTATTACTGCTAGCCGCGACGGCCGACAAGGGAGCTCCGAAAACCAATATCAGAGCTGAGCTAAGAGCAATACAGATAAAGCGTTTTAATTTTGACATTACACAGAAAAGTATAACCGGTTTGTGCAAGCAACACCACCACGACATCCGCACCGGAACACGTTAGCGGGCGCGAAGGTCATGCATCTAGAGCAACGTGGCAAGCACGTCTACCGTGTGACGGATGTCATTCTCGGTAGTACTCCGGCCCATGGTGAAGCGCAAAGAGGCCTGCGCGTCCTGGTCGCTTAAGCCCATGGCACGAAGTACGTGCGAGGGCTCTTCGTCGGAGGCCGAGCAGGCTGAGCCGGCCGCCGCCAAAATGCCCGCTTCGTCCAGCTGCATCAAGAGGCGCTCGTTATCCTGGCCAGGGACAGTGATGTGCACATTGTTGGGCAAGCGGTGCGTGCGTGAGCCGTTTAGCACAGCACCGACTATCTGTTTTTCTAGCAATTCAATAAAAAGCTTCTGTAGTTTTTGCAGACGCTCCGTTTCCTCACGACGGCTAACTTGCACCAGCTCGAGTGCGGCCGCAAGCCCCACCGCGCCCGCCACGTTTTCGGTACCCGACCGCAGACCGCTTTCTTGGCCACCGCCCATTATGAGCGGCTTTAGCGTGACACCAGCTTTTACAAACAGCGCCCCGCTCTGTTTGGGACCGTATATCTTTCCTCCATTGATAGACATAAGGTCGACACCCAGTCGAGCGGCGTGCAGGTCAAGATAGTTGCCGGCCTGAGCAGCATCGGTATGAAACAGTAGTGGCAAATTGTTGGTACGCTCAGCACGTTTTTTTTGAATAATCTGCGCTACTTCGCGCAGAGGCTGGATGGTGCCCACCTCATTGTTGGCATACATGACACTCACCAGCACCGTGTGGCCATCGATGGTACGCTCAAGCGCTTTCAGATCAATGCTGCCGTCCGGCGTTACGGCCACTTCCCGGCAGTCATATTCGTGGGCCGGGGCCAGCACAGCTTCGTGCTCCACGCTGTTCACTACCATATTTCCCTCTGGATACTGTCGCATCACCCCATGGATAGCCAGATTGTTCGCTTCCGTGGCACCGGCCGTAAAAACAATTTCGGCCGGACGAGCGCCCAGCCAGTGGGCTACGCCTGCCCTAGCGTCTTCCAGCTTGGCCGACACGTCTTTAGCGACCAGATAGAGAGCTGAGGGATTATAGAATTGTGACGAAAAATACGGCTGCATAGCTGCCAGTACTGTTTCGCCCACCGGCGTGGCGGCGGCATAATCAAGATAGATGGGCCAGTTCACGTTACTCATTGTAGCAATGCTTAGGCAACTTGTAGGAAACGATTGAGCTCGGGTAAGACGCGCTGGCCATATAGCTGCACGGCGTTAGAGAAATTGCTGGCCTCTTGGGGGCTCAGCCGCTGGTAGCTTTGCCCGCCCTGTGATTTCAAAATACCGTCCGGGCGGACGTCATAGCGAGTGGTGACCGCGTGATGGCCCTGGACATCGTCCCATTCCTCGTGCCAGACCCAGGTGTGACGGTCTAGGCAAAAGAATTCACGGCGGTGGCCCTCGGGGATAGGCCCAAACAATTGGCCGCCAATTTTTGATTCATAATGGATAAGCGCGCGCAATAGTTTTGCGCGGCGTTCTTCTTGCTTCTTGGCTTGGTCGGTAACGAAATTAAGTGGGAATTTGGCCATCTTGGATCTCCTTTGCCGGCTTGCTCTGTTCCGCGATATACTCCCTCAATTGATCGGGTGACATTGCTGTTACAGGGATATCGGTAGGTGGCGCAGACTCACTGGGCATTTGTTGTGTCACCGCTGCCTCCGGCTGCTCGACCGGCAAAACGGCTTGCTGGGTAAACAATGGGTTTTCGGCGCCCATCGGGGCGCGTTGCGCAGGAATAGACACGTTTTTAAGCGATGTAAAGCCCACGGCTTCTGCTTTGGCGGGCTGTGGCGTATAGCCACCAACCGACTGCACGGCAGCACTCACTTCAGCAATGCGCCCACCAACAATCTCGCTAGCCAAGTGAGGTGGCAGCTCAAAATTGTTGTGGTCGCGGTTGAATAGCGATGGTTTCATAGCTTTTAGATGCCAAATAATTTTTGCGCGCTTTGAGACGTCGTGGTGGCTAGGCCCTCCACGCTTTCACCTCTAAGACTCGCAAGAAATTCCGCCGTTGTTCTGACGTGTTTTGGCTCGTTTATTGTACCACGATAAGGGGTAGGCGTCAAGAAGGGCGCATCTGTTTCTAAAAGTAAATTTTGCAACGGAATAGTCCGGTACATCTGTAGTTGTTTGGGATTTTTTGTGAAGGTCGCAATGCCATTTGCCCCTATGTACAGCCCCTGTTCAACCGCCCGTTCCATATTTTCCCTAGAGTCGGTGAAACTGTGAAGCACACCCGGCACTTTATACTGCTCGTACAGGGGCCAAAAGTCGTCAAATGCCTCACGGACGTGGAAAATTACAGGCAGACCCGCTGCGCTGGCAAGCTCCAGCTGAAACTGTAAGACTTTGAGCTGCACATCGCGTGGAGAGTGGTTATAAAAGTAATCCAGGCCACACTCCCCAACCGCCACAACCTTGGGCTGGATGGCCAATTGGGCAAACTTGGGCAGCGTACGACCGCGTGACATCGCCTCGGCCGCCTCGTGCGGATGGATGCCAATAGATGCCCAACATTCTGGCCTATCTTGCACGAATTCAATAGCCAGCTCGCTGTCGTCCAGCGTCGTACCTACGCATACCAGCTTGGTTACACCGGCGTCTTTGGCTGTCAGTATGAGTGTGTCGGGGTCGATATCGCCTTTTTCGTGCCACTTGTCGTACACCGGCGTCGTTTTGCGGACAGCCTCATGAATGTGGCAATGCGTATCAACAAGCAGCATTGGGGTTATTCCTGGGTAGAAGTTTCCTGCTTGGGGAACAGGGTGCCAGCAATGGGTTTCACGACACCGCTTTCAAATACGTTACGGATTTTGGCGGCCGTGTCAGGCAAAAAAGGTTTGAGCAGGTCGGCAATTTCTAGTAGTGCACTGGCCTGGTACGCCAGCACCTCACGCAAGTGGTCAGCGTCGCCTGATTTGGCCACTTCCCACGGCTTTTCCTCGTCAATGTACTGGTTGAGGCCGCGCACTTGTTCCCACACTTCGTCGAGGGCGCGATCGAACCGGCAGGCGTCTAGCGCTTCGTTATACTGAGCCACGTCGTGCTCGGCCGGCGGAATGTCCCCAATGACACCGTCCTGGTATTTCTGAATCATGGCAGCAGTGCGCTGTACAGCGTTGCCTAGCTCGTTTGCCAGCTCATTATTGTACGCCGCATCAAACGTCTCCCAGGTGAAGTCACCATCGCCGTAGCTGGGAATGTGACGCAAGAAATAGTAGCGGAACGCATCAGCGCCGTACTTTTCAACCACTTCATCGGGTGACACGGCGTTGCCCAGGCTCTTGCTCATCTTTTGGTTGCCCACCGTGACGTAGCCGTGCACGTATAACACCTTTGGCAAGGGCAACCCAAGACCCAGCAGCATGCCAGGCCAGACGGCGGCGTGGAAGCGCAAAATGCCCTTACCTATCACCTGCACGTCGGCCGGCCAGAACTTCTTGAAGTCTTCGTGCTCAGGGTAGCCCAGCACGGTTATATAGTTCATGAGCGCCTCAAACCACACGTACATTACCTGTTTTTTGTCGCCAGGTACGGGGATGCCCCAGCCAATCTTGTCGGCCGGACGCGAAATGCTGATGTCTTCGAGCCCTTCGTCAATAACGGCCAAGATCTCGTTGCGACGCGTATCGGGTAGAATGACAAACGTCTCAGAAGTAATTGCCTCTTTGATTTTGTCGGCGTATTTGCTGAGCTTAAAGAAGTAGTTCTCTTCCTCAAGCTTTTCGTACGGACGATTGTGGTCAGGGCAGATGCCGTTGTTGGCCTTGACGACGGTTTCGGTAAAGAATTCCTCGTCGCCCGTGCAGTACCACCCTACGTAGGTGCTCTTATAGATATCTTTCTCGAGCGCTTTCCAGATGAGTTGGGCGCGCTGTTCGTGCGACTTGTCGGTGGTGCGGATAAACCGGTCATTGCTAATGTTAAGGCTTTGGGCCAGGCTGGCAAAGCGGGCGCTCATCTCGTCGGCCAGCGCTTTGGGCTCAACCTTTTTTTCGACGGCTTTTTCGGCAATCTTGCCGCCGTGCTCGTCGGTGCCAGTACTAAACAGCACCTCTTTGCCCTGCGCCCGCGCGTTGCGGGCCAAGACGTCGGCCATCACAAACTCCATGGCGTGCCCGAGGTGCGGCTCACCGTTGACATAGGGAATAGAGGTGGCAACGTAGTATTTCATCTGATTCATTGTACCCGTTGGATAACGATTAGAGAAGGGCTTGGCTTAGCACACTTCTGTACCGGATCAGAAACCGCTACGTGGGTGAATCAGGTATTCCATACTTATCGCCAGCCCGCTATCGGGGCGTTGCAAGAGCCCGGCAACTACTTCGTTTTCCTGTTCACTCACCAGTGGTGTGACAATCTGTCCTTCGTTGGCACGATAAAGCCACTCCAGGTACGGCACGCTCTGCGGAGGATAGGCGCAGTCGACTTCGAGTGTATGGCTACTGACGTCAAACCGCCCTTGCCATATTTCACCTTCTTCACTCATAGCCACGGTGACGATGTCACGCGGACCGGCGCCAGGAGCCGGGCTACGCTGTCTGGAAATAATCCAGCCCTTTTGCACTTCCCCACTATTTTTGATATCGATGAAACTGAATGGGTCCTTGTCGCCCCGCTTACGTAACACATCCAGGCTTTCGCTAAGTAAAACGAGCGAATCACGTTCCTGTTGGACGCGCCGCAATAGAAGCCTACCTAGATCTTCGTTGTTAAGACGACGGTAGGGCCATAGTAAATCCGGCCGATAGCCGTATGAATCGGTAAATTCCATGGGATTCTCCTGGCGTTTTCTATATTTTACCAGAATATTTAGAGTTTGACAAAATTACTTTACAACAGAGACTGCTGTTGTGGGGATTCGACCAAATTCAAACCCAGGTGTGCGGCCAGACGGTCCACGAACACCCTTTGTGCGTCAAATACCTTCTGTTTGGCGACATTGAGCTCAAACCAAGCCGCGCGGTCGTTTTCGGGAAATGCCTGCTTTTGCCCGGATTTTGGCGGCCATTCCGTGGTAAAGGTACTCTCGCAGACAAATTTTGAAACGTCTACATCCCCCTCCACCGCCCAGATATGGTTGGTCTTGCGTGTGCCTTGGGCAAAAGTGCCCAAATCAATCCGCTCGCCGGGCGGGATATCAAAGCCAGTTTCTTCTTTAAATTCGCGCACCAGGGCCTGCTCAAGGCTCTCCCCTTCGTCGACTTCACCTTTGGGTATGGACCAGACGTCCTTTTTAGCCCAGAACGGTCCACCCGGATGCGTCAGCAGCACTTCGACCCGGTCGTTGTTTCTCCTAAATATCAGCAGTCCGGCGGCGTGCACCATACTATTTCAGCAGCTTCGTGACTTCGTCGCGCTCCAGATCGTCCAGGTCGGCAAACAGGTCGGTCTCGTACTTTTCGGATACGGTATAGATGTAATCATCCGCGGAGCGCGGGATGACGTGAAATGTTATGTGATTTACCTTGGTGTCGCTCTGCCGTTTGAAAGGCCGGTAATTCTGCCGGATGTCGCAGCCATCGCCCAACTTGCCCACTAGCTTCTGCTCGATGTCAAAAATCAGCTCGAACACGTCCTGCAACTCTTCGCGTGTCAGCTCCCACGGCTGCTCCACGTGGCGCTTGGGCATCACCAGCACGTGCCCCGCTACCTTGCGCGGGTTGCTCAAAATAGCCTGCGCGGTGCCATTTTCCTTCACGACCCGCTCGCCAGCGCTACAAAACGGACAATTGTCTTCATGAGCCATGCAATTACTATAGCAAACAAAAAGCCTCACTCTTTTGTGAGGCTTTTTGTTTGGTGGGCAATACAGGGCTTGAACCTGTGACCTCAGCAATGTGAATGCTGCGCTCTAGCCAACTGAGCTAATTGCCCTCGTAAATCTTTTAACAACACATCCAGGGTAGTTTTCTCTGAGCTGGCTAGAGCGCTTGCGCGATTATTAGATTTTGCAGCAAGCTGCGCCAACTGAGCTAATTGCCCTCGTCGCCGTGTATTATAGCATCTATGCCGCACGGTCGACGTATTCTTCGCAGAGGCGTTCAAACACCGCGTTAGTCCAGCCGAAACCGGTCTGAGAGGGGTACACACCCTTGAGTGGCGGCTTGGATGGGTCGACCACGTTGTATTTTTCCAGGAACACTCCGTGTTCGTCAAACCATGAGACATTGGTTTTGAGCCATTTCATGGCGATGCGGCGCGCATCGTTGTGGTAGCCGTAGCGCTCCAGCCCCTTGATAACGATGAAATGCAGCGGTGCCCAGCCGTTGGGGTAGGCCCATTGCGTGGGCATGCCGCCCATAACCATCTGCCCGATAGGCACCGCGTCGGTGGTGCTCAAACCACCCTTGTGCTCAAACCGGCGCAGGGCTCGCACCATGGCTTCGGCTTGTGCTTCCGTGGCTAATCCTGCCCACATGGTGTAGTACGATGCTAGTGAACTGACCGTGCCGCGCTTTTCACGCACATAGTTATAGTCGTAAAACAGCCCACGGATGCGGTCCCACATGAACTCTGTCATGACTTTTTTGCGCTGTTCGGCGGCGTCATCCCACTTGGCCGCCTCGCGCTTATCGCCCAGGATGCGTGCCGCCCGGGCAAAATCGGTCTCGTATTTATACAGCAACGCGTTGAGGTCAACCGGTAGATAGTTGAGCGCATGGCGGTTGAAACGCGGGGTCATGTCCCAGCCGCTTTCGGCCTCGGCCAAATCGTGCAGATAGTTGATGTCGTAGTAACGGCTGAGGCCTTTGTGCACCTGCCGCTCGTTGGGCTTTTTGGTGCCCATCCATACCGTGTGGTATTCCTGCTGGGCCAGCGCGATGGCCTCTTTTAGCCATTCTTTGCCGGGATCGTAGGCCTGGTAGATGTCGAAAATGAACGAAGTTAGGAAAGGAGGCTGCGAACGGCCCATCAGGAATGTACGCGAACCGTTGGGAATAATCTTGAAACGCTTGAGCAGGCTCAGTAAATCTTCGAGGATACCCATAGCCAGCTCGCGATGCTCTTGATCGAGCGTACCCTGCACCATGAAGTAGCTGTCCCAGTAGTACAGCTCGTTGTAATCAAAACTGGCACTTTCGTCGTAGCTCGGCACCAAGTACGGCTTGGGTAATCCCAGCAAACTCTCATCGTCCTTCGGGTGAAATCGCTCCAGGTTTTTCCAAAAATCTTTCACGTAGGCACGCGCCGCTCGGATGTCTTCGGGGCTTAGGTCTTTGTCGGGGCGAAACGACAGCAAGGATTTTGCTTTGTCTGTTATTTTCTTGGCACGATTCAGTTTGAGCATTACTTAAAGCCTATTCCCCCATACACACTCGGTCAAGAAGTAATTTTACCTTTCAAAGGGCCGGCTGAGCTGCGCACCGGGGAGCGTTTCGCTGATACGCAGCAGTTCGTTGTACTTGGCAATACGCTCGCTGCGGCTAAATGAGCCGGTTTTTATCTGCCCGGCATTGAGTCCCACGGCGAGATGGGCAATGGTAGTGTCCTCGGTCTCGCCGGACCGGTGCGAAATGACCGTGCGCCAGCCGGCTGCCTGAGCCATCTGCACGGCCTGAATGGTTTCGCTGAGTGTACCGATTTGGTTGAGCTTAATAAGGATGGCGTTGGCAGATTTTTCGTCGATAGCACGTTGCAACAGTTTGGTGTTTGTCACCAGTAGGTCGTCGGCTACCAGTTGGATTTTGTCACCAAGTAGGTCGGTCAGCTGGCGCCAGCCGGCCCAGTCTTGCTCACCCAAACCGTCTTCGAGTGACAACAGCGGATATTGCTTGCAGAGCTTTTCGTACCAGCTGATAAGCTCGCCGGTCGAGTACTCCTGCTGCGCGCGGACAAAATCGTACCCGTCGCCCTTTACGAGCTCGCTTGCGGCCACATCAAGCGCCAAGCCTACTTGCTCACCAAGTGTATAGCCGGCCTTGCTGACTGCGGCTTCGATAAGGTCAAGGGCTTCCTGCGTGCCGCCATGAACGGCCGGGGCATAGCCGCCCTCGTCACCCACACTCGTGGCATAGCCGTGCTCTGATAGCACTTTGGCAAGCGCATGAAAAATTTCGCCGCTCATGCGCAGGGCTTCGCTGATATCTGCCGCGCCGGTGGGGATAATCATAAACTCTTGGATATCGGTAGAACCCGCGGCGTGTTTGCCGCCGTTCAATATGTTGAGCATGGGCACGGGCAGGCTGAAGGTATCATTTTTGGCGATGTTGCCGATATGGCGGTAAAGCGGCATACCGTCACTGGCCGCCTGCGCTTTGGCGGCGGCTAGTGATACGGCCAACATAGCATTAGCACCTAAATTGCTCTTGTTGTCGGTGCCATCAAGCTCATTGAGTAGTGTGTCGATGGCAAATTGATCCCACGCTTCGTACCCGACTAGCGCCGGTGCAATGCGTTCGTTTACATTGGCGACAGCTTTACTGACGCCTTTACCACCGAAAGCCTCACCGCCATCGCGCAGCTCCAGCGCCTCTTGGCTGCCAGTGGACGCGCCCGACGGCACAGCCGCCCGCCCGAACGCGCCATTTTCGAGGAAAATATCACACTCCACGGTGGGATACCCCCGTGAATCAAAGATTTGTCGGGCTAAAACAGATTTAATTTTCATACCGCTTATCTTATAATACCTCGCGGAAAACGCTATGGCATATATCACATTCTACGACGCCACCGACACCGACAAACAACAGCTGAGTGAGCATCTTCAGTCCACCGACCATCACTGGGAATATGTGGGTGAGCCTATCTCGCTCGACAACCTCAAGCCGGAGTCGGAAGTAATTTCGGTATTTGTGAGCAGCGCCGTCACACGGGAAATGATAGAACAGCTGCCTAAGCTCAAGCTAATTTCGTGTCGTTCCACCGGTTTTAACAACATCGACCTGGCAGCCGCCGAGGAGCACGGTGTTACCGTCACCAACGTGCCAAGCTACGGCGAACACACCGTGGCCGAGTACACTTTTGGGCTCATCCTGACCCTGTCGCGAAAGCTACGCGAGGCCATGAACGCCACCGAGCGGGCCGACATCGACCTTACTCATTTGACTGGCTTTGATCTTAAGGGCAAGACACTTGGGCTGATCGGCGCCGGGCGCATTGGCCAACAGACGGCCAAAATTGCCGGCGGCTTTGGCATGAAAGTGCTGGCCTTCGACCCCTTCCCGAACGACGAGAAGGCCAAAGAGTTTAACTTTGAATACGTCGACCTTGACCGCTTGGCGGCCGAGAGCGACGTTATCAGCCTGCACGCCCCGCTAACGGGCGATAACCACCACATCGTTAACGGCGCGTTCTTTGAAAAGACCAAGCCCCCCGCCCTGCTCATTAACACCTCACGGGGTGAGCTAGTGGACACCGGGACACTCATTGAGGCACTGCGCAGTGGCAAGCTGGCCGGCGTAGCGCTGGACGTGCTAGAGGGCGAGAAGTTGCTGGACGCCGACGAAGAAATGCTGCTACTTGGCCGACCGGGCGCATCAGCCCAGCTGGAAGAAAGCTTGGAAGTGAACGTGCTGAAAAAAATGTCCAACGTGGTCATCACACCGCACAATGCCTTCAACACCACCGAAGCTATCGGCCGCATCAACCAAACAGCGGCGCAAAATATCATTGACTTTTGGTATGGCAATGCCCCCAACAAAGTCACCGCGCCCAAGCGCAGCATGGGCAAACTGGTGGTAACCCGCCACGGGGAATCCGAGTGGAATGCGCTAGGCAAATGGACCGGTACCACCGATGTGCACTTAACAGAAAAAGGCTTCCACGAGGCAGCGCAACTAGGTCAGGCACTCAAAGATATCGCGGTAGATTACGCCTTTACCTCCCAACAAATCCGTGCACTTGAGACGCTCGAGGGCATTTTGGATGCCAGTCAGGAATTCGATGTGCCGTTCGAGCGCGACCATGCCCTCAACGAGCGAGACTACGGCGACTACACTGGCATGAACAAGTGGGAAGTACGCGACAAAATCGGCGAGGAAGCGTTTAACCACCTGCGCCGCGACTGGGACTACGCAGTGCCCAACGGCGAGACACTCAAAGACGTCTACGCCCGCGTCATCCCGTACTACCAAAACACCATCCTGCCACGACTCAAGCAAGGCCAGACGGTGCTCATTACCAGCCACGGCAACGCTATCCGCGCCCTCATCAAATATCTCGAAAACATTAGTGACGGCGACATTTCGAACGTCGAAATGCCCTTCGGCAACATCCTCATCTATGACGTGGACGATGACGGGCGCATGACGCACAAAGAAGAACGCACAATAGACACTACCCCGCCCCCGGCCTAGTTGGTGGAGATAAAGTTGACATTGAGGCTATTTTATTTGCCTGCCTATTGATTTGTATGGCGTAAGATTTTATAATTAGCCCAAACAAACGCTTCAGATTTAGCGGAGGTTTGGGGTTATGGATGTTGTAACGGGGCCCGGTGGTCCCGGTTTTATTAATGATGATTCAAAATTGCGCACGTCGGCACGCAGCTTGCGCCTAGCTATCGACGCGCTGTCGCTGTGTGCCTTAGTGTGGGGCGGCCTTTGGCTCTATGCTGGTTGGTATCAGCCCGTCGTACCTATCTCTGTAAGTTCGGTAGCCAAGCAAGTCGCCACCACGGTTGCCCCCACCATTAGCACGCCACACGTGTCTGTGGCGTCACGGATTAGCCCACCTCCCACCATTACCGTCTCAGCCCCACCACAATGCGCACCCGATCACACCTACAAACCGGCGGCTGCTTTCGTGCTATCGGCCACAAGCCCGGGTCTGCATACTCTCATCGACACCCCGCACTTTTACCGGGTGTACGGCGATACGAGTGCCCAGATACGCCAACAAATCGTTTGGTGCGCTCCTACGCAGTTTATCGGTGCCGGTGAAGCATACAGTGGCCAGACCGACTTTTGGATGGGCTGGAGCTACAGGTATGCCCAAACAGCTACAGCTTGCCAGGTTACTGACGTAGCCGTAGGTCTTCATGTAACCCAGGCATATCCCGAGTGGCAACCGACCATTTCAGCGCAGCCGGGCCTAGCTACTCAATGGCAAACATTCATAGCCAATCTGAAGACACACGAGCAAGGTCATGTATCGCTCGGCGAACAATACGCCCAAACCACGCTGCACGACATCCAAAGGATGTCAGCACCTTCGTGTACTGCCCTCGTGCAAGCCGTTGACAACCGCACCAGCCAAGAAGTTGCTGCCCTCAATGCCGCTAACCAACATTACGACGCCAGCACCAACCACGGCGCCACGCAGGGCGCTATCCTACCCTAGGCACTGCTGAGATGCCACAAGCCACAGTGGCGACAGTGGTACACTTTTAGCTTTGTGCCGTGCTGGTACTCGGCTGTCGTGGCCGCAGCACGCGCCTGTTTTTCGGTATCAAACGCCAGCTTGTCCTGGCACGGCAATTCTGCCGGAGCGTCTGTCATTATCCTATTGTAGCCCAGTTTAGACGTGGCTACCGACAGCTTGCGACACGTTAGCATAGCCGTCGTGCTTAAGCAGTTCTGCAAGACCACGGTTTATGTGGCCTATCAGCTGCGGACCTTCAAAGATCATACCCGTTATAAGCTCCACCAAGCTCGCGCCCAGGCAAATCTTGGTGTAGGCATCCTCGGCCGAAAAAATACCGCCCACTCCGATGATGGTCAGGCGTTTGCCGTACACTTTGTACGTACGGCGGATGAGCTCATTGCTGAGTTCCCACGTAGGCTTGCCGCTCAAATTGCCTTTTACGCTATCTGGCAATGGATCCATCAATTTTAGCCGCCCCCGGTCCTTGGCAAGGTTGCTAATCGTTACCCCCGCCACACGGTGCTCGACTATGACGTCTAGCAGTGATCTGAACTGGGGCCACGGCAAATCACACGGCATCTTTACAAACACAGGGCACGGCAGCAACAATCTGTCTACTGCCCGCAGCAGCCGCTCTAGCCGCTCTGGCGTGGTGAACGGCTCGCCACCATACGTGTTGGGGCATGAAATATTCAGTGTCACCACGTCGCCCACTCCTGCAGCCTTAATCATACCGAGGCTGCCTAGATAGTCGGCTACGGCCTGGGTGTCGGTGCAAGCTTCGGGGGAGTTGGTTTTTGCCACCGAAATGTTGAGCGGGAAGTCTTTGAACGTGTTCTTGGAATAGTGTTTGATACGGCGCACGATAGTAGGTGCACCTTGGTTGGCGAGGCCGGCATACACCACGATTGATTTGGTTTTGGGCAAGCGATAGAACCACGGCCTGGGGTTGCCGGCACATTCGCGGTACGTCAACGAGCCACCTTCCATAAACCCAAAGCCAATCGATTTGAGCAAGAGCGGTAGCTCAAAATTTTTATCAAACCCCGCTGAAAGTCCCACCGGGTTTTTAAAATAGATCCCCTGCACCGTTTGACCCAGCAAGCCGGGGTTTTGATAGGCCCAGCTAGCCTTAAGCAACCCGCGCGCTGGCGCAATATGCTGCAGCCGTCGACCGACATGCAGCAGATGGTTGTGTACCGCGTCCGGCTTTTGCTTGAACAGCAGTGGTTTCACCGCCCGCCTGTAGGCTGCGGCACTGGCACCGCTAATAAGTGTATTCATATGCACCCTTTCGTTTTCTTCACTATATAAAACAGAGGTGGGAAGCGTTGTGCGATAAATCACGGCAGGCTTGCAGTGCCCAACTAATTGGGGGTTACAATGTAGGCATGAGCAACTTAAAAGAGAAGGGAGGTAATCCATTGAAAAGTCCTAGATCTAACGGGCAACCAATGAATAGCAACGCGCGGGAGGTACGCGCCAGCTAACCTTCGTTCTCGGATCCATTCGTTGTCTACGTAGGCCGAATGCCTTAAGCCGCCCTGACGGAAGGGCGGCTTTTCGATTGGCTCTACGCGGAGGGCTACCTTATTCGTCCGGATCTAAGCTGTCTTTAATGTACGTTTCAAGGAGGCGCTGCACGAGCATACGGGTCTTTCGTCTACGTCCTTTTGCGCTACCAAGCATTATTTTTTCCCAAGAATTCAAGAAATTCCTTTGGGCAATCTCGGGCATGGCTTCAATAACTTCAGCCCGAAGAATATTGAGTGTCTCGTCAAACTCTACTTCATGCGTACCGTCAGATGGCGGCAGAGCAACGTGCTGCACAAGAATGGACTCGAGAAGCACATATCTCAAAAGCGCATCTGGCAACAAGCTATCGGGCTTGAAGCGCTTTTGACGCGTCGCCATAACTGCCCAGGGGAATGTCATATGCACACCCGACGCATAAGGCAGCGTATCTATAAATTCTCGACTCACCGGCAGCCCAAGTCGAGATAGAATCTGATATGTACCAGTATGTGCCGCACCCTGCACCACTCCTATATGCTTACCGTAGCCGTGGGGTAAATATTCAGGGTACTCCAAAAGTTGGGAAGCTACCACGCCTTCTCTTTTCCGATCGGTTTCTGCCTGCAATGTAAGAGCTTCTCTTAACTCCTGCACTATTTGGTCGGTAGCTATACCCCCTCTCGCCGTATAGCGAGTAACTTGTTTTATTTGCTGCATGCCACGGACAAGCTGCTCGAACACTGGATGAGTCTTCAAGACATCAACAGGAGCTAGAATTTTATTGCTGCCATATAGCTCAGAGGCTAAAACGAGCACAAAATGGTCACTTGCGTCCTCACTCCTCTGGAGATTTCTCTGCACTATATCCGACACCTCTTCATGGGGTATCGTACTATCAGTAAATGCATTGAACATACCAAATAGATCTGCTGCATACTCCGGCTCAACTCCGACGGTTTCCACCAAAACTGTGTCGCAGCCCTCAAGGGCACGAGCAATTTTCGGAATATTATCGATAGTATGCTTGCACAGAACAAAGTGATAGTGCGGGTAGCCGTCCGATGTTTCCTCAATTGCCGGCAGGTGTTCGGTTAGTGTGGGGTTTGGCATATGTTTCTCTCTTATGGAAGCATACTCCAATCGAGACGTCATATCCAGTAAAATTATAGCTATTGACGATATATCGTTTATTGATATATACTGCAATAATATGACACGATTTTCGCACTTTAGCCTCAGGTACATTTTCTCCGCGAGCAGCGGACCGAGGCGTATACGTAATACGACGAGGGAGCAACCGCAGCGGAAAAATGCGCCTGAGGCAAAGAAGCTGGCAGGTCGAAGGCTCCGCTTCGAGCAGGCCAGCTGGTGCGGAGGTCGTGTATGAGTAAGCGCGTAACCAATCTATTACCTCAAGTAAGTTTTAGTATTTTATTCGCACTCAGCCTTAAGCCGCGTCATGGCTATGAGCTGATGCAGCAGATAGAGCACGATAGTACAGGACGCATCAAGCTGGGCCCCGGTGCCCTGTACGGCGCTATCAAGCAGCTGCGCGAAGATAACTTGATAGAAGAAGTGCCCTTTGAGGGCGACAGCCGCCGGCGCTACTACCGCCTGACTAAAAAAGGCTGGGACACCTTGGGCGCCGAGATGGATTACTACCGCAATATCGCTACGCTGGCACGTGAGCGCAAACTGCTGGGCGACACCATGGGAGTGCGCATATGAACAAGCTCAGGGAGCGCTTCCCTCTCTACAACAAGCTGCTGCACCTCTACCCGGTAGGTTACCGCAAAGAGTACGGCGAGCAGATGCTGCAAACCTTGGCAGACATGCTGGATGCCCAGCCGAGTCACACATCGGCCATCTGGGCCCGTACCGCTCTTGACTTCCCCTTAAGTGTTTTAAAGCAACAACTTATCTACACAGGAGATACCATGGCAACCCAAATGCCCGATTACATCAAGCGCAATGCCCTCTTGGGCACGTGGCTGGTAGCACCGTTTTTCGTGTTTATCATTCTTAACAGCCTCGTGGGCCAGCGCCTGCACGACACCATTTTGTGGCACACCAACGTGCTGTTTGCCTGGCTGGTCGTATTGCCCAGCTTGGCCGCACTGTTCAACTTGGCAGCCCTGCTCCGCTGGATGAACGCCCACCGCCGCGAAACCAAGCAAGGCACCTGGCGCATGCTGGCCGACGTACGTCGCTACTGGCCGGCTGCCGCGCTGGCCATTGTCGGAGTCGGCATCCTGGGCCTCGTGTTCTTCCACGACAGCGTGCATTGCGTGATCGGCAATCCCGTCCGCATTTTGCACAATCCACACCAAACCCTCCGCTGCATCCAGCGAGGATAATTCCTGGCGCCTTTTATACTCGCCAGATAAACTTGTTGAGACGAAAGACTTCTGGCAAGCGGTTGAGCCCCGGAATGTACGGCAAGGCAATTAGTAGCAAGAAGAAACCCCCCACGATAATGGCTCCGTCGCGGTCGCCATTACTATCGTTCGCCAGCAACGTGTGGTCTAGCAGACCGATCGGCGCGAGCCACCACGCACCCGGCGCATGACCGCTTTCTTCGTGCAGCATGCCATATTGGTCGGTTGTAATATTCAGACTTTGGGCGCGGGTATCCAGCACACCGGTATCCGCCAAGAATCGCAACGCATATGATGTCTGGTCGCCAGACGGATCGGCGCTGTTAAGCGTCGGCTGATATAACCCCGCAGAGGCCATATCCACCAGGGACGACACCACCTGCTCCAGCGGGTTGCTACCATTAAGGTCGCCCGGGTAAGTCTTGTCAAAATAAGTCTGAGCCTCCTTCAGCTGATTTGATTGTTGAGCAGCTGGTTCGGCGCCGTATTGCTGCAATAAGTTAGGCGTATGCTCAGCAGCCACCAGTTGGGCATACGGCTGGGCCACATACACTTGGCGAGTATTAAATGTATACGGTGCAATATTATCCACATACGTCGACGTGTCGGATGAGCGGGTATATTCTTGCATGAGCGTCTGCCCCATCAAGGCGGGATCTTGCTGGGCCACTTCCTGGATAGTGTCGGGGCGCAAAAATGGCGACGGGAACACGACAGCCAACAACAAAATGAGCCCTACCAACACACCACCACGCGCAAATAACACCGTATGATTGGCTTTTACCGTAGGTACATGCACTTCCTTACGGTACGGCTTAGCAATCCCCAGCACCCGCACTAACAAGTAGTGCATAAACAGCAAGCCCAGCAGGACAGCCGGCACGACCACGATGTGTATGCCATAGATTTGCCGATAGTTTATATTGTGCAGCCACCACCCCAGGCCTGTACCGTTGTATAAATCGGCCCCTTGCAGGCTTCGCCACTGGCTAGAAAAATCATCCCTTAGTACATAGCCAAACTCCGCCTCGGCCATGACAAACAGAAACATCAATGCCCCCAGCACCCAGGTCAAGCGGCGCGGCTTTTTAAACCCGGAGCTAAAGAACACAATAAGTAAGTGCAAAATAACAAAAAGTACAAACGCCTGCGTAGCCCACAAGTGGATGCTCCTAAAGTAGTGTCCGACTGTGCTCGTTAGCCACCAATCGGGACCATATATGGCCATAACGACACCGGTGGCTATTAGCACCATAAACGAGGTCATCGACAGGAAACCGAGCGAGTAAAACAACTTGTTGGCATACGCCGGTACATCCTGGATCATGGTTTGGCGTAGTGCTTTTATGAGGGGTAATTGTGTGCTCATGAAGAGAGTTACGGTGTTTACGGTTACTACTGTATAATTTATCACTAAACTGCTTATGGTAATGTGACCGTCATCACTGAAAACTCAAACCAAATAAAAACTCCATCGTGAGATGAAGTTCTTATTTTGGTGGAGCTGGTGGGTACTGCCCCCACGTCCGTCGTATTATCTTGGTTAGTCGTCTACAGGTATAGTCCGTTTTAAAATCTTAGGCACAGGGTATCGAAGCGGACAAACATTCCTATGCAGCAATCCTGGTCTTAACAAGCACTACGGATAGCGGTACTTGGGCAACCTGATGATATGAAACGCTTTCGAACTATCAGGTGTCACTCTGAGCGTTGATCTGGTTATTTAAGCCAGAACAGTTTGTGGAGCCCAGTTGGCGCCCCAGCTCTTAACGAGCGAGGCAACTGTGGCTGCACGATCAGTAACTTTTGCAGTTATTGAGTTTACCCTATGACGCTGAGTAAGCGACCTGCTGATCTAACCGATAATGTACAACGTCGAGCTTAAAATTCAGCCCCTCGTCTGCATCTCTCTGATGCTTTGTATATTATACCATAAGTATGAGCGTTTTGGCCACAATTTTACTGTATAGTACCGAGGAGCAGACTAAGTTGTGACTGTTGTTTATCGCTAAGCTGACCCAGCACGTGGGCATAGTAACGGGACACGGCCGTGTGGGCAGCGCCCAGGATGCGCTCACCGCGCACCGTCAGCTGGGTAAGGTGCTGGCGGCGGTTGTGCGGGTTGACACGCATGACGATGAGCTGCTTGTCGAGCAATAGCTTTACCTGGCGGCTAATGCTGGCCTCGGTTTGGCCAAGCGAAAGCGCCAATGCCCGCTGCTGCACGCGCGGGCTGTCCTGGATAGTTTGCATGATTTTGTACTGGGAAAAGGTGAGACCAAGTTGCTCCTGCAGAATCTGGTCGGCTTCGCGGCTCAGACGGGCAGAGAGATGGTGGATGGTAGTACTAATAGAATCAGCGCTAGTCATGGCTTGCTTACCTGCTTCCCAGTATGGCGCTAACGCTTAACAAGTCAAGTATGTGTGCGATAATTCACGTGGCGTCGCTTAGCGCCCACGAAACTTCCACGCCACGTGGCACTGATTGTTGCAAACCGGCAGAGAAGTGGGGTATGATTTGCCGCCTGGCGTCTGGGTTTTACTACACGCAGCCGATGCGGAAAGCGGAGTTAACTCCGCTTTAAATCCGAGTTAACTCGGATTTAACATTGACCTGCATCTCCTTTATGCGCTATACGCCACATAGAGCTGGTGCCACTGCTCGAGCGAGAGTGCCTGGGCACGCAAGTTTGGGTCGATGCTGGCGGCGGCCAGCAGTTGCTCAGCTTGCCCTTTTGCTATGTGCAACCCGCCACTCAAAGAGCTGCGCAGCTTTTTGCGGCGCTCGCCAAACCCCGCCTTTACCAGCTTGAAAAATACTTTAGTATCGACGTTCGGAAACAGCGGTTGCGGGTGACGCTTGAGCACCAATATCTGCGAATCAACCTTTGGCGGCGGCGTAAACAGCTCGGCCGGCACTTCGTCGGCCAGGCTAACCTGCCAATAGTACTGCGCGGTGACACTGAGCGTTGACATATCACCCGCTTTGGCTGCCACGCGCTGGGCTACTTCTTTTTGCACCAAGAGCACCGCAATACTAGGAGGATTGGGCGTTTCGGACAACACGCGGATAAGATTGCTGGTGAGATAATACGGGATGTTGGCCACCACTTTGTAGCCGGGCGGCATGTTGGTGAGGTCAAACGACAGGATATCGGACGATTCGATGTGGAGATTGGCCGCCCGCACCCGCGCTGGCAACTCACGGGCCAACGCTTCGTCGAATTCTACTGCTACGACCTGCTGGGCTCGCTGCACCAGCAGCTCGGTGAGCGTACCGAGGCCCGGCCCAACCTCGAGTACCGTATCTGTTAGCCCTACGTCGGCCGCTAAGCACATGGCCTCCAGGCTCAACTCGTCGTGCAGCCAGTGCTGCCCGAGCGATTTTTTTGCATATGGCAATTTTTGTTCCATTCGGCTACCAGTTGTGGTAATTAAGCCAGTGCAGGTATGCATAATACCACGTGCCGTACCGAGCCGTAGCGTAGCCACTGCACCACCGAAGTTGCGTAATGGGGTTGGTAGCCCAGTCTGAACCAGCACTTTCCATTTTGTAGCCTGGTGTAGCCTGGCAAAGACCGTAGCCAATGTACGAAGCGGTCGGTGCGCCGTGATAAGCCGGGCAGCTGCCATATTCGCCCTGCCACTTGGTGGGACACCAGCCGGACTCGTGGCTAATGATGTAATCGGCGTATTGATAGTCTGACGGCTGAATGCCTGCCAGCGCCATGTCGCCCTTGATACCGCTGAGGTTGGTACCAACCACCACGATTTGGGTAACCGGCTGTACCGTGATAACCGACTGAAGTTCAGTGCGGCTGACCTCATGACCGTTTTCGGTATGGATTTGGTACGTTACCACTTTTTTACCGTTTGAGCCGTGCTGCCGAACGGCAGAGGTGCCATAGGCCAGACTTGAATCTTGAATGGTGTCTACCGGCATAGGGATGGCCACGGTCTGGGTCACCACTTTGACCCCCTTGCGGATAACATAGACCTGCATGCCAGCCGTCACTGTCGTATCGGCCGAGGGCACTACATTGTCGCCCGACTTTAGCTGTACATTTTTATCGCTCAAAAGCTGCCCCACGGTTTTGGCATGGGTGCGGGTGGCTATGCGATCACCATACAGATTGAGGGTAACTGGCAACGCGTGGTCAATAACTACACGCTGGCCAATAGCCATGTCGGTAACAAAGTTTTGGGCCGGTACGATTGCTACGTTGTCTTCGGGGTTTACCGTGACATTTGCCTGAGCGGCGATGCTGCGCCCCGTGGTGTCGGCGCTAAAGGTGTACGTCCGATGAACACCGTCGGTAATTTCTACCGGCACCGCACGGTAGATGTTGATACGGAAATCATCCTGGACAATGGGCGTATCAAGCGCTGGCTCCACCACATCGCCTTCGTTGAGAGTAATTTTAAGTTTGCTAAGCAGCGCCCCTACGGTAGGCTCGATGCTGGGCACCGTCTGCTGCACGTGGTCGTGCGAGATGATAACTACTTTGGCGTCACGCTGCGGCGGCTCGCTGACGGCCAATATCTTGAACGTGATTGCGCCCAGCACAATAAGAGCAAGAAAAAGAACGAAAGGGACCGCAAACGGATGACGGCTCCACATTTTGAACCGCCGGATGTGCTTGCGCTGGGCCGCCTGATATCGCTTCTTCACCCGAAATTTCATATGTCATTCGCCAAGCAGGATGTTACCCCACTTCTTTGGCGCCTCATACTATTGTACCAAACTATGCCGGCTACGCCTGATTACCGTTTCTCGAGGGGAGCGAAGGAGACGTTGAGCTTACGGGTGCCCTTACCATAGAACACCATGAGACAAACCTAGCGGTTTTTCTCATCGCGCGGTGAGCCGAAATAAATTCGGCTGCTCCGGCTGCTCTTTTCGTATTATATTATGATAATTTCTCGAGGGGAGCGAAGGAGACGTTGAGCTTACGGGTGCCCTTACCCTTGAAATAAACGGTGACGTTGTCGCCGTCTACGTCTACCACGGTGCCAGTGCCAAACAGTTTGTGTCGTACGCCATCGCCCTCGTTCAGCTCCGGCACGTAGCGTGGCTCATCGCTCACCGCCTGCGACTGTCCGTATGAAGGGGCGGAGCTACCAAAGCCTCCGAATAACGACTGCGTTTCCTGCATAGAACCAAAACCGCTGTCGGGCTGGAATTCGGCATCGATTTCACTCAAAAACCGCGATGGCGGATTGTGCTGCACACCGCCGTACAGCATGCGGCTGGTGGCGTACATCATGTACAGCTCTTCTTTTGCCCGGGTCATACCCACGTAGCACAGCCGGCGCTCCTCTTCCATTTCAAACTGGTCGTACAGCGCCCGGCTGTGCGGAAAGATGGTTTCTTCCATGCCCACCATAAATACCACCGGAAACTCCAAGCCCTTGGCGGCGTGCAGGGTCATGAGCGTCACGGCATCGCCATCAAAATTGGCCGTGTCGATGTCGCTCACCAGGCTCACTTCTTCCAAAAACCCGGCCAGGCCCAGCTCCTGGTACTCTTGCGCCACGCTCAACAACTCCTTCACGTTTTCCTGACGAGCTTCACCCTGTGGGGTGCCGTCGTCGAGAAAGCGCAGATAGTCGAGTCGCCGTAGCAGCGAATCAATGAGTGAAGCTACGGGCACTTCCTCTACCAGATTGCGCAAGGCGCCGAGCATATCGCCCAATTCCGCTAACCCCTGCCGGGCCTTGCCTGTCACCGTATCGCAACTGGCCGCGCTGGCGAGGGCTTCGCCCAGGCTTAAGTCATTGCCCTGCTGCCAGGCAAAGAAATTTTGCACACTTTTGGCACCGATGCCGCGCGTAGGCACGTTGACAATGCGCTCAAAGCTCACGCGGTCCTCGGGCTGAAAAATAAGCCGCAGATAGGCAATAATGTCTTTGATTTCTTTGCGGTCATAAAAGCGTTGGCCTCCCACGATGCGGTACGGAATGCCGTAGTGTACAAAAACTTCTTCGATGGACCGGCTCTGGGCGTTGGTGCGGTACAGCACGGCGTAGTCGCGGAAATGTCGGTAGCCACCATCCACACCATTGCGGAGGCGGCGAACAATGCTTTCCCCCTCGGTGCGCTCGTTGGCGGCCTGCAACATCTGCACCGGCAGGCCGTCGCCGGCGCTGGTCCACAGCCGCTTGTCCGACCGCTGCTGGTTTTTGGTGATGACCGCATGGGCAGCATCCAAGATGTGTTTGGTGCTGCGATAATTTTGCTCGAGTTTAATGACGCAGCAGTCGGGATAATCTTTTTCGAAATTCAGGATATTTCTAAAGTCGGCACCGCGCCAGCTGTAAATACTCTGCCAGTCATCGCCCACGACGGCAATGTTGTTGTGCTCGTTTGTGAGCAGCTTTACTAATTTGTACTGCGCCGCGTTGGTGTCTTGGTACTCATCGATCATGATGTATGTAAACTGGCTCTGCCACTTTTTGCGCACCTCGGGCTGAGTTTGCAGCATGCGCACCGTGCGGTTGATGAGGTCGTCAAAGTCGAGCGCCGAGGCGTTTTTTAAGCTTTTTTCGTACAGCGGAAACACTCGTGCTGCTTCGCGGGCGGCGGGGCTGCTAGCCGTACCGGCATATTCCTCCGGCGTCATCATCTCGTTTTTGGCGCTGCTGATAAGACCCGACAGCGTGCGTGCGGGAAAAGATTTTTCGTCTATCATGAGCTGCTTGCTAACTTGCTTGACGGCGGCTTGCCTGTCTGACTCATCAAAAATAACAAAACTGCGGGGGATGCCCACACTTTCGCCATCCTGCCGTAAAATCCTGACACAAATTGAATGGAATGTGCCCATGTAGGGCATAAACGCGCGGTTGTCGGCGCTTTGGCCGAGCAGGTGCGCCACGCGCTCACGCATTTCTTTGGCGGCTTTGTTGGTAAACGTTACGGCCAAAATGTTGTACGGCGTGGCCCGACGGGTTGCGATAAGGTAGGCGATGCGATGGGTGAGGGTTTTGGTCTTGCCCGAGCCGGCGCCGGCTTGAATAAGCAACGGCCCGTCGGTGGTTTCGACGGCACGGCGCTGCTCAGGATTTAACCCTCTCAAGAGATCATCATTCACCTATCTATTTTAACAAAGGCAGGGTGAGTTAGGTGGTGTAAATTTTATTTCTTAAAGAAGTGGGTAACTGGCTTTACGCCGTTGACGTGCAACACACCGGCATCCATGGCCAGATCGGCCGAGGCCACACCTAGCACCACAATCACAAGGATACTCACCAGCAAGGTGCGGGTTATGCGACGTTTTTTGACGGTGTTGATTGGCAAGGCATATTTTTGGCTGTCGATGACTTTTTCCAGTTCAGCTTGGCGGTCGGCCTGCTTCTTGGCCTCGGCTTCAGCTGCCTCGGTATCGAGCGCTTGTTTGGCGGGATCTTCACCTTTGGCTGGAGTGTCGTCTGGGGCTGGCTGTGTGGCCGCTTCGGTAGAAGCAGCTTCGGGTGCTTCGGCCGGTGCTTCATCTGCTTGTTTCACTGAGTCAGCATCGTCGGTAGTCTCTGCCGCCTCAGGCTCATCGGGCGTAGCACCCACCTCTTCAGACGTAGGTGTCTCATCGACTGGTGCGGGCTCGTCTTTAGATGTCGCCGCAGTGTCCGCAGGCTCCTTTGGTGGCTCTTCGGTGGGCTTATCATTACTGTCGGCTACACTAAGCGGAGTAATCTTTATCTTGCTGGCAGTGTGCGAGAGTGCCTGCTCTTCTTTGGGGGCTTCAGAGGAGTCAGTGGGTGCGCTCCCCTCCGACATCATAGGATCCTTCATGATGGGCCGGTTTGTAACGATGACCGGACGCGAAGTGGCGCTGGGCGTGGTCTTGCCGGGGTGGGAAATATCAAACACCTTTTTGGTGGTGTCTGGTTTTGCGACAGAGTCTGAGGTTGATTTGGCCATCAGTCTTCCTTCCGGGCGTGCTGGACGTGGTCGGCTACTTCTACGATACCGGCAAACTGCTCATAATTGAGGCTCGCTGCACCAACAAGTGCACCGTCACATCCTTTTACTTCCAAATAGCCGCCCACCGTGTCTTTGTTGACGCTGCCGCCATACAGTACCCGCACCTCTTCTGCGGCGCGCTGCCCGTAGAGTTCATGGATCTGCAGGCGGATAAAATCGATGACGTGCTGCATGTCATCAGGCTTGGCGTACTCTCCGCCAAATGTGCTGATAGCCCACACCGGTTCGTAGGCTACGACCATGTCGGAGATATCTTCAGAGGTAACGTTGGCAAGCGCCGTCGTGAGCTGATCGTGCAAAACCTGCTTGGTTTCGCCGGCACTACGCTCTTCTTTGGTTTCGCCGATGCACAAAATGGGTGTAATGCCATTGCGTACGGCGGCAGCGACTTTGTCACGGACGGTCTCAAGGTCTTCACCGAAGTAGATACGCCGCTCGCTGTGCCCGATGATGCAGTAATGCACCAGGTCGCGCAGCATCGCAAACGACACCTCGCCCGTAAATGCCCCCTCGTCTTTGTGGTAGGCATTTTGCGCGCTCAAGCGAAACTTATGCCGGTCCACCTCGTGGCTGAGCGGCTGCAAGGTCAACACGGTCGGAGCCAGCACCACCTCGATATTACGATGCGCCGGGATGTGTTGGTTTAGCCGATGTACCAGCAAACTTGCCTCGTGCGTGGTGAGGTTCATTTTCCAGTTACCGGCTATCATTATTTTGCGCATATTTCTTATGGTTTATTGTACATCATTTATCTTGTAACGCTTCGACGCCTGGCAATGTGCGCCCGGCCATCAATTCTAGTGACGCGCCGCCCCCTGTGGAGACATGGTCAAAATGGTCTACCATCTTGCGGTTTTCAATGTACCCCACGGTGTCGCCACCACCCACCAGGCTAAACGGTTTGTGACCAAATTGGCCCAGGATAGATTCCATAACAATGTCGGTGCCGTGTGCGAATGGGCCGATGGGCCCTTGCAGGCTCGGGACTTCCGTCACGCCCACTGCACCGTTCCATACCACCGTGCTGGCCGCTTGCATAAGGCCGGCAATGAACGAGGCGCTGAAGGGGCCGATGTCGAGTATCATCTCGTGCTCACCCACCACGCTGGCCGTGTGTGGTGGCCGTTTGGGGTAATTTTCAATTTCTGCTACCACGTGCGCACTGAGGTCCACGATGCGGGTTGGAGCAGTTTTGTCCATTTTGTGTGCCACCACCACATCCTGTGGTGTATAGAAGATAAAGTCGCGCTGTGTGGCCTTGTGGTGGGCCTTAGACAGTACGTCGCGCGCGACGGCCACTTCGTCTTTGTCGGCCAAACTGGTCCCGATCTTGTTGCCCTGCGCGAGCAAAAACGTGTTGGCCATGGCGCCACCGATGGCTACGAAGTCGGCGATGTCGATAAACTTGTGCAAAATGTCTATTTTGTCGGCAATCTTGGCACCGCCAATGACAGCCATGAGCGGCCGCTTCGGGTTTTCCATGACTTCGGTAATAGTGTCAACTTCTTTCTCGAGCAAAAAGCCAGCCACACTGGGCAAGAAGTGTGTGACCCCCTCTGTGCTGGCGTGGGCGCGATGTACGACGCCGAAACCGTCCTGTACGAACACGTCTGCCAGGCTGGCGAGTTGCTTGGCAAAGCTCTCGTCGTTCTTTTCTTCTTCGGGGTGAAAGCGCAGGTTTTCGAGCAGCATAACGTGACCAGCCTGAAGGCTTTTGGCTGCTTTTTCGGCCCGTTCACCGACGCAATCAGGTACAAACTCTACATCTTGGCCCACTAGCTCCTGCAATTTCTTGGCCACCGGAAACAGACTGTCGGCATCGTTGGGACCTTCCGGCCGGCCCAGATGAGAGCAGATAATAAGTTTGGCCTTGTGCTCCAGCAAATACTTTACCGTCGGAAGCGATTTTTGGATGCGGTAATCGTCGGTGATTTTACCGTTTTCGACCGGCACATTGTAGTCGGCCCGCAACAGAACTCGTTTTCCTTCCAGGTCGATATCACGGATTGTTTTCTTCGTGAACAAGTTTTCCCACCCTGCTTATGCTTTGATTTTATTCTAGCACACGGACTTTTATCGTGTCAGTGGTGCCTACCACACCCGGGTAGCGCCCGCTCGCCGTTACCACCACATCACCTTTGCTTAATACTTTATTTTCCTGCAACCAGTTGGTAAGTTTGATGGCCGCTTCATGATCGGCGGGTCGCACATAGCTTTTTACTTCATACACAATAGCCAGCTGCTGCGCGGTACGTACATCGCTCGTAACGGCTATGAGTGGAATGGTGCTTCGGCGCGCAGCAATTTGTACAGCCGTGGCCCCTGATTTGGTCTCGGCTACGATGGCCTTGGCATCGATGCTTTCCGCCAGGCTAATGACAGCCTTAGAAATGGCCTTTTCACGATTGTGGTCCTCAAGCTCGTGAAACGTTACACTCAAGGGAGAATGCTGTTCGGTATAACGCGTAACCTTTTTCATCATCTTAATTGCCTCTATAGGATAATGGCCGTTTGCCGTTTCGTCAGAGAGCATCACACAATCTGCCCCTATGAGGACTGCCGTGGCTATATCGGAGACTTCAGCGCGTGTCGGCTCAGGCATATCGGTCATACTGGCTAGCATTTGCGTAGCGATAATAGTCGGCTTGGCGTATTTTAGACCCAAGCCTACGATTTGGCGCTGCACAATTGGCACGCTCTCGGCCAGCGTTTCTACCGCCAGATCTCCCCGGGCTACCATCAAAGCGTCGGCTTCGCGGGCGATAGTCTCGATATTTTCAACGGCAGCGTTGGTCTCAATTTTAGCAATAATCTTTACATCGCTGCTTCCGGCGTTGTGCAGTAGTGTGCGCATGTTGGCAATATCTTCAGCGGTCTGTACGAAACTTTGCGCAACATAGTCAACGTCCTGCGTAGAACCAAATACCAGGTCTTTGCGATCCTTTGCAGTGATAATGTCGCCACCAAAATCGGTGTCGGGCAGGTTCATGCCTTTACGCTTGATGAGGATGCCGTCATTCTCGGCCGACGCATACACAATGCCGTCACGCACAGCCGTAACCGTGGTACGCACTTTGCCGTCATACAAAAATATCCGTTCACCTCGTTTGACCTTTTCACTCAAGTCGTATTGTGTGGGCAGGTGCCCGGTTTTCTCGTAGTCAGCCTGGTAGGCAAAGCTTACCGCCTGGCCCTTTTGAATGTTGACGATGCCGTCAAAATCACCTAAGCGAATTTTGGGGCCCTGCAGGTCTTGGATGACAGCTACCGGCTTGCCATATTCTTTGCTCGCTTGGCGGATCCACTTGATGCGCTGGGCGTGCTCTTCGTGTGTGCCGTGGCTAAAATTGAGACGTAACCCATTTGCCCCACCCTTAATGAGCGCCAATACGGCCTCATAGCTATGCGTGGCCGGCCCGACCGTTGCAATAATTTTTGTCCGCTTGAACTGCCTGAGCGGCACGTTAGGCACAGCTGTAGTAATTTGCATATTGGGTTCCCACCAGATTAGACTTCCCTCCCAGTATATACCGTTATTGCTTAAAATAAAAAGCCGACCGCGTCTAGGAAAGTCCCTCTTTACGTATTAAAAGCCCTGGTGGACAGGGCATATCAGAACAAACGGATGTAGCGAGGGGGTGCAGGAGCAGAAAGATGCCACGGTCGTGACTACCTTTGCTGCTCACTACAACCTCTCCCTCGTCGGACGCAAGACTATTCGGTCTCGAGCCCATGTTGCGTCTCTGCTGAGTTGTCCTCGGGTTCAGTGCCTTCTGTCTGCTGTGCTTTCTGGCCTGGTATCTGCTCCTCCAGGATGCCGTACAGGGAAGAGAAGAACACCCAGAGCGCTAGGGCAGCAGCAATGCTGGCCGAAATGGCTAGCAGAATGAATACGGTGCGGGGCGGATTGTCTGGACTGTCTCGTGGCGCCGTGATGATCATAAACACCATGGAAAGCCCGATAAACATGCCCATGAACCATTTGCCGGCATAGGCCAGCGCAAGTAAAAACGCTCTGCCTGATGTCACAATACCTCCAAGAACGACGCAAGCCAATCGATTGATTGGACGTACCATAATAGTAATATAAAGCGTCTAAAAATCAATTTTCTACTCTCTGTATCCCCGCTGAGGGTAGCCAGATAAGCCGGCTGGCTGCAAGCAGCTGCGCGTGGCCTTTGTGAACGAACTCCTCCGGAGTTCAGTTCTCTGCGAGCAGTAAAAAAGGACCACCGATGGTGATCCTTTTTTACTGGTGACCCCGCGAGAGTACGTTGTATACCGTCGTCACGTGCTCGGAATAAATTCCTGCGCGCGTTCCTAGTTATCGAACTCGGTTGCCTCGTGTCGGCTTTGCCGCCACCGGCATCCGAAGCCAAGCATTCCGGATGACCAAAGAAAAAGCCCGAGCTTTGCTCGGACTCTTTCTTTGGTGACCCCGCGGAGAGTCGAACTCCGGTTGCCGGGATGAAAACCCGGTGTCTTGACCGCTGGACGACGGGGCCAAACCGCAGGCAAAACGATTTTGTGCTTTACATAAAATCTTTTGCCGAGGATTTGGACCGGCGATACCCGACAGGGTATCGTGGGACCGCTTTTGGCTTGGCCTATCTTATCATAAGAGGCCGGGCATGAAAATCCCCCGACCAAATGGACGGGGGACCTTCAAGGAGTTTGTTCTATCGAGCGGTCAGTCATTGCTCTAAAACTATTTGGAGCATAGCACAAAAATGTGCTAAAAGCTACCGCTTATCCACAGTTTCATCATTGTGCCGTGCCGGCCTGCTGTCTGGCAGAGCCAGTCACTCTGCCGGCACTTTTGGCCTCAGGCGTTGTTGCTTTCTACGATACTCCCGCACTGTACTATGTGTACAGCTTGGTCTGTTTCTCGAAAGCGCCTAGCCTGAGGCTCAAGTACAAAGATGCAACCCGTTTTGTTGGATTAGTCGCGAGCAAGCTTGCGGCTCAGGAACAAACGGTGGGCAAACGCACCCGCAACCGTGATGGCTGCAAACAGACCGATAACGTTACCGGCACCAGTGTTTGGCAGGTTACCACCAGGGATTGTGGGTTTGCTTGTGAAGGTTACGGCTTGGCTGCAGTCACCTGCAACGTCAACAGTTTTGCCATTCACTTTGAAGTTAGACAGGCTGATGGTGTACGTGCCGTCCTTACCATATTGGTGAGTCTGGCCAATTACCTTGTTTGTAGTCAAGGCAGTGTTGTCACCCCAGTTTACGTCTACGCTGCTCAGGCTAGCTTTGTTGCTAGCTGTGAAGACGAACTTGTCAATGCTTACTGTACGGTTGTCACCCTTGGTGACATGGAACGCACTACATGCGTACGTAGGCGTTTTAGGAGGCGTACAGGTCTTGTTAACGGTTACGTCAGCAGTGTTGTAGTAATAGTTCATGTCCTTCGGTTGTACAAAGGCCAGGTTACGAATCAAGTTAGTGCCACACTGTAATGTGTCGGCACTGTTGACCTTAACGCTGAACATCACATACCCAGCAGCCCCAGGTAGATAAGTACCGGTAGTGATACCGTTGCTTACAACTGCATCTGTTTTTAGGTTAGTACCGTTAGGGTACTGACTGTCCTTAAGGAACGTAGAACCGGCAACATAGGTTACACCCTTAGGCAACTGGTCGCGGAATTCCACGTCCTGTTGGTTGGTGTTGCCTGTATTGTGGTAAGCAATTTCGTACTGAAGGGTGTCACCAGGCTTCGCAGTAATGCTGCGAGACCAGCTAGTGGTGCCAGCTTCACGAACGAACTTGTCTACGGTCAGGCCAGGAATCATTTCACGAGCCTGAACAACAATTGAACCGGCTTGGCAAGGAACACCGTTGCCAAGGTTAATGCCGTTCGCGCTCAAAACTACGTCGTCAGAAATTTTCTGAGTAGTAGTCATTGGGCCGTTGGGGCTGGTTGCGTGCTTCCAGGTAGCTGTACCAGGAATGTACTGCAGGTAAGCGTCGGCACGGTCAAGCTTGACCGTAGCGCTACCGTTTACCGTGTTACTGTTGTCAGAGCTTACTTTGGTAGTAATAGTCTGAGTTTGACCAGCAGCGCTGGGAATGTTGATCTTAACGTGCAAGTTGGTGGCATTTTTGCCAGAATTTGCAGTTTCAGTATTGTCATATGCAACCTGCACAGCTACAACTTGGTTGTAGGTGGCACTTGCAGACGAGCCCCAGTTCATGGTGCCCGCATTTTCCGAAGCGTTGGAAACAGTAGTGTTGGCCTCAATTTTTACCGTGCTGGCCGCAAGGGTCATAGACGGGATAAAAACAGCGAGGGCAATCAGTCCAGCCGCAGCTAAACGCTTAGGAAGGCTGTTGAACATGCGTGAAAATAATTTCATCTCACACCTCCTTGAAATTATGCTTAATGGCCAGGGCAACAACCTCACCTTGTTGTCTGGTAATAAATACTTTGCGTTTGCCCGAATTGTTAAGGTCCCAGATGTAACTGGGTAGTAAGAGCACACAGGGCTACCCCGTAAACTCCCGCTCCTCACAGTTTGGGCATATTTTATCACATGCATATATTTATGTCAATATTATGCTAAGGCTTCATTTTGCTTACGTTTGCCCGTGCTTTTAAGGAGCTTATAAGTCAGATCATTACAATGCATTTCATGGGTGTTGCGGGTTGGTGAGAAACTAGTGTTGGAAGCCTGATGGCTGCCTCTACTAGTCTCTCGACCAACCCGCGTGTGACTACACCCTTTCCTTAAGCAGGACCGTTATGACGCCTAACGTCACATCCTGGGTAATTTCGCCTCACGGCAATACTACCTAGAACACGATCTAGAACTTAGAACCCGCCGGGGTCACCGCTCTGCGTAGCCGAAGAGACAGGTGTCGGCGGAGCCGTCGTACCTGGCTGACTCGATGAGCCGCCGTTGTATCCACCCGGGGTGGGTGGAGGCGGGCTACTGGTGTCAACCGGCTGCGTTGGCTGCGCACTGGGCGCGGTCGAGACATGCACCGATGACGGCTGGGGAGCCGGCGTAGGTACAGGCTGACTGGCCTTTGGGAGCGGCACGCAGGGGCACTTCGACTTCGACGGGGTTGGCGTCGGGGTCGGGGTCTTGGACGGCTTCGGCTTGCCCGGGGTTGTCTTGGGCGCCGGTGGAGGCGTCTTCGACGTCGAGGGCGCAGCCGGCGGCTGGCAGGTCGGGGTCACGAAGACCTCCGGCCGCTGGTCGCCCACATTGGCGCCGATGACCTTGAGGGGTGCGCATGCGCCCTTCGCCGTCACCTGTAACACCAACGCCGGGAGCTTCTCCTGGTGAGAGTTGAGTCCCACCTGAGGAAGCCCGCCGACTTGCAGACCACCCGCCACCAGGTGCCAGTTCTGGACGCTCGAAAGTGTCTGAACACCGACGACCTGGAACCGGCCAAGCAGCGTGTCAAGCTTTTCCGCAACCTGTTGTTGCCAGGCCACGTTCTGCTTGGCAGCTGTTGCTGCTTCCACGTCAGTGGGGTTGCTCGTGTCCAGCAACGTCACGAAGGACGCTGCCTGGGCGTTGATGTTCTTGGCATCGCCCGAGAACGGGGTCAACCACGAGTTCAACGACCCGACCGACACGCCGTCAACCGTGAGGTTGGCTAGCATGTTGGCCCACGTGCTGCCCAGCAGCGGGTCCTCGCAGATGTCGGCTTGCAGGTTCGCAAGCTGATCTGCGGGGGTGCTGCCCGGCAACGGCACGCTGATGGCGTCGCTCCACTTGCGTGGGGGCGTGCCCTTCAGCGCACCGATGTTCCACTTCACGACCGTCGAGTCGTTTGAAGCGATAGTGCTCCCGCCGTGGCTGTTGACGATCGACGGGCAGTCAACTGAAGTCGACTTGACCGTCAGGGCGTCAATGACGGCCTGACTGATTGCACTCGCCGTGGCCGAAGCCGACGCCGAGGATGAAGCTGATGGTGCTGTTTGGGCATCTGCCTTGTGTGGGGTAGAAATCCCCCCCACCGTCATGGTGACTGCGACAGCAGCTACTGTAGCTACTGTGAGACCGCTCACCGTGGCAATGCGCCGTCCTTTCGGCTTCATTTCATCACCTCCCAGTGATGGACGTGGGGGAAGCTAACCCCTATATTTTCGTAGTGGGCGTAGAGGGACGATCCCTCATACGCGTGAAGCGTAGCAGCACATGCTGCACGCCCTGGGCTGATACCGCTATCAACACTTCTTGTAGCGATTGCGGTCCCAGACCCAAACCCAGCTGCCGATCGCTGCCGCGATAAGCAGAGCGAGCAACACTTGGACGTATCCGTAGTGTGCCCACTTATGGTTGCCGCCCGCGTGCTTCAGTGCTCGGGGTAGGAAAGTGCGGGTGATCACGAAGACCACCAAGCCAACTGCAAGGCCGGCACACACCATCCCTAACCCGTATACCTGGTTGTACGTAATCGGATTACGTATTCCCCGGTACATGAAGGCCAACACGCACAGCAGAGCGGCTGCCCCGAGCAGGACGATGTCCAGCACCATGGCAGTTACCTCCCTGCGTTAGCGGCGAATCAGGATGGACTTCTCGCGGAAGTACATCACCTTGCCGTCGGGGCCGGGAATGGCCTCGAGCTTCTTGTTGGCGACGCCCTCAGCGATGGAGATCTTGCGGCCCGTGTCCTTGTCGGATTTGTCGTGGACGGGGACCTGGTCGGCCGCCTGGTTGGGCGCCGCCGGTGCGTTGGGCCCCGTCGGAGGCTTCTGCCACCCGACGTGCGTACTACCGTCCATCTTGAAGCCGTAGCCCGCTTGGACAGCTTCTTTTTCCCGCAACGCGACGCCCGCGTTGGTGCCGTCGTCGTTGAATACGGGAAGGGGCCTGGTCTTGTCCTTCTCTTCGTCGTTCTCCTTGCCATCGGTCAGCTCGCGCGGACCGGTGGGTTCGGTAGTGAGACCGAGCGCCTTGAGCGCCTCGGGGATACCACCTGGCTTGCAGCCAAGCAGCAATTCCGCGGCCTCGCAGATCTTGTCGTTCTCGTCGAGCATGAGGCGACCACCGAACCGGTTGGTCAGTCGCGCAGCGCGCTTGTAGACCGTTGATTCATGGGCCGTCTGCTCCTCTTTGGCGGCGTCTGACAATTTGCCAAAATCGAAACTTGAACTCATGACGCTCCCGTTTCCTTCCTGCCCCATTACAATGAGCGGTTGGTTAGACTTGGTCCCGCACAGAATTGTGCAAGGATTGCAGCTTTTCTCCCCGGCCGATAACAGCACAGTCAGGATAGCCTTTGGGAAAGGCAGGCAACGCTGTCGAGTAACACCGTACCCGACAAGGTTGCCCGTCTTTAACCCCAAAGGTGGGAAAATCTAAATTCTTTGCTTAAAGGTTGTGTAGTCACAGTCTGCATGGGAGTCTCGGATCTACCGGCGTTATGCCAACGATCAACAAGGCTGCAACCAGTGCAGACAACGAAGGACGACGCTCAGCGGCCACCCCTGTACCAGCTAGCGCTTGGCGCTAGCCATCTAATACAAGCTACCTCTGTTCTCGTCCCCTATTGTCTGCACTGATCCACACAGATTAACGTAATCCACGGTTTTTATGCTTGAGCGAAGTACAAGGCGTTTAGCGAGGATTCACCGAGCCGTACATATAGTACGGTGAAGGTGTACCGCAGCTAAAGCAACGCAGTAATTCGCCAAGAGTAGCAGCGGAGTTTCGAGCTGTGCTCGAAAACAGGCTGCTACGGCATAAAAGCGTGGAAAATGAACTGTAACGATCTGACTTATTAAGTTTCTCCTTGCTTGGTCGGACTCCAAGCGTATGTAAGACGTGAAAAACAGCACCAAGCGGTACAAAATACCTCTTGCTGCTGACTTCTCCACCCTTAACGTACGCCTGTCACGAGGTTACTCCTCACACCCGTAAACAAGGATGCTCTAAATTTACCATAAAGTGCTCAAAATGTCAATGTTAACACAAGCTTTTTATCTATTTTGCAAGCGCTACGGGCTTCTCGGGAGCTACCTCTGTCCTGGGGGCTATATGGGCTTTGTCTTTAGGGAAGGTGAAGCCAAAGGTGCTACCCTTGCCTTCAGAGCTGTCAAAGATAATGGCGCCACCTTGGGCTACCACTACTTTCTTGGCCATAAACAAGCCGAGACCAGTGCCGTCGGGGCGGGCTTTGCGCGCATTGCCGGCCCGGTAAAACTTGGTAAACAAATGGGGCTGCTCACTCTTGGGCACCCCGATGCCGTCGTCCACCACGCGCAGTTCTACCGCATGAAGCTTGTCGCGAAGCTCGACAGTAATGTGGCCGCCCGGCGGCGTGTAGTAGATGGCGTTGTCGATAAAGTTCATCACCACCTGGCGGGTCTTGGTTTCATCGAGCATAAGCTGCGGGAAGCCGGCTGGCTTATCGTAGGCGAGCATCAGATCGCGCGATTCGGCCGTCTCTTTCAGCTGGGCTATTTCTTCCTCTATCATCGTCGAGAGATTGACCGGCGACGTTTCGATGACAAATTTGCCCGTCTTCAGCCGCGAGACGTTTAAGAGGTCGGCAATCATGTACACCATGCGCTGCGAGCTGATATAGGCCTGGCCGAGCATTTTACGCTGCATGGGGCTGATTTTACCGGCATCGCCCTCGAGCACCATGCTGAGGTAGCCCTTCACGCTGGTGAGCGGCGTACGCAACTGGTGCGACGCCATGCTGATAAAGTCGTCTTTGGTCTCGTCGAGCTCTTTGAGCTTGTCGTTGTTGCGCCGGAGCTCTTTGGTGGCCTCGGCCACTTTGGCCTGCAAGGTGCGGTTGAAGTCTTGAATTTCCTCAAAGTGCAGCGCATTTTGCAGGCTGATGGCAATCTCGTCCGCCGCAATGCTCAAAAGCCGTTTGTCTTTTTCGGTATATTGCTCACCAGACTCCTTAAAACCTAGTGTAATAAAGCCCAGGTCTTCCTTGGTGGTGCGCAGCCGCACTACAATAGCAATATTATTTTGGATGAGTCGCTCCAGCGCCGGCGAACCCACATCATATTCATTAACAACGAGTATGTTGTCGGCATTGCCCTTTTTGTATAGATGAGCCAGTAACTGGGTATATTCCTGTGCTCCTGGGTCGGCAGCAAGCCAATAGTCGAAATCCTTGGTCCGGATGGCACTTCTTAAAATTTTGTTGCTTTGCCGTTTGAGGTAATCGACATCAATGGTGCGCACCAGTAAGTCACTAAGCTGATTAAGCACATCTTGTGGCTCATAGTAGCCCCGATAAAAAATACGGTTAGTCAGACGGTTGAAGCCATCGCGCACCGATCCATAAAACAAAGCAAAAAACACCGCTACAACCGTGCCAATACCAAATCGGGTCCACGTAAAGCGGATTCCCATGGTGTAGGCTACGAGTAATATCGCCGGCACGATATAGACCAGGCTAAGGAGAATGACGCTGGAAATATAGGCGGTTGCCCGCACGACGAAAGCGTGGATATCGAAAAGTTTCTTGGTAACGATGCCGTACGCGATCAGCCCAGAGAACACGATCGCATAAAGGGAGCTATAGCGCACTAGCATGTTAGTGTGAAAGGCGAGCGGCAGCACAAAATTCCCGAGTGGCTCGATAGTTACCATCAGAAACGTACCCAGCAGGAAATACAGCAGGTGGGCTTTTTTGAGCCCTTGCTCGCGGTGATGCCTGATAACCAGCGTGACAATGCCTCCCAGTGCAAAAATCAGGGCATGCGGCATAAATAGTGCCATGCCAGGGCCAGGTTGGGGGGCGCCGTTCTGAAAACGTGCGAACAGGAAGGGTGACACGGCGACAATGGCCGTAATGCAAGAGTAAATGATGGCGGCAATATACCGTTTTTGCTTAAAAATGTCGGTGTGGCTATCCGGAAAAATGTGTACCAACAAGAAAAAGAATGTGTTTTGCGCCACCACGAAGAACATTATCCACCGGATCCAGAACAGGGTTTGGGCATCACTGGAAGCATGGAGCGACAGATAGGTTGTCGCCGACCACCCAATCATACAGAACGCTAGGGCAATGAAAAGTTTATGTGTAACGCTGCTGCGATTTTTTAGGTAGACAAGCAGGGCTATCAAAGATGTCGTTAGCGTACCGATAAGGAGGGTGATCGCTTCAAACATTACGTTCCTTCGCCAGATGGCTTGCCGGGCCCGCCGTTCATTAAAATCGACATAATCCGTTGACGCGCCTCGGGCGTATCATCGCGATTCGGTAGTATGCCCAGCACCTCATTAAAAACGACATGTTTGCGCATGCTGGGCATGTCTTCTCCAAGAGCAATCCTTTTTACGATGTACGCCGCCAGCCCGCAGACAATGCTGACCGTGCCGTACAAATGTGGCCGCGAGACCAGGCTTTTGCCCACTTCGGAGAGAGACAGCAGATTGCGGTAGGAAACATGTTCCGGCCCCACGATTGCCATGGCATAACGTGCTTTGTCCTGCTCGGTCATGTCTTTGGTCAGCAAGTCGTTGGTAACTTCGCCCAACAGGCCATGGAAAATTTCTGCCGACGGATCCAGATCGAAACGCTCCACATCCACTAATATGCTATCTTCTAGGCTAGTCAGCATTACCACGGGAACACCCGCCTTCTTGGCAGCCAAGCGGATACGTACTTTCATTGCAAAGTTGTCCACGACATCAAAAACCACATTTAGCTTCGGGTTGCCGTTAATGAAGTCTTCTACGTTTTCCTCGGTGAGTCCTTGATCGAAAATCTGCACGTCGGCATAGGGGTTGATCTCATATATTTCCTGCGCCGTTACAGAGGTTTTCGGCTGGTTGGCACTCGGCAAGCCCACGCGGACACGGTTTAAGTTAGTCGTCTCAAAGATATCGCGGTCGGCAATCTTGATATGGTTGGCCGCTCCACTGTAGACAAGGGAAAGCGCAATGCCGTTGCCGAATGATAGGCCGGCTACTCCGGCAGAAAACTGTCCAAGTTTTAGCTGCTCTTCTGCTGTTATAAGATCATTGGTTCTGTTAGTCCTTAGCCGGTTTTGATCGGCTTCGGAAATAGTATGCAGCAGCAAGCCTGACCAGGGGTAATAAACGTAGTTGCCACGCAGCTCGGCGTTTGCACCAGACCGGTCACTAATAAAATCTTTCAGTTTTGCTTCAAAGTCCGGGGTGCCTATGAGGTCAGCGTGCAGTATTTCAAACAGTTCGGTCAGTTGCGACTGAAATATATCCTGAAAGCGCCATACTTTTTGGGCTTTGAGCTTACGCACTTCATCGCTGCCATAATTGCCCTCTGTCAAGATAATCGGTTTTTCCACGTATGTCCTTTCTAGGCAGATATTGCCCATTTTTGTTTGGTGCCGGCGCGAAAATAGGTCGGGTCTTCGTAGTTCCACAGATATATATGGGGCATGGCCTCAGGGCCGACTGTTTTGTAGGTCTCGCGGTACTCAGAACTTTCGCGTACCAGCGATTCTTGGACGTACTCTAGGATGTCATCTGCCAGCTTATCGCTGGGCTCTACACCATGCTTAAGCTCAACGTGAATATTAAGCTGCTGACGCCCGGCGTCGGTATAATCCACGGACATACTGAACTTACCGGTAATCCTGTGGGTCAGGTTGTCGTGCTGGAGGGCGCGACGGATCGTGTCGGGGTAAAGGAGAAACGCATAGTAGCTGACACTGAAGTCATTGCGCTCATATACGTACACGAATGGCAGCTGCCACTGGGTATCTTCTAGGCCGGCTTTGCGGATCGCTCCAGATACATCCATCCCCTGTTCTTTGAGGCGCCTGTGCACCTCGGAACGGGTCATTATGCCACCATAGTCTTTGAGGTTATAGCGTACCAACGGTAACCCGCTGTAGGCCGTACAAAGCAAGTTGCCATCTTCGGCCTGAAAATAGAAGAGTTCGGGGTTATATTGCGCGAAAGTGGGCTGACGATGAACCTCTGGGAAGAGCGCTTCCATTTTATCTTCGGCCACAAGCATTCGCCTTATCAGGATAGACTCGGGGGTTTCGTGGGCCATCGTACCGAGGTCTACGGTACCGAAATGATTAAGCGTGGGAGTGAAGGGATTGCTGGCACCTACGGTACGCAAGACGTAATCGCGGAATTTTTCGGTGAACCCCTCGGCCGAGAAGACAAACCCTACCTCATGCTTGTCCCACTCCACTCCCTCACGGATACCGTCATCGAGAATATCTTTCAAAAACGGCGCATACGCACCGATGATAACTTGGTCAAAGTTGCCTGCCAGCTGCTTGAAGGCATTGATGACCTCCTGTTTGTGGATGCCGGGCGTAATAATGCTGAGGTCGTAGCCGCCATGCTCTGCCACGATCTTGAGGGCTTCGTATGTAAATAAGCCGCCAATCCATGCCCCCATGGGAAATGCCACGATGTACAGCGTGCTTTTTTGGTGGATTTTAAAATTTGCCCTCAAGTAAAGCTCGGCAATGATGGCATATTGCCAATCTTGAGAGTGTTCCCTCGGGAAATAATACGGCTGGCCGGTAGAGCCGGAAGTGGTAGATATCACCCATTGCCCATGCGAGAATTCACCATCCCAACACAGCATTTCTTTTGGGTATTTACGTAAATAGTTGTCTTTGTCGATGGTGGGGATCAAACGGAAATCATCGATGTCATGCACAAAAGCCGGCGAAAAATTCTGGGATTTTAAGAAATCTTTATACGCTGGCACACGGGAAGCCATGGCGTGGAATTGCTGCAAAGCGCGACCGGCCCCTTTGCGCAGCCACTTCTCTTCACTGTCTTGCTGAAGCCGCCGGTGGAGTAGCTCGGCATTACGATAGCCCTTAGGAAGCAACAAATAGCTCATACGTATGTTTCTTTTGGTCTTACCTGTTATATAGATTGTAGCATGCTGCTGCCCTATCCTGCATTGTGCTTATGCCTATCAAACAGTATACTAGGGTGGCAAAGTAAAAATAAAATATGTCATTTATAGCCCAAAGAGTCGGTTACTTCGATAGCAGCGACTTCCGCGAAGCCATCAAAAAGCAGGCCAGCCTGGTAGACCCGGTAGACCTTAGTATCGGGGTACCTGAGGAATTTACCGCCGAACACGTCAAAGCGGCCGGTATTCGCGCCATTTTAGAGAATAAAACCACCTACACCCCCTCCAATGGGCTACCGCGCTTGAGGGAGCTGCTGGCTACCAAGCTGCGGGATGAAAACCACATTCTATGTGCGCCGGAAGCTATAACTGTCGTGCCTGGGCTTACTACGGGCCAGTTGCTGGTCTATTTGGCCGTACTGGACCCTGGCGATGAAGTAATTGTGTTTGATCCCTACTACCCGCCCTACCCTCACCTGGCAAGCATGACTGGTGCTCGTGTGGTGTACGTTTCTACACTGCCCACCTTCCAGCCTGACTTGGCTGCTATGGAGGCGGCCATCACTGATAAAACCAAGCTGGTGGTTATCAACTCTCCCAACAATCCCAGCGGCGCCGTTTACCCAGAGTCTACCCTGCAGGCCATTGCCGCAATTGCCGAGAAGCACAATTTGTTGGTGATCTCAGATGAAATCTATGAGCACTTTGTGTACGACGGCAAACATTTCAGCATCGGCAGCGTGTATCCAAACACCATCACGATGAATGGGTTTTCCAAAGAACACGCCATGACCGGCTGGAGGCTGGGCTACATTGCCGGCCCGCAAGAGATTATCGATGCCATCAACGAATTGCAGCAATACGTGGTAATGTCCAGCTCATCTATTGCTCAACACGCCGCAATCGCAGCACTGCGCTCCCGCCCCGTGCACATCATCGACAAATACCGGCGCAAACGCGACATGGTGGTGGAGCGGCTTAGCAAGGCTGGCTATTCGGTTCAGGGCGCCCAAGGCGCGTATTATGCTTTCGTCAAAGCTCCCCACGACCTAACAGATACGGAGTTTGTAGATCGCGCGACTGAACATGGGCTGATCGTGGTAGCCGGCCGGGCATTCTCACAGCTGCATGGCTATATTCGCCTGTCGTATGGCACGGACCCACATACGTTAGAACGCGGCTTGGCTATACTGGAGACTTTGGCCAAGGATCTCTTATAACGCCTGTGCTAGAATGTGAGTAATATGGCTGCGTACAAGATTGCGATTATTGAGGATGATCCGGCTATTAGCCAAATGTACCGCTTCAAGTTTGAGGCGGAAGGTTTTACTGTTGAGACCGCCGAAAATGGCAAGCTTGGGCTGGAACTGTGCAAAAATATGAAGCCCGACATCATTCTATTGGACCTGATGATGCCCGAGATGAACGGCGATGAAATGCTGGCTGAGCTGCGCAAGACCACCTGGGGCAAAGATATCAAGGTAGTGATATTGACCAACAAGGGCGAGCAGGAAATCCCGCCCCAGGTAAAGACGCTGGGTGTGAGTGCTGTCATTTTGAAAGCCGACATGACCCCGCGGCAGGTGGCCGAACTGGTACAAAAGAAACTGAAAGATTAGCCATCATGAAGGTCGCGCTGCTTGGTTTTGACGTAGAGGGCCGGGCTTCGTTCGAGTATTTCAAGGCCCGCGGCGATGAGCTGACCATCTGCGACCAAAAGGCCGATCTGGCCGTACCGGAGGGCGTAGCCTCTCAGCTGGGTGAGCACTATCTGGACAATCTGGACCGGTTCGATGTGCTGGTACGCACCCCTGGCCTGCATCCGCTGAAGATTGTCAAAGCAAACTCGCCGGATATCCTGGCCAAGGTTACCTCGGGCACCAACGAATTCTTCCGCGTCTGCCCCACCAAAAACATCATCGGCGTCACCGGCACCAAGGGCAAAGGCACCACTAGCACGCTGGTAGCAAAGATGCTGGAAGCAGCCGGCAAGCGCGTGCACTTGGGCGGCAATATCGGCATCCCAGCGTTAGAGCTACTAAAAAACGGCATCAAGTCTGAGGATTGGGTCGTGCTGGAGCTCGCCAATGTCCAGCTTATCGACCTCAAAACCTCCCCGCATATTGGCGTGTGCCTGATGATAGCGCCAGAACATCTGGACTGGCACGGCAGTGTGGCCGAATATTTTACTGCCAAGGAGCAGCTGTTTCACTGGCAATCCGCCGATGAGATCGCGGTGTATTTCAGCCGAAATGAATACTCCACACAGATTGCCAGCGCCGGCCAGGGGCGCAAAATCCCCTACTATGAAGCGCCTGGCGCGCACATGGAAGGCGCCGATATCGTAATGGATGGGCAGATAATCTGCGCCACCGGTGAGCTCAAACTGTTGGGGCAACACAACTGGCAGAATGTGTGTGCTGCCGTCACCGCAGTTTGGCAGGTAACCCAAGATGTTCCGGCCATCCGCTCGGTGCTCACAAGCTTCAGTGGGCTGGAGCACCGGCTGGAGTTCGTGCGGGAAGTTGGCGGGGTGAAATATTATGACGACAGCTTCGGCACCACGCCCGAAACGGCCATGGTTGCCATCCAGGCGTTCGAGGAACCGAAGGTAGTGATTTTGGGCGGCTCCGACAAGGGCGCCTCGTTTGATGAGCTTGCTCAAACCATAGCCCAGAGTAACGTGCGCGCCGTTATCACCATCGGTGAGCGTGGGCCGGTCATCGCCGATACACTTCGCAGTGCTCATTTTACAAATATCGTCGAGGGCGCCAAAACCATGGCGGGAATCGTCAACCAAGCCAAAGAGGCTGCCCAGCCCGGTGATGTCGTTCTGCTATCGACTGCGTGCGCCAGCTTTGACATGTTCAAAAACTACAAGGACCGCGGCAACCAGTTCAAGCTAGCTGTGTCAAAACTCGCTTGAGTTGGCGGATGAGGGCTTGCTCTGGCTGAATGATATCAGCCCTATCTTTCGCAAGGCGCTTGATAAGTTCTTCAATCCAGTGGTAGTGGGTGCAAGCCAGCACAATGACGTCGGCACGTTTGTCGAGCACTTCCTGGATGCGCGCTTGTATTGCTCGTTCGTCAACTTGTTGGTGCTCAATCATGAATGCCCAATCACCGCAGTCCGGCTCAACGACTGTGATGTCTTTCGCATACTCTGCTTTGAGCTGGCCGTAGCGCTGGCTGGCGAGCGTGGCGGGCGTGGCGCAAACAGCAATCACCCCGGTCCTAGTCTGTTCGGCGGCGGGCTTTACCATGGGCTCGACGGCCACGAGCGGCACCGATATGTGTGCGCGTAGTTCCGTGATAAGTGTGGTCGTAACCGTGTTGCAGGCAATCACGATTACCTGGCAACCACCGTCTACTAACTTCTGTAAAATAGGCACCACGTAGCCGAGGATCTCGTCCGGTTTTTTGGAGCCATAGGGCACGTGCTCGGCGTCGTTTACGAATATCATTTCATGCTCTGGGAGGGCTTTTTCGATGGCCCGGGCCACACTGAGGCCGCCGATACCCGAATCAAAGACGCCTATTTTCATGCTGCCTCCCTGCACTCCTCATTCGGACAATCTTGCTTGTCCCAGGCAGGGCGCAAGTCAACAGCAAGGGCAGTAAAGGACGCAAACCGTGCAAGATGTGCAGGATCAAGCTCGCCCCGCTGCAATATTGTCAGCAAGTGTAGTTCTATATCAGGATTGATTGCGAGCAGCGTATCTGCCATGGCGGCCGGCGTACCGCCGGTGGTAACTACATCTTCAATCACGCATATCGTTTCTGCGCTGCGCACCACCGGCACATCGGTATACATGACGTCGAACTTGCGTGACGCGACCTTTGTAGCCTGGACGGTTAGGAAGTCCGGCCGGTAAACCATGGGGCGTAAAAGGTCGGGCATGCCGTTCGGCATACCTACTACTACACGGGCTCGACGTTCGCGCAAGACATCTTTGACGCCGCTCATGACCAGTGCGTATTCGTTAAAATACCCAGCCAGCCGCTCCATGTGTGCTTTGTCGTAGCTGTGCAGCCCGCTATTCAATATGGTGTGGTCATGCTCCCACACGGAAGTCCGGTTGATAGCCTCACGATATCTATCGGGATTACTCATGGCCGGTCGTACGCCGCGCTGCGCGGATGACGTTCTCAAACAGGGCACAGACGGTCAGCGGCCCTACCCCGCCCTTTTGTGGCGTGATGGTGAGGTCGTCGCGCTCATATACTTCTGGCGCTAAGTCGCCGACGGTCTTGCCGTCTTCGCTGGCCACACCGGCATCCACCACCACGGCGCGTTGTTTGACCATGTCGGAGTATAAGATAGCAGGCCTGCCTGTGGCGGTGATAATGATGTCGGCAGCTAACGTCTCTTCTTTAAGGTCAGCTGTCTTGCGGTCGGCTACGTGCACATCAATGCCAGAACTTTGGAAGATTTTCTCAAGCGGTGCGCCCACCAGCTTGCCCCGTCCAATCAGTAGCACGTGTTTACCCTGCAAGTCTACGTTGTATCCGGACAGCAACCACATGATAGCCATCGGCGTGGCGGGGTCGAACTGAGCTTCCTTACCAAGCGCGTCCACATCTTTATCAGGCGTAACGAGATTCACAATCTCGTCGGTTTGCGCAGGGTCTGTCAATGGCAGCTGCACAATGATGCCATGCACCGAGTCATCGGCGTTAAGTTTTTCTAGCAGTGCCGGTATGTCAGCTTGTTCTACCCGGTGGATATCGACATCTATCAGGATATCGGCGCCATACTGCTTCTTGAGGCGCACGTACGTATTGATGACCGGGTCGTCTTTGGCCTGCACGATGGCTAGCTTCGGAAAGACGTGCTGCGCCTGGCGCAAGGCACGCACTTCGTGCGCCTGGCGTTCTTTGATATAACCAGCAAGCTCTTTGCCGTTCAGTAATTTCACCTCAACATTGTACCAAACAGTGGATCAACGAGCAGATAGTGACGGTTAGTCTGTGGGCGACTTGTCGGTGGGGACAGAGGGCGTCGAAGATGAACTGGCCGATGGATAGGACGGCTCCTCTACTATTACGCCGCAACCCACAAGGTACCACCCGGCTTTAGCAGCGATATGCTAAATGGGGTATTCATTAAGCGCAAACGCCGGTTCTTTAAAAAAGTTAGCTAGAGCCAAGTTTGGCCTCAACCCCTTGCAAAAACAGGGGTATTTTGCTAAAGTATTCCCCGTTGTGCGCTTTTCTCGGCCGAGGGAAAAGAGCAGCCCGAGTCGGCGAATTCATTTCGCCGTCCGGCGCGATGAGAAAAACCGCCAGGTTTGTCTCATTACCGACGAGGGCCAGTAGCTCAGCTGGTTAGAGCGTCTGCCTCTTAAGCAGAATGTCGAGGGTTCGAGTCCCTCCTGGCCCTCCACGAAAGAAGTCGAGTCTTTATGACTCGGCTTTTTTCGTGGTTGGCTGGGCTTGAACCCGAGACAGAGGTTTTGCGCATGCAAAAGCTCGTGGTCGAGGGTTCGGTCGGCAAAGCCACGCGCAGGAATTTGTTCCGAGTACGGCTGCAGCCGTGCGATTGTCCTCCTGGCCCTCCAAACAAAGGATCCCGTCCGTAGTGATGGGCTTTTTGATATCAAGGCTAAACCTGGTAAGCGGAGCGGCATAGGAATGCATTTGACTATCTTAAGAGGCATGACTATAGTCATAGCATAAGCGTTATCTAAGTACTAAAAGAAAAGGTAAAAAATAATGAAAATTCGGAGATTGCTCCACATCAGCACCTCGCTGGTCGTGGGCGTGTATTCGCTGATGTTTGTCAACCTCGGGACGGCTTTCGCCGCCGGGAATAACTGTACCTGGACCGGGGGTGGGGACGGGGCGACCTTTAGTGACTCTGCCAACTGGAGTAGTTGCGGCAGCACCGTACCGCAAAACGGAGACAGTCTGGTCTTCCCGATATCTGCCCTAGGAACGGATTACGCGACCCTGAATAACGACCTGAGCGGCCTGAGCGTCAACAATATTACATTTAGCGGCGCAAACACGTGGCCAAATGGTGGCAGTACCGGCGACTTTTTCGGGCTGAATATTGGCGGGGATGCACTGACCATTACGGGGAATATTTCTAACACCACCACCAGCACAGACTCCACGCTAACCAACCCACTGCGATTTGATAACAGCCTGACGTTTGCAGGCAACCCCACACTGGCGGCGGGACATGGCGGCCTGATGTTTACGGGAGCTATCGCCGGCAGTGGTAACATCACAACCACCGGTGACGACACCCTCTACGGGGGAAGTGTCAGTTTCTCGGGGACGGGCAGTACCTTTAGCGGCACGATCGACGCGACCTCGGGAGTGTTGAGCGCAGCTACTTCCAGCTCAGTCGGTACGGCGTCATTGACTGTCGGCGACGGTGCGAGCCTTGGCGTGGGCGGATGTGCACTAGGAGCTGCGACGTTCTCGAACGACATTACTCTGAGCGGAGCCAGCTCTTACCCTTCTGGCCTCGAACCAACCGCGAAGCTTGGGGTCGGATCGGTGTGCTTCGGCGGCATGTTCAATGGGGTCATATATAGTGCGGCTACTTCCGACCAAGCCTTTACACTGACTGGGCACATAACACTGTCAACCGACGTTACGTTTGGCGGCAAAGCTACGACAACCACGCTGACCGGACCGTTTAGCGGCGGGCACAAATTCACGCTGCCCGGAGTCACATATGGCGGCAAACTGGTCGTCGATAGCAGTAACAATACATCAAGCATGAGCAACGGCACGTACAATCCGGCAGTGGTCAGCAAGACATTGACCGGTAACCATCCCGACGTAAACCTATACATCGGTAGCGCATATGCAGTTTCGGTTGACGGCGTACAGGGAGACACAACGGTTGCCAGCGGGGGTACCCTAGAAGGTTCCGGTTCAGTCGGCGCCCTGACCGTTAACAGCGGTGGTACCGTAGCGCCCGGACACAGCCCGGGATGCTTGGCCTCTGGCAACCTGACACTCAATGGATCATACGCATTCCAGATTGGCGGTACGACAGCCTGTAGCGGCTATGACCAGATAAATGTTACCGGTACCGTGAGCATTTCAGGCGCCCTAAACGTCAGCCTCTACAACAATTACGCTCCCAAGACCGGAGAAAGCTACACGATTATCCAAAACGACGGCTCTGACGCCGTAACTGGTACGTTCACCGGTCTGGCAGAAGGCGCGACCTTCAAAGTCGGCGCCGACACGTTTAAGATCTCCTACAAGGGAAGTACTGGCAATGACGTTGTCCTAACGGTTGTGTCGGCTCCGGCCGCCCCCGATACCAGCTATGTAGCACGCAACTTTCCTAACCCAATCGTCGAGGCTCTAGGTATAGGGGCCCTTGGAGCGATTGGAGCCGGCCTGACTGTGCTTTGGCAAAACCGCAAACACAAGCATCAGTAAGCCCTATGCCGCGGTTGTATGTGAGCAGGAAAAGCCACGCATCTAGCGCTAGAGTGATCGCATGTATGCTCATACTTGCCGGGCTAGTCATGGGCGCTGAGGCGATTGCATTATGGCGCCATGAGTCCAACGCAACACCGCCTCCAATCGTGCAGGTGCTGAGCCCAGGCGAAGTGCAGGCACCCGCCCCTATCGCAAAACCGTCTAGGCAGCAAGTCGAGAGCTATCGTGTCGCCCCGACGTTGCCGAGATATATCAGTATCCCCAAGTTGGGCATCGAAAAGGTACGTGTTCTGGCGCTTGGTGTACTAAGTGACGGCCATATAGCTACGCCGGGGTCAAGCTACGACACCGGATGGTACGACAAAAGCGCCAAGCCAGGGCAGCCAGGAGCGATGTTTATAGACGGGCATGTCGCCGGCTGGGGTACCGGCGGTATATTCTATAGTCTGCACACATTACGGCCAGGTGACAAAATTACTATCATCCGCGGCGACAGTAAGGCTTACGTCTACGCCGTTGTTTCACAAAAAACCTATCCGGCAGACAACGTTGACATGAATGCCGTATTGTCGCCGATCAACCCTGGAAAACCCGGCTTGAACCTGATGACCTGCACTTGGGACGTCGTGGGCGGCAAAAGCGTGTTTAAAAACCGCACCGTTGTATTCGCCAGCCTAGAGAGTTAGCCCCCGATAAGCTACCTTGAGCCAGGCAAAGGGCACACCTCAGGCGATATGCTGCAGCAGGTCGTACACCAAAAAGGCGGGCCAGACACAGGCTTTTAGGAACGCCACAAACGCCTCGCCTGCTCCGTTAGACTGCTGGATGTAGTACACTGCCGCACCCAGAAATGCCAAAAAATAAGCGAAGCCGCCGGTGTTTTTGTATGTTATCTTGTCTGCCATAGCTACCTCCACACTTACGTTTTTAGTATGTGAGAATGGGCACGTTATTTCTGTACCATTAGTCACGCTTACTAAAAGCCAAACAAGATTGTAGACCGTGGCTCTGGGTCACTTTTAAAGTACCCTTATCAGCAAAAAACCGGCCACAAGGGCCGGTTTTAGCTAATTCTTGGATAGAATTAGTAGCGGTTGCCGCCGAACGAACGAGGCTCGCGCTTTTCCTGCGGACGAGCTTCGTTGACGATCAGGCTGCGGCCGCCGAAGTCGGTGCCGTTCAGCTTGTCGATAGCAGCCTTGGCTTCATCGTCAGAGCTCATTTCGACAAAACCAAAGCCCTTAGAGCGGTTGGTTTCGCGGTCGAAAATGACCTTGGCAGACACCACGGTGCCGACGTTAGCGAAGAGCTCTTGGAGCTCGTCGTCAGTTGTTGAATACGGGAGTGACCCGACAAATAGCTTTGTAGCCATTTTTTCCTCTCATGTTCCGAGGTAATCTGGCCTTCCTATTCGTCTGATCCAGTTAGCTGCTCCTCACGCGAACACTTACATTTACTTAAATTGTCTAGAACGATTCCGTTTAGGTTGGAACAACTAGCAGCTTACTTCTAGTAGCCGTACTATATCACATTTATGGCAATACACCAGCACTTTATTGGTGAAATTGCTCACTGCCCACCAAAGTACGTTGCCTTACGCTGGAGTAAAGGGGGAGCAATGGCACGTGCAAGCTGGCAAGGATTCATCACCATCGGACAACTAGGTGTGCCAGTGCGCCTGTATAGCGCCAGCCGTTCTGCCCGGCCCCGTTTTGTGCAATTGTCCGAGAAAGACGGCAAACCGGTGCACCGCGTATTGCGCAGCAGTGTTACGCACGAAGAAGTCAGAGCTGATGAGGTCGTACGGGCCGTCGAGGTGGAGCCAGGCAAGTTCGTGACCCTCACCGACCAGGAGCTGGAACAAACCGGCACACCCCACCTCAAGACCATCGACGTAAAGCAATTTTGCGAGCCAGGCGACATCAACCCTATCTACTACGAAAAGCCGTATTACATTACGCCGGGCGCCGGTGGCGAACGGGCCTATGCGCTACTGCGTGAAGCCTTGGTGCGTAGCGACAAGCTTGCCATCACCCAGTTCGTTATCATGAGCAAAGAGCACATCGGCGCGCTAGGCGTCGCGGGCGACCTGCTGGTGTTGCACCAACTACGCTTTGCCGATGAGATCGTGCCGCGCAGCGACATCAAAACGCGCCCGTTGCCCAAGTCGAACCCCTCTGAAGTCGAGGCTCTGCAACGACTTATCGACCGGTTCAGCGCCCCCTTCTATGTCAATGACTATCACGATGAGCATGCCGAATATGTCCAACAGCTCGTTGAGCGCAAAGCCAAGGGGTTGCCCATGCCCCGCCGCGAAAAGCCTTCGCCCCAGGCCACACCCGACGACCAGATCCAGGCAGCCATCACGCGCATGCTCGACCCGAGCCAAAATCGGCTTGGAGAAGAGACATAATACTTGTCAGCAGCGTAAAAGTAGGTTGTAAGAAAACTTATAGTCCCCCTTCTTTTATTCCCGTAGGCTGTAAGAGTAAGGTAAACGGAGACCAGGCGATGGAGAGAGATATACGTACGCAGTGCCACGACTTGCCGAAGTTCTCACACAGCTTTGAGTACGGTTTTGGCATGCCCTCAACGACCCACGTATAAGTAGACACTGGGTAAGCAATAGAACCTAACGAAAGGAAGGTGTATGGGAATTATCGCATTTTTGATTCTGGGAGCAATTGTAGGCTGGTTGGCGGCAGCCGTTATGGGACGTCGTGAAGGCGTATTGGGCAGTATGATCATTGGAATTGTTGGTGCCTTCTTAGGAAGTATTTTGTCATACTGGACTACCGGTGCTGACCGCGCTTACCTGGCCTTTAGCTGGAGCGGGCTGTTCTGGTCGTTTATCGGAGCAATCGTGCTTGTAGCAATCCTCAATGCCTTACAGCGTCCGCGTCATACGCACACGTATTAGCAGTTTGGGTTTGATGTTCTAAACACCCCGGGAAACCGGGGTGTTTTGTTGTTGTAGCCATAAGCAGTATGATAGGTGTAATGCAGCCCGCTGTTGAGATAAAAAAGTTGAGCGTAAAAAAGGGCAATGCCGTCATACTGCACGACATAAACCTTACGATACCGTCCGGTTCTATTGTGGGCGTACTGGGCCCGTCGGGCGCTGGCAAAACTACCCTGTTCCGTACTATCGTAGGCCGCCAAAAACCGACCCACGGACATGTTACGGTGCTGGGCAAGCGCGCAGGTTCGCATGCCCTGCGCAAACAGGTAGGATATATGACCCAGTTGCCCTCCATGTATAGCGACCTGACGGTGTATGAGAACTTGCGCTATTTTGCGTCCTTGGTGGGTGTCCCAAAAGCACGCATTCATGAATTACTTGAACAATTGAGTCTGACGCCCCAAGCGCACCAGGTAGGAGCTACCCTCTCTGGCGGCCAAAAGTCCCGTTTGTCGCTGGCCATAGCCTTGCTCAGTAGTCCGCCCCTACTGGTACTCGACGAGCCCACTGTCGGCATCGATCCTATATTGCGCCATGAGTTGTGGCGGCACTTCAAACAGCTGGCCGCCACCGGCACCACCTTGCTCATTTCCAGCCACGTCATGGACGAGGCCAGCCATTGCGACCACCTGCTGCTGATACACGATGGAGAGATATTGGCCACGGGCACCGAGGCGCAGCTGCGCACGCACACCCACACCGCCACGCTCGAAGATGCATTTATAAAACTTATCGAAGGAGCACCGGCATGAACCGCAAGCGTACCCTCGCTACCACCGCCCGTGTTCTTCGCCAGCTCAAGCACGACCCGCGCACACTGGCTTTGGTATTATTCGTCCCTTGCGTGCTCATTGTTATCTTAAAGTATGTCTACAACGACGAACCGGCTCAATTTGATCGTATTGCACCGATGATTTTGGGTGTCTTTCCGCTCATCGCTATGTTTTTGGTAACGTCCATTGCCATGTTGCGTGAGCGCACCGGCGGCACTATGGAGCGCATCATGACCCTGCCCATGACGAAGCTCGAGCTCATGCTTGGCTATGGGCTGGCCTTCGTTTCGCTGGCAATACTGCAATGCTGTATCGATGTGGGCGTCACGCTGGGATTCCTGGGTGTGCATGTATTAGGTGGCACGGGAGCGGTGTTTACCTCCGCTGTACTGGCCGGTTTGTTGGGCATGACGATTGGTTTGTTTTTGAGTGCATTCGCGACCACTGAGTATCAAGCCGTACAATTTATGCCCACATTCATCATGCCGCAACTACTCATCGGCGGATTCTTTGTGCCGCGCGAACACATGGCGGTGGTGCTGCAGTGGATTTCTGACGTCTGCCCCCTCACCTACGTGGTAGAGGCGATGCGTCAGGCAACCACGCACGTATCGTGGAGCGGGACGTTCGTGCGCGATCTGGTCATCGTGGCCCTCTTTTGCATTGCCGCCTTGACCTTTGGCGCCGTAACGTTGCGCCGCCAGGAAAACTAGATTCAAAAGAAAAGAGACTGCCGGGCGTAAGCAGTCTCTTAGGGCGAGCCGGGGATAGGCTTACTGATGCTATGCGGGGGTCTTGCGACGGGAACCACCTAGCTTACCAGCCTCACTTGCACGTTTGGGATTGAACTTGAAGTTGCCAGGACTTATCGAACCGCCACGACGACCAGCCATGCTTGCACGTTTACGGTCATTTGCGAAGTTGCCAGGATTACGCGAGGCTTTTGTCATCATGCCCTCCTTTCTGTTACGTTAGTAGCTCCATAGTAGGCGCAGCCAGCCATGAGCTCTATGAGAATTTTTACGCAGCTTGCTTAGAATTGTCTGAATCATCCGGTGAATCGCTCTGGTTCGGGGTGTAGTCTGTCACTGCATTACCGACGTTTGGCACCTCTGGTACACCCATGGCAGCTCCCTCGCCTGCATCATACAATTCCTCCTTTTGTACGTTTGAGTCGCCTTGCGGATAGGTGCTGCCCGGCTCGGCGGCTCGCTCGGTGCGGCTTTCATCTCCTGCTGTGTCGGGCGGGTTGGGATCGGCCGGATGGAACGGGGTGTCATAGTCTTGTGCCTCTTGCTCTAAACGCTCCTCGTCGGTCGGTTCGTCTGGCGGCATACGTATACTCCATTTAACCCATTCAGCATATCAGCGCCTAGCCAACAAGGCAGTCGGATATGTTACTGCGCTCTGTTCCCCGCTTCGATACACTGCATCCTAAAGAAAGGAACCCCTATGCCCGGTCCAGATGATCTCAAGCGCGAAGCCGAGTCAAAAAAGGAAGAGGCCGAAAAGCTCAAATCGGAAGCAGAGAGCCTGAAGCAGGAAGCAGAAAGTAAAAAATCGGAGAGCGAAGAGAAAAAGAAAAAGGCAGAGGAAGCAGAAAAAGAGGCCCAGGAGATGGAGAAAGAAGCGGAGGAAAAGGAAGAAAAGAAAAAAGAGGGGGAAAAGAAAGCCGAAGAAGCTGACGAGGCTGAGAGCGAGGCGGAAGAGGCAGAGCACGAAGCCGAGGAAAAGAGAAAAGAAGCCGAAGACAATGAAGAGGAACGGGAAAAACTCAAGGAAGAAGCCCGCGAAAAATCCATAGAGGCACAACAGGCGCAGTCCGAAGCGTCCAGCAAAAAAAGTGAGGCAGAACGGCTCAAACGTGAAGGCGAAGGCATCAGCGGCTTATTTGGCTAACGCTTTGGCCGATAAACTGTATATACAAAGTTGAAGCCGTTTTGGCTTTTTGGCTGGCTTTCTTGCACCAGCTCAAACTTATCTTCGTACTCAGGGTAAAAGCGGTCGCAGCCAAACTCTGCATCTATCTTAGTGATGTACAGTTCATCGGCGACGTCTAGTGTTTGCTCAAAAGACACTGCCCCGCCGATTACCCACAGATCTTCCTGAAACTCTGCCAAAAATTTTTGCAAATCGTTCACCACCACTGCGCCAGGAATCGGCGTGCTGCTATGCGTCAAAACATAATTTTTGCGCTCGGACAAAGGATGCTGGAATGTCTCAAACGTACGGGCTCCCACCAGCACGTTGCCGCCGTATTTTTTAGTTTCCGTCGAAAAAAACGCTTCGTCATCAGGAATATACCACGGTATCACGCCACCTTTGGCAAAGCCCCGTTTTCTATCAAATGCTACGATGTGTCGAATCATCTTTTAATAATAGCGGGCGAACACTATCCAGTAAACACGGTGGCCGTGGCGATTGCCTACGCCAAGTTTTCGCGCTCCCGTAATTGGCTAAGCAGATAAAATGAGCCCGTAATGATACACACCGGCTCTGGCCCACCTAGCATGGCTTGATATGCCTCGTGCTGGTCGGGGATTGTCTGGAGGTTTTTTACGCCCGCTTTTGCAAAAATATCCGCGAGCACCGAGGGTGGTATGGATTTTGCCGGCAAATCTTGCGAGGTGTCAAAAGTGGTAAGTACCACTCGACTAGCTAGCGGCGCCAGCAGTGGGCCGATGTCTGCCGGCTCTTTGCCGTCTTTCATAGCCAGCACAACTGCCGGTTTTATACCCGGATATTCATGCTGAAAACTGGCGAGAAACGTCGTCATTTTTTGCGCGTTGTGCGCGCCATCCATGATAATCGTTTTGCCCTGCACGGTGCGTTTGTCCATACGCGCCGGCACCTGGATTTGTTGCGTGCGGTGTAGCTGGTCGGCATTGAGCTTTGGCAATCCGTCGCGTTCACACAAAAATTTGTACGTCCGATGCGCCAGTAGCCAATTGCGCTGCTGATACTCCGGCATGTGCGGCTGAAAGTCGGCTTGGTAGCTATGGCGCTCAGCTTCTTCTGTAGTAAGTACGAGGGATGCCTGATGCGCGTCGGCCCACTGTTGCACTACGTTTGTGACTTCATCGCTCTGGCGATACATGAACGCCTGATTATGCTCGTGGATAATGCCCGCTTTTTGCGCAGCGATAGCTGCCAGTGTGTTGCCCAGTATGTGCATATGGTCAAAGCCGATGTCGGTAATAATGCACACCTTGTCCGCGCGCGCAGCGATATTGGTGGCGTCGTGCAATCCGCCCATGCCCGTTTCGATGACGGCGTAGTTTACCCCGGCTCTCTCAAACATCCAAAAACTAAACGCGTACAGCAGCTCAAAGTACGACGGCCGCTCGGGCATCTGCTCAACGATGTCCAAAAATTCACCCAAACCCTGGCAAAATGTGTGTTCGTCGACCGGTTTTCCGTCAATTTGTACTCGCTCCGTCACGCTGTCTACGTGCGGCGAAACGGTCAGCCCAACTTGCTTGCCGGCAGCACGCAGTAGTGCCGCCATAAAATATGCCGTGGACGTTTTGCCGCTGGTGCCGGCAATGTGCACAATCTTGATTTTGTCTTGTGGGTTGCCGCACAAGTTCATCAGAACACGGATGCGGTCCAGCGTGGTGTCTTTGCCCGTCAATCGCGCCACGAGCGGCACATAGGGCAACAATGCCGCATTTGCTTCGGCCATATTTGTAATCTTTGGCATGATGTTATCTTACATTACTTACCAGAGATGGTACACTATAGGATGATACGCGCCCGTAGCTCAGCGGATTAGAGTACTTGGCTTCGAACCAAGGGGTCGCAGGTTCAAATCCTGCCGGGCGTACCAATAAGAATTTAATTAGTAGGCGTCAGAACTGACGTCTATTTTTTATATTCAGTGAAATAGTAATACCCTGCGGTGAATACATTTAACACAATAAAAAATATTATCCAATGATTTTTTGCTTCTGGTGGCCAGCGAAATTCTGCCGATTCAGCACTCGGTATGTCATCGTTATTTAGCATGTCGTGGAACATCCATAGCCAAAAAACCACAAGCAATAAGGGAAATACGAGAATTATGAGTTGAGTCATTTGACTATAATTATACTGCTAAGTTAGCGAATTGGTTTGGAGTAAGGTTCTAAGTTCGTTAATAATGCCGTGCAGTTTCCCCTACCATCGTGCTACTCATGGGAAAGAGCGGCGTAGCGTAAGTGGGGTTGCAGGTTGCGGGTGCCGTTTTGAGCGATGACAATGAAGTTTTGTGGCAACCACAGTGACTGGCCGTGACCCGCGGGGTACACGTCTATCGTGCTGAAGGCTGCCTTGAAAGCGTCCAGTTGACGTTGCAAGGCCGCGCTGCGCTCACCATAATAGGCTGCGATGAGATTCATGGCCGCTACGCCACCGGAACGCAGATGGTGAGCCGCTAGGCTAGCCGTGGTAGTAGTTTGCAAAGACGGCGGCACCGAGTCATTGGTAAAAGCATCAACAATTATCAAATCGTACTGTTCCGTTGTAGTCTGCAAAAATTTTAAACCGTCTTCGATGTATATGTGCGTACGACGAGTAGGCTTGTAGTCAAAATAAGTCTGCGCAAGTTCATATAGCTTTCCGTCAATTTCAACGACATCCAATTTTATTCGAGGAAATTCCCGGTTTAATGCCTTGGGTAGCGCAAAAGCCCCGCCGCCTATCAGTAATACACGCTGCGGTCGCAAGCCGCGTACCAACTCCATGAAGCGCTCATTGTAATCAAACAGCAGTTCCGGCTTGTCGTCGGTGGCTTCGCCAGATTGAGCGGCGTGGTGATTGCCGCTGTACAGCACCCGCGCCGGCCGACCGGCATAGATGGTATCAGTCACGATAAAATGACCCGTGGTTGTATCGCCCTCAAACACCACCCTGTCGTCTATCATACTTTTAGTATACGGTCACAAAGGGCACAGTTGTAAAAGAGGACTTACTTCTTTTCTGCTTTTTTCTGAGCGAGTTGAGTTTTAACCGCCAATGCGTGGAGGTTGTCGAGCATTGTTTCGAGTGTCATGTTTGTCCTTTCTGTTTTAACACCTTGCTTAAACATTAGCACCATGGCGAAGGTAGTCTGTAAAATTTCTTACAACCCTTCCCGCCTTTTCAAGTAGCGTGTTAGATGGTAGTATAGTAACCCATTACCTTAGAGGTGAAGTGATGATTCCAGGTCCTAGAACAGCACAAGAACATACGGAAATGTCCCCAGGAGGACCAGTGTTTACAGATGCAAGAGTGATAGTGATTCCGGGCGCCTGGCAGCACCCCGACGACTACGAAACTCTCGTCTCCCATGTCGAAGCGGCTGACACCGGCTTATGGATAGAGGTGCTGGACCTGCCAAGCAGCCGTCAAGAATCAAAGGAGGCTGATGACCTTGCTGTCTTGGCTAAAACTATTGCTAAACACGAGGATTCCCCCGCTCATCTGGTGGCGGTGTCACGTGGCGGCGCCTTAGCCGTACGTGCATCTTACGAGGATAGCCTTTCTTCTTCTATTAGCGGAATAACCCTGATCAATGTAGGCGGTCCTCCTGTGGTGGCACAACGCCATGATTGGAGCCCACAGAAAGATTCGAGACATACTCCTCTTTTTTTCGAAGGTATCATCGACCTACAAGATGGATGGACACGATACAATCCCGACATTGCCAAAGAAGTGTTTTACAATTGCACGCCTACCGCTCTGCTGGCGGAAATAGTTCAGCGCATGCGGCCACAACGCACCCCTCGTGGACAAGAAATTCCCCGTACTTCTGTTCCGATTGATATTCCGGTAGATGTGGTGTGTGCAAGCGACGACAAAGTATACAACGAGGCAACCGCTCGTGAACGGCGCAGAATATGGCTTGGAAGACACCCAGATAATGAAGAAAGTCTGGAGGGCGATCACTCGCTTCATGTGTCTAATCCCTCTGGGCTTGCCGACTATATTATTAGAAGCGTACATGCTGCCTTAGTAGCCAGGAATCGTTCAAGGCTAGGGCGACCGTAGGGTTTTCAGAGGGCGCTGCTCCTTTGTAGCCGATAGAATATCCTGCAGTCTAGAAACTAGTTTTTAGATATTCGTCTTTAAGCTGGGCACCATCTGGCACATAAACAGTGCTTCCCTCAATAACAATGATGCCGTTTTTGTTCAGACTGCTCATTACCGCGTCGGCCACCTCAACAGAGATATTAAGCTGCTCAGCCATATCAATAGGTCGGAGAGGTGCCAAAATTTTAGTTACCGGTTTCCCCTTGTGCTGCACGACATCACCGAATTCATCTGCCAGACATTTTATCTGATGGGTTACTTTTTTGTAATCATCCTTGAGTGCATTGCTAGCTAGACGGTTGATATTTGCCCTGAGTGTAAGCCCCGATTCATAGAAAAAATCCTTGTAAAGTTCAGGGCCTTTTTGCAGTGCTTGCATTACTTGATCGTGGGTCACCACCCAAGCTTCAACATCCGTCATCGCCTCATACACATATATAAGATCCTCTTGGTTTTGCTCAACGCCGAACAAGGCCGCATACAGTTGGGACAAAGAAATAATCCTACCCGGTCCATAAATGAGCTCGATAACTCTTTGATGTGGGTTAGTTGCCTGGTAGCGCTTCACGTAGCCGGTCTTAAGCACAAAGAGCTTGGCCGGAAAGTCGTGGCCATGAAAAACTTGACCGGTTTTGTATTGCTCGGCGGTACCGTGTTTGTGGACAAAATCTCTGAATTTAGTCGGTGTCACATCCCTTATTATATAGTGCTGCTTAAACAAGTCGCAACAATGGAACATCTTTCGGCCAGTGCCTATCAGGTACAGAAGCTGCCAAAGTATGCCTGATTGGGTATAATTATTACCAATACTAGGACTGAAAGCGTGCGGGGCACTGCTTTTATAATAGGCAGGGAGAAGTCGAGTATTTCACACATAGAAAGTGCATGGCAGGGGGCATACGGAATGGCCTTTAACGGCGAACGGTATGAAGCGGCACTAAGGGTAGATCAGAGGGACTCTGTTCTATATATGAAGTTGCGTCGACTCATTAATGAGACGTACGCAGTTAACCCTGTCGATTTCAATGAAATGGGGTTGCGTCTAGGCGAAGAAGTCCTGGGGCGCATGCTGACATGTGGCGACGTAGTGGTCGACATAGGCAGCAGTAGTGGTGAAATGATAGCCGATGCAGCCCTATCCATAGGTGTGCAGGCCCGTATCCTCTGTGTGGAGCCAAATACGGAAGCAGCGGAGCTCTACTCCCTACTGTCAGACGAGCAGCGTTCGAGGATAGACTTTGTCCAGGGTATAGGTGAGCAGTTACCGCTTCGTGACAATTCTGCAGCCGGGGCCTCGCTTCATAATGTAATATTCCGCGCGAGCGATGCGAAAGCTATGCTCAATGAAGCTAAACGGGTAGTTAAGCCAGGAGGATTCATTGCCATCAGCTCCAACCAACGGGGCCACGGAGACTACAGGCACACACGCGAGCGGGCTGTTGCCGAGCAAATAGTAGCGCACACCGGCGTTATGCTTAAACCTCTCCTGCCACCTGCAGAGGGGTATTATCTTGACGATCTGCCGACCACCGTAGAGGAGGTGGGTGGCCTTAAGATCATGCCGGATATGACTATACGCCAAGTTACTGAAGCTAAAATTACACGAGGCGAACGTCTAGAAAATTATCTTGATTCAATAAAATATAGCGCTGCCAATGTCGACTTGCCGCCCCAGTATCGGAATATGTGGCGCACCATTGTCGATGTCGTCGTGAGGCAAGAGGTCGAGGGTAAGATAGATGAGAGCGAGCAAGCTTTTCGCGCTTTGGGCAGAACAGAGGAGCCCTACTTTGCCGATAGAATTTGGCGAGGCATGTTTATGCTACGCAATGAAAAGACCGCCTAGGCATAGTATAGCCCCTGGTAATGTGCTAAAATTACCCCTGTTAAGCGCGCGTAGCTCAGCTGGATAGAGCGTTGGTTTCCGGTACCAAAGGTCGGGGGTTC